>DATFQX010000127.1:0-47359 GCA_035263865.1 Xanthobacteraceae bacterium
ACCGCGGGCGGCTCGCTCGCGTTGGGCGGCGTATAGTTGTCGCGTCCCGGCCGGGGCACACCCGTAATAATCGTAATCTCTTCGAAAAAAATTTCGCGGGCCTCGCCATTGCGCCGGAGCTCCTCCAACTTGCGCTTGCGGACGCTCTCGGCATCGACAGATGCGGGCGCGCCGGCAACGATGAGTAGTGGTAGGCGCACGGCCGCGCCGCTTTCAATCTTCTCGTTGATGCGCCGCTCGCGTTCTTGCTCCAGCCGCGTAAGTGCCGCTGCCTCTTTTTCAGTTAACATGTTCGAGCATCTTTACTTGGTCGAGCGATTGCTGCTCGCGGGCCGCCAATGCTCTCGCGCGCAGCATTTCGATCATCCGGTCTAGCTCCTCATCCGAAAGCTCATTCACACTGCTCGTCTCAATCTGCAACTCTCGTGGCAAGATGCTTGCGACAAACCGCGCAAGGTCGCGCGGCGACTCACGCCACATCGTCAGCAACAGCGACTGAAACTTCGTCCGCTCGCTTGCTTCGAACGCCGCAGGCTCGGTCAAGAATTGCAAAACATCGGCAAAGACATGGCTCGCAAGCTTGTTGCGCGCGCCCTTTGGGCGGCCGGCAGCGCCGAGCTGGTTCCCAGGCTGAAACTTCAAAGTTCTATTCCTTCGTTGCGTTCAGAAAGCTATTTAACAGATCACTGCCGCCGCGGGCGTCCATGCTCCAAAAAAATCCAAAAAATTCCAGAACGACACGCCTCTCGCATAGGCCGTGGCCATTACGGGGGGTTCGATCCTGGCGAAAAGGTACCGGGGCCCTCCTTCCGGCGCTGCCGGCCGCAGGCCGATGGCGCGCCGCGCACGATACAGCGGGCTTGCTGAAGCGCTCGAAGCTCCACTCGCGACATCGCGAGGTTTCCCCCGCGTTAACCTTTCATTTACCTTAGTAGCGCGACAATCGCTGCCAGGCCCGGTTCGGCTGGTTCGGCTAAAGCACCAGACCATTCACCCGCTCGCCGAGGGCGCCAGATCGGGCCATCCAAATCCCCCGAGATCGCGTAAGCCTCGGCGTTCGATCGCCACGCCCGCTCGCGGGTAGGAGAACAAAGCGAACCACCGTTTTGACTACCTCGCGTAGTAAGAGCCCCATTGATTTCATTGCATTATTCCGCTTGTTCTGCCCGAACTGTGCAAGAAATGAGCATTCATAGTCGGCCTCAGCTATCCTTGAGCCGCCATAGCCACGGTCTACCGATCGTCTTGGCCCTGCCAACTCGCACTGCACCGATCGATGTCAGTGCGCGAATAGCGGCCCGATTAAAGTGCCGGCTTCGCTCGCCCCACATGACCTCTCGGTAGCTCCAAGCGATCGCATCTGAGGTGGAAGCCGTGCCGAGTGCCCAAAGAGCTCGGCGACACTGACGTTGAATTCGCCCCCGGCCCAAGGACGGTTTCGCCAACCTATGCGACAGATTGCGAAGAGCGGCCGCTTGCTGGCGGGACGTGCGTGCGTTCGGGCCCACTCTCGATCCTCCTAGCTCGCGAACACCACTTGCATCACTCTCTCGAACTCAATCTCGACGTGCTCGGGAAACGCCACCTCCTTGCGCAAGATGGCCCGAAGCTCGGCGTCGAACTCGGCGGTGTCGAGTGCACTGTCACGGCACCGTTGGTGGCCTTTGTCGGAGTACCAATCCGCGAGTTCTTGGATCCGTCGGCGGCTCAAACCCGGCTCATCGCCCCTATTCCCCGCCGAAGGCGTCACAGGCGTCACAGGCGTCACAAGGCCCATTTCATGGGGTTTTTCTCGATCGGCCGAGCCGTCACAAGGCTCCCGCGAAGGCGTCACAGGCGGCGGCGCCTCGGGGGCGTCGGAAGGCGTCACATTTAGCCCCTGTGGCGTCACAGGCGTCACATCAAGTACCCATAAATCGGGCTCTGTGACGGGTGTGACGCCTGTGACGTCTTTGTCGGAAGACGGGAGCCGGGGCAAATAACGTCGCCAGACATCATGGAGCTCCGCGCGAACGTATCCCTTCGCAAAGCGATCATTGCCCAACCGAATGGTCTTCGACTTTACGCCGTAGTTTTTGAGCCGTCGGGCTAGCTGGTTGTCGGTGATTGGCTTGCCCTTCATGTCGCCCCATGGTGCATCCTCGATTAGGCATAGTTCGGCTAGGATCTTCTTTGTGGCGAGTTGCTCCTCCGCCCCAAACACTGTCCGCAAATCTGCTAGCAGCCGGACGTTGAGGCTCGGCTCGACCTCGCGCGCCACCGCTACGAGCGCCGCCGCCGCCTTGCGCGCCAACCGAACCCAATGGCTGCCCGCAATCTCGGCGACCGCGAGTAGCGGCTCCCAGATGTCAGCGTTCCTGTCCTCGACGCCGTCCGGCATCTGCGGCCGCGCCTCTGTCGCCGCTTTCAGGATCGCAGCGGCCCACCCCGCAAGCCGCCGCCGCAGCGCTTCGCCGATCGGTGCATGAACGCGCCGACGGAACGGCTCGACAATTTCATCGGGCGCGCGACGGCGCATGCGGACGATCACGCTGCGGCTCAGGATCGTGTCCGGCAGCCAGCCCAGCCCGGCAAGGGCAACTGCAGCGTATGAGGAAATCTCCTCCGTCTCGACCGTCTTGCCGCGCACCACGCAGCGTCCGGCGACGGCGCCGCGACGATGCCCGCTGTTTAACAGCGCCCGGATCTCCTCGTTCTCCTTGGCCTTGGGTCCGAACACAGTGTCGATTTCATCGAATAGGATTGTCGGCGGGCCGTCCTCGCTGCCGACTTTTCGGAACAGATAGGCCGGCGTCACGTTCACCGCCGCGACCGGGTTGGGAACGAGGAGCTCGGACACTTCCATCGACCGCGTCTTTCCCGATGCCGGCTCGGGCGACAGGAACGCGATCCGTGGCGTGCTCTCCCATGCATCCATCAAATGCGCATGCGCAATCCATAGAACGTGTGCGATTTGCGCGTGGTCGCTTGGATAGACGACGAACCGTGCCAGAAACTCGCGCACGTCGTCGAGTAGCGGCGCACCCTCACTCGCCTGCACCTTTTCCCGTCGGGCCGTTGCCGACACGTAGTCCGGCGCGGCAGCGGTGAGCGCGTCGAGCTCCTCGCACGTATGACCGGCGGCGAGCCAATCGGAAATGTCGCCGCCTTTCGGGCATTCCGGCCAATGCTCGGCGAGTTTGAGGACGCGCACGCGCTTGGCGGTGCCCAATGATGTTTTGCAAACGGCATCGGCGTGCGCATACCCGGCGGCGTCATGGTCGGGCATGACGACGATGTCGGCGCCGCGCAGTTGCTCGCTGTGTGCTTTGGTCCACTTCGGCTGCTTGCCCGGTTCGCTTGCGCCGTGCGCATTGCAGATGGCGGGGATGCCGATGCGCCAGAGATTGTTAACGTCCTTTTCACCCTCGACCACGAGAACGGTGCGGCCAAGCGCAATGGCTTCGTTCATCTCCTCGATGCGATAGAGTAGATTGGTATCGACGCCTTTGGTGTCATTGATCCATCCGCCGTGGCTGTCTGGGCGGCGCATCCAGAAGCGGGTTTTCGATCCCGGTGGATTGCGCACCTTCTGGAATTTGAGAGTGCCGTCCGCGTCGCAGTAATCGTAGGTTTCGAAGCCCGCGCGATCGCGATCGCGACCATTACCGTTGCCTCTCTCGGGTCCGGTCCAACCGCAATGGTTGCATCCCCAATGCGCGCGGTCATTTTCGATGGTGACGCCGAGCACCTTGGCTTTCTGATGCTCCTTGCTACGCGTATGCGAGCACCGCGGACAGATGGCGTAGTAGCGGCCGGGGGCCGGGCTTTCGAGCTTGATGCCGTGCTCGGCCAGTATCTCGTCGGCGGACTTCATGCCGCCCCTCCCCAGATTTCAAAATTGAATCCCGTCGTCCATCGAAGTCACGCCAGGAGCGCTCGGTCACGAATTCGATACCTACTAGAACGGGCAATCCTCGAATCCTGCCGGAAACGCCAACTTTGAACTGTGCTTTTTCCATAAGGCGTCGCGGGTGGCGTCGGGCAGATCGCTAAACCAGACCCACACGTCGCTTCCAGGAGAACGGGCGAAGTACTCCCGCCCGACACACCAGTATTCCTCGGGAACGGGTTTGACACCGTAGGGATCGAACATTTGCGCATATATCCACTCAACCTCAGCGGTCTCCGGATCGATTTGGAGCCCGGCTTGCTTACGGATCGCGAGCCACTGTTCGACTGTTTGTTCCATCGTTTGCTCCACTGTCATTTTGTGCACTGTCTTCTCCTCGTCCGTCATGGTCATGTCTCCGTCGCTTTCAGCTTCTCGCTGCTCTACTTATCCTTGGGTTTGACAGCCAAGCTCAGATACTTGCTGCCCTTCTTCGTTTCGCTGAGCCATCCGCTCAGCCAAAACTCACGGCCTTCGATGTTGATGCTGCCGGCATAGTCGCGATCCTCTTCCTTGCACTTTTCGTCGTTCTTGAAGAGCGAGCCGCGATTAGGTTTCTGTTGGAATGCCATGTCTGCATTCTCCTTGTGCTGTTGGCGCACGACGATCAGCTCGGTCGGCGCGCCAAATCGCCGAGTTGTTTCAATGGTGACATTGTGAGCCGTAGCGATCGCGTGCGCGTCGGCTAAAGCCGCGTTGCGCGATCCATGCAGCCAACCGCACGCGCGCCACACAACCAACCATCCGCCATCGCGCGCGGGCACAACGCGCACCGGCCGGTGGGGAAACGGGAGAATGGCTGCGGTCATGACTTGAACCCTGCGATCTTGTCGAGAGCGGCACCGAGCGGCCCGGAGGCCCGGCCTTGACTATCGCGGCAGAGTGCTCGGCGGATCGTTTCGGGATCGGCGCCGTGCTGTACGGCGATCGAGAATACGATCGCGCTGTCGCGGGCGGCCGTGTCGGCCGAACTATTGGATTTGTGGTTGCCAAGAAAAACTTCGCCGATGCGGCCGTCCGAGAAACGCGACACCGTCGCCGTGTATTCCAAGCCGCCGATCTCGATGTCGAAGCTCTCGCTCAACCTTCGATCGGGTAGGCGACGGCGCGTGGTCACGAAGCCCTCTTCGCGCAGATGGCGTCAGCGGCCTCGCGCATTGTCGGAAAGGTGCCTAGCCCGCAACCGCGACGGTCGAACGCCATGAAGCGGTCGCCGTCACGTCGATACGAACCAACGCGGTCGCGGCCGTCGTAGACGCTGAATTGCGGGCTTAAGGTGACGCTGCGCGTGTCCCCAACAACCCGGCGGGGATGGGCGGGCACGCTGCGCTTAAAAGCGAAAGAAATTTTCGGGAGGGTCGTAGGCATGTGCAGGCTCCTTGCGGCCTTGGCCGCTTTGGGCTACACAGCGCCTCGCGAGAGAGGCTGCTTAGCCCTATGTGGAAAATGCGAGCGCCGTCCTGTCGAAGGACGGCGTTTCGCTTTAAGCGGCGGTGACCTGATCGCGCGCGGCGCGATGACGGCGTTTCATTGCAGCGTCATCAATTAAGGCCTCCAGCAATCGCACCGGAACGCGCAAAAGCCTCCCGACCCTGATCGTCGGGATGTCGCCGCGCTTGGCGGCGGCGTATGCGGAGTCGCGGCAAATCCCGAAGTATCGTCTGCCGGCTTCCGGGACGCTGATCGTCAGCGGTTTCTGCCTTTTTTCTGTCATTGAAATCCCCCATCGGATCGAATTTGGTTTTGTCTAACTCGATAGGAGGTTGACGTATCTAGGTCAATACTGTACGGATACATTTCGGTATCCGGATTTCAAAGGGGAGGTCATGGCAAGGGGCGGCCGACGCAAAGGTTCGGGCCGCAAGCCTACGGGCCGGCGCCGGGTAGCTATGCTGATCCGTGTTGACCCCGAGGTCCGCGTCCGCCTTGAGCGCGAGGCCAAATCGAGCAGAACGACGCTTTCACGAACGACCGAGGGGTATCTTGATTATGCTTTAAAAGCAGCCACGCCGGCTGACAGGCCGACTCGAGGGCTTTGTTACCTCATCGAGCGGATGACCATTTACGCTCGTGGCCTTGGTTTTTCCAGCACCGCCGACGCTGACGCCGCCATTGATCACGATGTCACCGAGGTGGCGAGCATCGTCACTCACAATTTCAGCTGGCGCACAAACCGCTTCGACTTCGAGGCTTTCAAGTCAGCCGTAATGCAGCTCCTCGATGGAGTGGCGCCCCCCGGCATCGTCGGGGTCAGTCCTTACCCGAAATACGCGACACCCGAGGAAGTCGCACGTACGCTGGTTACGCTGGTCAACATACCGGAGTTCGCGCTGCTTTCTCATGCTGAAGGGGAGAAGAAGCCCTCAGGGTCCCTTTATTACGGACAAGCGCAGGCCATGCGCGATCTTGACCTCACACACGGAGAAAACAAATGACGAAGCGACGCGATCGCGGTGACGGCGGAATTGACGAGCGCGGCAAAAATTCTTGGCGCCTACGCTACCGCGTCAAGGGCAAGCGCATCACCCAAACGTTTCACGGTTCATTGTCGGACGCGCGCAAAGAGCTGCGCCGGCTACTCAAGAGCGGCGATGACGGCACACACGTGGCGCCGGACAAAATCACACTTGGGCAATGGATAGCGCAATGGCTTGCCATCGGGGCGCCAGGGCGCCGACAGCGGGGAGTCGGAGGCCGCGCACTGGCGCGCTATGGTCAGCTTCTGCGCGTTCACGTCGTGCCCGTGCTTGGGTCCCGGCCGTTGCAACAGATTCAAGCGACCGAACTTGATGCTTTGTACTGCAAGCTCGAGGGCAAGGTCGCTGCCTCCACCGCCCAATATGTGCATGTGGTGCTCGGCTCGTGCCTTTCGACCGCGGTGCGCAAGGGAATGCTCGCAGTCAATCCGCTGGAGCGCGCCGAAAAGATACCGTCTCCGGGCGAGGCTGATCACGGCACGGTACTTGACCAAGATCAGCTACGAACCTTGGTCGAGGGCTTCCGGGACTCGGTTTTGTTCCCGATCGTCGCCGTTGCAGCGTTCACCGGCGCGCGCCGTTCCGAGATACTGGCGTTGCGGTGGAGCGACCTTGATGGCAAGGCCAAGACGCTGCGCATCGAGCGTGCCGTTGATCACGTCACAGGGCAAGCGCTCGCCCTCAAGGCTCCCAAGACGGCACGGGGGACGCGCACCATCACGATCGACGATAGCCTGCTGGCGCTGCTGACCGCCGAGCGCGAGAAACATCTGCGCCTAATAGCCGGCGTGCCCGATGGTGTCGCGGTCGATCTTTCACTGGTCAAGCTCCCCGCCGATGCGTTGATGTTCCCCAATCCGCCGGCGCCAGGCGAAGATTTCTCATTCACGAGCCTCCGCAATCCCAACACCACGACGACGGAGTTCAAAAAGCGTGCGCGGAAGCGTGGTTTCGATCTGCGTCTCCATGATCTACGCGGCACACATGAAACCCTACTGCTTGACGCCGGCGTGCCCGTGCATGTCGTGGCGGCTCGATGCGGGCATGATCCCGCAGTGCTCCTGCGCAGCTACGCCAAGCGCACGCGCAAGGCCGACACGAGTGCGGCCGCGGTTATCGGGATGATGGCAGGAAACATTTTGAAGCGCTGACGCCCTTGGGTCCAACTTGGGTCCAAAGCTCTAGGCGTTGCCGCAATGTTCCCAACCGTGAGCGCGCGCTAAGTCGCTGAGATATTTCAGGCAAGAGACAGCCCGCGTATTTGACCCGGCCGCATCATGCATGCGGTGGTGTTCGGCCACTAAGGACGCACCAAAAAACCTTCCTATATTGGGCATGGCTGAAGGCGCTGACCCTTCGCCGTGACTTGACCATAAATATCTGAATCACCATATGAAAATCGCCTGCCTTTGGCGCGTTTTTGGGTAGCCTCTGGTGGCTGAATCAGCTAAGCACAAACCTCACCACTGGATTTCCCTTGGCCGACAACCACGACCAGCAACCGGAAGCGCCCGGCCCGTCCGATATTCGCCCGGTCTCGATCACCGAGGAGATGAAGCGCAGCTATCTCGATTACGCCATGAGCGTGATCGTGGCGCGCGCGCTGCCGGATGCGCGCGACGGGCTCAAGCCGGTGCATCGCCGCATCCTCTATTCGATGCATGAGAACGGGCATACGCCCGACAAGAAATACGTGAAGTCGGCGCGCGTGGTCGGCGATGTGATGGGCAAATACCATCCGCATGGCGACCAGGCGATCTACGACGCGCTGGTGCGCATGGCGCAGGATTTCTCCATGCGTCTGCCCCTCATCGACGGGCAGGGCAACTTTGGCTCGGTCGACGGCGATCCGCCCGCAGCCATGCGGTACACCGAATGCCGGTTGGCAAGGGCGGCCATGGAGCTGCTCGACGACATCGACAAGGAGACCGTCGATTTCCAACCGAACTACGATGGCAACGAGAAAGAGCCGGTGGTTCTGCCGGCACGGTTCCCGAACCTCCTGGTAAACGGAGCAGGCGGCATCGCGGTTGGAATGGCGACGAACATTCCACCGCACAACCTCGGCGAGGTGATCGATGCCTGCATCGCGCTCATCGAGGATCCTGGGCTGGGTGTCGAGGAACTGATCGGCATCATCCCGGGTCCCGACTTCCCGACCGGCGGCATCATTCTCGGTCATTCGGGCATCCGCACCGCGTACACTTTCGGCCGTGGCTCGATCGTCATGCGCGGCAAGGTGGAGATCGAAACTCTGCGCGGCGAGCGCGAGGCGATCATCGTCAGCGAGATTCCCTACCAGGTGAATAAGGCGGCGATGGTCGAGCGAATTGGCGAGCTGTGGCGGGACAAAAAAATCGACGGCATCGCCGCTCTGCGCGACGAATCCGACCGCGAGGGCTATCGCGTCGTCATCGAGCTCAAGCGCGACGCCATGGCGGATGTCGTACTCAACCAGCTGTACCGATACACGCCGCTGCAATCGACCTTCGGTGCCAACGTAGTCGCGCTCGAGGGCGGCCGCCCGCAGGTCATGAATCTCAAGGACCTGCTCACCTCCTTCATCGCCTTCCGCGAGGAGGTGATTTCCCGCCGCACCAAGTATTTGCTGGGGAAGGCGCGCGATCGCGCCCACGTGCTGGTCGGGCTGGCCATTGCCGTCAGCAATATCGACGAGGTGATCAAGCTCATCCGCGGCTCGAGCGACGCCAACACGGCGCGAGAGACCTTGATGGCGCGCGATTGGCCGGCGCGCGATGTGGAGGCCATGATCACCCTGATCGACGATCCACGCCACAAGGTGTCGAAGACAGGCACGTATAAACTCTCGGCCGAGCAGGCCAAAGCCATCCTCGACCTGCGCCTGCAGCGTCTTACCGCGCTTGGTCGCGACGAGATCAAGGCCGAGCTGGACAAGCTTGCCGAGGAAATCGCCGACTATCTCGACATCTTGCGCTCGCGCGCGCGCATCCAAAGCATCGTGAAAGACGAGCTCAGGGCCGTGCGTGAGAAGTTTGCTACCCCGCGCCGCACGGTCATCCTCGAGCAGGAAGGCGAAGTCGAGGAAGAAGATCTCATCCACCGCGAGGACATGGTGGTCACCGTCTCGTATCTCGGCTATGTCAAGCGCGTGCCGCTGTCGACGTATCGCGCGCAACGGCGCGGGGGCAAAGGTCGCGCCGGCATGCAGACGCGCGAGGAGGATTTCGTCTCGCGTCTGTTCGTGGCCTCCACGCATACGCCTGTCTTGTATTTCTCCTCCCTTGGCCGGGTTTACAAGGACAAGGTGTGGCGCCTGCCGCAGGCGGCGCCACAGGCGCGCGGCAAGGCGCTGATTAACATTCTCCCGCTGCAGCAGGACGAGCGCATCACGACAATAATGCCCTTGCCCGAGGACGAAACTAAATGGGCGGGTCTTCAATTGATGTTCGCCACGACGAACGGCATCGTTCGGAAAATAGCCCTCGATCACTATGTTGACGTTCGCCCCTCAGGCATCAAGGCAATCAAATTGGAGGATGGCGACTCTATTGCGAGTGTTGAACTCTGCAGCGATCACGATGACATCCTTCTTACAACCCGAGAAGGTCAGTGCATACGGTTTCCTGCGAGCAAAACTTCTTTGAAGAAGGGTCGCGATACAATCGGCGATATCGGAATAAGGCTGGCTGCCGAAGACAAAGTTATTTCGATGTCGATCCTGCGCCATGTTGACGCCAGCGCTGACGAGCGCGTGGCGTATCTTAAGCGCGCCAGCGCCGTGCGTCGCGGAATCGCTGGTGAAGTGGAGGAAATTGCGCCCGATGTGGAGGAGGCGACGGGCGCAATCGAACTAGGCGAACAGCGCTACGTGGAAATGTCAGCGGCGGAGCAGTTCGTGCTTACGGTCTCCGAGCGCGGCTACGGGAAACGCTCGTCTTCCTACGAATACCGTACCACCGGCCGCGGCGGCAAAGGGATTGTCGCCATGGCAGTAACTGGCAAGACCGGGCCTGTCGTGGCCTCGTTTCCCGTTGAGGACGAGGACCAGATCATGTTGGTCACGGATGGGGGCCAGCTTATCCGCACGCGCGTCGAGGGCATCCGCATTGCCGGCCGCGCGACCCAAGGCGTGATCGTGTTCGATACCGCGGAAGGCGAGCGCGTGGTCTCGGTCGAGCGCATCAGCGAGGACGGTGATCAGAACGGCAGCTAACACCGCATCAAGAAGGCAGGTGACCGGTCGTTGCGAGCCGCAGGCCAAACCCGAATTGCGGCTCTTGCGGCTCGGGCTGAAAATAAGAGCGGTTTTCAATCCGCCTTGAGCCCGAGAGCCTTCACGATCGGCTCCCATTTGCCGATGTCGCTCTTGATCAGCTCGGTGAAATCCTGCGGTGTCCCGCCCAACGGGTGATTGCTGAGCGTGGCGAGCGCAGATCTAAGCTGCGGCGATTCGAGACCCTCATTGATTTGAGCGTTGAGCCTGTCGATCACCGCGCGCGGCGTGCGCACTGGCGCCAAGAGCCCAGTCCAACTGGTCGAGACAAACCCGGCAAATCCGCTCTCGGCCATCGTCGGCAGGTCCGGCAGCTCCGAGATATGTTTGGCACTGGTCGTGGCGAGCTCGCGAAGCTTGCCGCTTCGAATGAGTGGCAGGAGCACGCTCGTGCCCTCGAACGTCATCTGCACTTGACCGGCGAGGAGGTCGTTGATCGAAGGGCCGCCGCCTCGGTAGGGGACGTGTACGATATCGATCGAAGCCGCTGACTTGAACCGTTCGCCCATCAAATGCGGCAGCACGCCGATACCGCCCGAGGAGAAGTTCACCTTTCCCGGATTCGCCCTCGCATAGGCGACGAGCTCTTGCACCGAATTGACTGGGAGCGACGGGTGGACGACCAGCAGGTTCGAACTCTGCGCCACCAAAACGATCGGGTCATAGCTGGCGAGCGGATCATAGCCGGCATTCTTCTGCAGGATGGGGGCGAGCACGAGTCCGCTCGCGCTCGAATAGAGCAGCGTGTAGCCGTCAGGTTCGGCCTGCGCCGCTTCCTTGGAGCCGATTGTGTTGCCGGCGCCAGGCCGATTGTCGATCACCACCGCTTGGCCGAGGACGAGGCCAGACAATTGCCAATGAGGCGGGCGATTACGTCGACCGGCCCGCCGGCAGGCGTCGGAACAATGATCTTGATGGGCCGCGTCGGGTAAGCTTCGGCAGATGCGGTGACAACATTGGCGAGCGAGAGGCCTAGCGCGGCGAGGGTTGCCGCTAAGGTGCGTAGACGACTCATTTGTCCTCTCTGTTTCGACGCCTTATGATTGCTCGCGTGAGGCGCGCCGTGCGTGCTGCGAACAGCCCGCCTCCAATCTAGAGAGTACAAGCCTCGCGCCAGACCAGGGTCCAAGGAGAAGGAACCTTCCGGCCTGCGCCAGCGTTGGCGGCTTTCGGCGAACAGTTTTGTTGCGTATTCCGAGCTAGGCCAATCTGAGATGTCCGTTCCCGACAACGAAGATAAAAAGCAGAACGTTGTTCGTTTGGGGACGGAGACTCTGTTTGCAATCGCCGAACAGCTTCGTCGAATGTACGACGCTGATCTTCGTACCAAACCCTCGGAGAAGCTGGAGCGGCTGATGCGCCGCATCGAACGCGGCGAGGATGTTCCTTAGGTACCAGACACGCCGCCACAACAGGACTCAACATTTCACTTCTGATACGCGTCGTCGATTTTGACAGCGCCATCTGAACCTCGCAGGGAGGCGTCCAACCCAGACGCAGAATCTGTCCATGTCCAGCAGCGGGATCGATGCTGTTCGCGAATTACTGCGTTCAAAGCCCAGGCCGGCCGGCTTTGCCGAACGACGCGAACGGCTCGATGCGATTGGCTCGATTTCTCCGGCTTCCGGCGACATCAGGCTGGAGCCGGCCCGTGCCAACGGGGTTCCCGCCGAATGGTCACTGGCGCCGGGCAGCGATTCCTCGTGCGTGGTCCTATTTTTTCACGGCGGCGGCTATTGCTCAGGCTCGATCGTGAGCCATCGCGGCATGGTGACCGAGGCCGGGCGCGCGGCCGGCGCGCGTACGCTCGCGGTGGGATACCGCCTCGCGCCCGAGCACCCATTCCCTGCAGCCGTCGATGATGCACGTGCGGCCTACCATTTCCTCCTCGATCAGGGGATTGCTCCGTCCAAGATAGCAATCGGTGGGGACAGCGCCGGTGGCGGCCTCGCGCTGGCGCTTATAACGAATCTGCGCGATGCCGGACAACTGCTCCCCGCCTGCGCTTGGCTGGTATCGCCCTGGGTTGACCTGCAGATGACCGGTGCAAGCCTGGCGGACAAGGCGAACGTGGATCCTCTGATTTCGAAGTCCTATCTCGAGGAGCTGGCCTCCGCATACCTGGCTGGTAGAGATCCGGCTGATCCGTTGGTCTCACCGCTCCATGCGGATCTTGGCGGCTTGCCTCCCTTGCTCGTGCAGGTCGGCTCAGCCGAGACGCTGCTCGACGATGCGCTGCGTATCGCGCGCCGGGCGGGGGCCGCTGATGTGCGGGTCAACCTGGAGATTTGGCCGCACATGATTCATGCTTGGCACCTCTGGGCGGCCCAGCTGGAGGATGGCCGCCGTGCAATCGCGTCGGCTGGTGCATTTATTCGTGCGCAATTGCAACGCTCCAGCGAAGTGCCAAAAAGCTCGTAGCTTCGCGTTGCGACGTTGCGGTGCGCTCGCGCGGGGACGAGGGATCAATGCGCGCCGGCCTGCTCCAGAATCCGTGCGATCTGCGAATAGCCGCGGGTACGGGCATGTTGCAGCGCCGTCGTGCCGTGTCGGTCGGGCAGCGTGACATCGGCACCCGCTTTGACTAATGCTTCGACCGTTGCCGTATGCTTAGTGCCGCCGCTGCCGAGCACGACCGCCTCGAGCAATGCGGTTCGGCCGAGATCATTGACGTGGTTGAGCGGCGCCTTCGCCGCGATGAGGACGCGCACGATCTCCACGTGCCCGCGATGGGCCGCTGCGATCAGCGCAGTGTCGTTATAAAGACTGGTGACGGCGCGCGCGTTGGCGCCGCCCTCCAGAGCGATGTTGACCATTTCCAGATCGTCGTTCACCGCCGCTATCGTGAGAATGTCGTAGCGCTGGGCATCGAGCGCATTCACATTGGCGCCTAGCCGCAGGAGCACCCGCGCCGCAGCGTGTTGGCGCAGGAACGCCGCCACATGCAGAGGGGTGCGGCTGTTGGCATCTTGAATATTCGGCTTTTCGTCTTCTCGGATCAGTCGCTCGATTTCCACGACGTCCCCGCGGGCAGCGGCGTCGTGCAGCCCGGCGTAGATACGCAGCTCCCGTTCGGTTGGTGGCCTTTGCGCAAAGCTCGCCGTGCCGCCAAATTGAATCGCGACAAGGACAACCACAGCAAGACAGGAAAGGCTTCGCGGCATTACTATATGGATCGTTAGGTCGGCTAACCGGAAGTAATCTTGGCGACCAACAATACCACACACATCCCGCGACGCCTCAATTCGGCATGCGCAGCACCGGCTTGATCGTCGTTCCGTCCGAAGAGTGTTGCGCCGCGCGATTGATGTCGGCGAGCGGATAGAACGTCATCATCCGCTGGACCGGCATTTTTCCTTGCATGAGGAAGTCGACGAGCTGGGGGATGAACTCCTGCGGCCGACTTTCGCCCTGGATCACGCCGCGGACCATCCGGCCGAATTGCAAAAACGGCATTTCGAATGAGACCTCCGTCCCGCGACGGGCGCTCCCGAGAAGAACGCAGGTCCCGGCAGCGATCAGCGCCTCGACCGATTCGCGCAACACCGCGGGCTGCGCCGATGTCTCAAGCGAGAAGCGCACGCCCTCACCGGTGATCCTGCGGATCTCCGCGACCACGTCGGTGCGTCCCCTGTGGTTGATCACGTGCGTCGCACCGAGCGCCTGTGCGAGCGCGAGCCGCGGCTCGTGCACGTCGACGGCGATGATTGGCTCGCATCCGGCTATTCTGGCCGCCATCAGCCCTGCTAGCCCGACGGCGCCCACTCCGAAGACGGCGAACGAATCTCCCGGTTCCGGCCGCATCGAATTAAGTACTGCACCGGCGCCCGTTTGCCCGCTGCAGGCAAACGGTCCGAGAAACTCCAGCGGGGCATCCTTCTTGACTTTCACCATGTAGCGTTCGTTGGCGATGGCGTGGGTTGCGAAGGAGGATTGCTGGAAGAAGGCGCTGTAAACCGGAGCGCCATTCTTGCTCATGAGCGTGGAGCCGTCAGGACGCGTCCCGCGCGTCTTCAGGTCCACGCTTTTCATGCAGTGGAACGGCATGCCGCGCCGGCAATTCGGGCAAGCGCCGCACCAGGGGAACGAGATGACGACGTGATCGCCAGGCGCGAATTTTGTGACCCTCGTGCCGACGGCCTCCACTACCCCTGCGCCTTCGTGGCCATACACCGCGGGATAAGGCATGTTGTAGTAGCCATCGCGGCCGTGCAGGTCGGTCTGGCACATGCCGCTGGCCACGATCCTGACCAATGCCTCGTCCGGTCGCGGATCGGTGAGTTCGACCTTCTCGATCGCGAAGGCGCCGAACTTCTCGCGCACCACGGCAGCGGTGATTTCCATGAAACGTGTCGGCGCTGTTTGTGCCCGATACAGACGATACTAGCGTTTGGCGAGTGCTCGGAAGCAAAACCCGGCCACGCGGGGGCCAGGCCGACCCGACACACTTTCCATTCGTCCATCCGCCATTGCGCCGGGATGCCGCCACGGCACAAGCGCACGCGAGCTCAGAGTTCCGATCTAAGAAAGGCCGCAAGCGCATGAGGAGGAACAAGATTTTGTGAAACCTGGGCGCCACGGCCGGGCGGTGATGCGGCCTTGAGGAGCTAGGTATTCGTTAGCGCGAACGCCCCGCCGCCGACCTTGCGGCCCCCCGGAGCGCACGCTAGACCGCCACTCATGCCGTGCACCGCGCTTTTCCCGGGGTCGTTCGATCCCGTTACCAACGGACACCTCGACGTTGTGCGCCAAGCCATCCGGTTGGCCGACCGCCTGGTTCTCGCGATCGGCACCCACCCCGGGAAGGCGCCCTTGTTCACGGCTGCAGAACGGCGTGCGATGGTTGATGAAACTTGCGGCGCACTCGCGCGCGCGAGCGGCTGCGATTTTGCTTGCATCACCTTCGCCGATCTCGTCGTCGCCGCGGCGCAGCGCGAGGGCGCGACGCTCCTGATCCGTGGGCTGCGCAGCGCGAGTGATTTCGATTATGAGGTGGAAATGGCGGGCATGAACGCGGCCATGGCGCCCGCGGTGCAGACCGTTTTTCTGCCGGCCGCGCCGACGGTTCGCCCGATCACCGCCACACTGGTGCGGCAGATCGCATCCATGGGTGGCGACGTCTCGCTGTTCGTTCCGCCGCCCGTTGCCACCCGCCTGAAAGCAAAGTTCGCCGGCACGTCCGGTCGTTGAACCCGGGAGATTCCATGATCCGCCTGCTCGCAGCTTTGGCCGCTCTGATCTTTATGGCGCCCGCCCTCGCGCAACAACAACTGCCGCCTGGCGCCGATCCGCAGAACACGCTCCTCATCGATGTCAAATACGGGCGCATCGTCATTAAGCTTCGCAACGACATCGCTCCCAAGCACGTGGAGCGCATCAAATTGCTGGCGCGCGAGAAGTATTACGATAACGTGCCATTCCATCGGGTTATTGCTGGATTCATGGCGCAGACCGGCGACGGGACCCGCGGCGACGGCACGGGCGGCTCGAAATATCCCAATCTGCCCGCAGAATTTTCCAATGTGCCGTTCAAGCGCGGCACTGTCGGCATGGCGCGCGCCAACGATCCGAACTCGGCGAATTCACAGTTCTTCATCATGTATGCCGATGGATCCTTCCTCAACGACAAGTACACGGTTGTCGGGGAAGTGCTGTCCGGCATGGAAGTGGTCGACAAGATCAAGAAGGGCGAGCCGGTGGTCGATCCCGACCGCATGATCCGTGTGCAGATCGCCGCCGACGCACACTGACAAGGAGGATCGGCGTGCACGGGCCATTCGCAGGCCGGCCAATCGCTGCTGCCATTTGTCGGCATCGCGACCAGCCGTGATCAAATGGCTGCGTGCCTTGGCGGGGGCGCTGGCGCTCGTTCCGCCTGTAGGGGAGGCGCTCGCGCAAGGACCTCAACTGCCGCTCAATACGCTTAATGAGGTCAGCGCGGCGCTGCGGGCCTGCTGGGTTCCTCCGCCCATCGACCAGTCGCATGCGGGCATGCAGATCACGGTGCGGATGAGCTTCCGCCGCAACGGCGAACTCTTCGGACCCCCGAGGATCACATTCGAGTCCACCGGCGCGTCGGATGATGAACGGCTGGCTTATCGCATTGCCGTGGCCAAAATGATCAAACGTTGCGCGCCACTGCCGTTCAGCGATGCCCTCGGGAACGCATTGGCCGGCCGGCCGTTCACCATACGGTTAATTGACGATCGCAAGCTCAGACAAGCAGAGAAAACTCATGACGAATGCCGAGAACACGCTCACAATTGAAACCACCAAAGGTCAGGTCGTCATTCTCATGCGTCCTGACCTCGCGCCCGGCCATGTCGCACGCATCAAGGAATTGGTGCGCGAGGGCTTTTATGACGGCGTCGCGTTTCATCGCGTCATCGACGGCTTCATGGCGCAGACCGGCTGCCCACATGGCACAGGCACCGGCGGCTCCGGCAAGAAGCTCAAGGCGGAGTTCAACAACGAGCCGCACCGCCGGGGCACCGTCTCGATGGCGCGCGCGCAATCCCCGGATTCCGGCGACAGTCAGTTCTTCATCTGCTTTGCTGATGCGCCTTTTCTCAACGGCAAATACACCGTCTGGGGACAAGTGACCGAAGGCATGGCAAACGTCGACAAGATCAAGCGGGGCGAGCCGGTTATCGAGCCGGACCGAATCATCTCGGCCAAGATGGGCGCGGATGGATGATCGTGTGAGCCGCGTTCGCGCGCCGATTGCTTTGGAACGCGACCTGTGAATGGTGGCCGTTCCATCGCGTTATCGCCGGAAAGAAATCAAATTAACGCGGTGCCCTGCGCGCGCGGTTCGGCCTCGCACACCCACGCCTCTTTTGGGAACCATTCATGCTCGGTTCGGCAAATCGGGCAGTGGACCCGCGCGAAGAAGACCGGCATGGACTCAAAACTCTTGCGATCGGTGACCAGACCGGTGGGGATGTCCCGTCCGGTCTGCGGACATCTCACCATGACGGCGCCCATTGACCTCTCCTGCCTTGTCTTTCTGCGGATCCGAACGCCTACGCCATGCCTGTGAAAATCATTTGACGCAACCACGACACCAGCATGGGACTTTCGCGATCCTCAGATGGATCAATCCGGGCGGGCGCGGGTGCCATCCGGCAAATTTGCACCCCGCTCCGAACAGGTCGGATTGAAGTGCGTTGATAATCTTCATTCGGGGGGAGCCGTTTGGCTTGCTGGTATGAATCTACGGCCGCGCTTGTGTGTGCTCGATCAGAGGCCGGACAAAGCCCGAGGTCGGTTTCGTAGTGCGGCTTGGGCTAGGCGATGACCTGCCGCGCGGGCGCTTGTATGAAGGGCCATGCGCACCGCCCTGTTCGATTTTGAACTGCCCCCCGACCGGATTGCTTTGCGCCCCGTTTCGCCGCGGGATGCAGCGCGGCTCCTGGTCGTGCGTCCAGGCTCGAGCCCGGAGATCGATGACCGGGGCATGCGCGATTTGCCCGACCTGCTGCGCGCGGGTGACGCGTTTGTGATCAACGATACCAAAGTCATTGCGGCGCGCCTACGCGGCCGGCGCCTCGGCCGGGGCGCGACGGAGCCCGCCATCGAGGCGACACTGCACCGGCGCCTCGACGGCTCGCGCTGGCGCGCTTTCGTCAAACCCGCCAAGCGGCTGACGCCAGGCGACGTCGTACGGTTCGGGGACGAGGGTAAGGTTTGCTTTCTCAGTCAGCTCGACGCCACCGTCGAAACCAAGGGCGAAGACGGCGAAGTCACGCTCGCTTTTGCGTTTCATGGGCCTGTGCTCGACCAGGCGATCGACGAGCGCGGTGCCATGCCGCTGCCGCCCTACATCCGGCGCCCGCCCGACGAGCGCGATCGGGCCGACTACCAAACCATATTCGCGCATGCGGAGGGCTCGATCGCGGCTCCCACGGCAGGGCTCCACTTTACGGATTCGCTCACGTCATCCCTGATTGCGCGCGGGATCAGCCTGCATACGGTAACGTTGCACGTCGGGGCCGGGACGTTCCTTCCGGTCAAGACCGCCGACACCGCCGAACATCGCATGCACGCGGAGCAAGGCAGCATCACCGCACAGACGGCGGACGCGCTCAACCAGGTGCGGCAGGAAGGCGGCCGTATCGTCGCGGTGGGA
Source organism: Xanthobacteraceae bacterium (assembly GCA_035263865.1). Classification (GTDB taxonomy): domain Bacteria; phylum Pseudomonadota; class Alphaproteobacteria; order Rhizobiales; family Xanthobacteraceae; genus VAZQ01. Next base: position 18,795 of record DATFQX010000127.1, read on the forward strand.
TCGACCTCGCTGCGACTCTTGGAAAGTGCCACTGCGGACGACGGCATCATCCATCCATTTCAGGGGGAGACCGCCTTGTTCATCACACCAGGCTATCGTTTCCGCGCAGTCGACGTGATGCTCACTAATTTTCACTTGCCGCGCTCGACCCTTTTCATGCTGGTCGCGGCGTTTTGCGGGCTAGACGTTATCAAGCGCGCCTATGCGCATGCGATCACTGCGGCATACCGATTCTACTCCTATGGCGATGCCTGCCTGCTGTTCCAGCCATAAGCGGGCGGAAGGCAGCAGACAAGAATGCGGTCCGCTCGGCTAAGATGTATCGATGGCCGACGCCTTCGCCTTCCGCTTGCTCGCCAATGACGGCGCTGCTCGCCGCGGCGAGATCGCAACTGCGCACGGGACCGTCGCCACACCCGCATTCATGCCGGTCGGTACCCAGGCAACCGTGAAAGGGCTCGCGCCCGAGACATTGCGCGCAATCGGCACCGACATCGTACTCGCCAACACGTATCACCTGATGTTGCGGCCGGGCGCTCAGCGGATCGCCGGGCTCGGCGGCCTGCACGGGTTCATGCGCTGGCCGCGCGCGATTCTGACCGATTCCGGCGGCTTTCAGGTCATGTCGCTATCGCAGCTCCGCAAAGTCGAGGACAAGGGCGTGATCTTTCGATCGCATCTCGACGGGGCCGTCGTCGAACTTTCTCCTGAGCGCGCGATCGAGATTCAGATTCTGCTGGGTTCCGACATCGCAATGCAGCTCGATGAATGCCTGCGCTTGCCCGCATCAGGGGCCGAGCTCCGTCGCGCCATGCAACTCTCGCTCGCTTGGGCCGAGCGCAGCAAACGCGCGTTCGAGCAGGCACCACAAGGCAACGCGCTGTTCGGCATTGTCCAAGGCGGAGACGATATGGCCCTGCGGGCCGAGAGCGCGCGCGTCCTCACCGATATCGGGTTTGACGGGTATGCCATTGGTGGGCTCGCCGTAGGCGAGCCGCAGCAGGTTATGCCCGGGATCGTCCAGAGTGTCGTGCGCGCGCTTCCCTCCGACCGTCCGCGCTATCTCATGGGGGTGGGCACGCCCGAGGACTTGCTCGAGGCGGTCGGCCGCGGCATCGATATGTTCGACTGCGTGCTCCCGACTCGCAACGGCAGACACGGTCTTGCCTTCACGCGCTTCGGACCGATCAATCTGAGGAACGCACGCCACGCCGACGATCCGCGACCGATCGACCAGACGAGCACGTGCCCTGCGACGCGCGATTTTTCGCGCGCTTACCTTCACCATCTTATCAGAGCCAACGAGATGTTCGGCGCGATCCTGCTGACGACAGTCAACCTCGCTTATTACCAGGATCTCATGGCGGGGATACGCACCGCGATTGCTGCGGAGAGGTTCGCGGACTTCTGCGCCGACGCGCGCGAGAGTTGGGCGCGCGGCGACGTGGCGTTGTAATAGAGCAGCACGAGAGCTCGACGCCGCGGCGGTAACGGCGCAAAATGACCGCGCTGAAGAATAAGAATAGCGGCAGCCCGTGGAGACGGCAGGCATGGCCATCAACCTGAGAGTCAATGGGACGAGTCGTTCGGTTCCCGCCGAGCCGGATACACCGTTGCTCTACGCGCTCCGCAACGACCTTGAACTCAACGGCGCCAAATTTGGTTGCGGCCTGGCGCAATGCGGCGCTTGCACGGTGCTGGTCGACGGCAAGGCGGTGCGTTCCTGCGTCACACCAGTCAGCACCGTGACCACAAACGAGATCACGACCATCGAAGGTCTGGGCTCGCCCAGCAAGCTGCACCCGCTGCAACAGGCCTTCATCGACGAGCAGGCCGCCCAGTGCGGCTACTGCATCAGCGGCATGGTCATGTCGGCGAAAGAGCTGCTCGACCGCAATCCCCGACCGAGCGAGCGTGACGTGCGTGCGGCGCTCGCCGGCAATCTTTGCCGCTGCGGCACCCACAATCGCATCGTTCGCGCAGTGCTGCGGGCGGCGCAGGCAAGCTGGAGGACACGAACGTGAACGGCCCCGCTTTCGATCGTCGCGAATTTGCCGCCGGACTCGGCGCCATCGTCGTTGCGTTCTCGCTCGATCCGAAGCTTGCGCGTGGACAGGAACGATTGCCCGGAAGCCTGGAGAACAACCGCAGGCTGGATGCTTGGATCCGCATCAATCCCGAGGGCAGCGCCACCATTTTGACGGGCAAGGTGGAATTGGGGCAGGGCATCCTCACTGCGCTCGCGCAGATCGCGGCGGAAGAGCTCGATTTGCCGATGTCACGGATCGAGATGATCTCCGGCGATACCGGTCGGACGCCAAACGAGGGACACACAGACGGCAGCCGGTCGATCGAGAACAGCGGTGCGGCGCTGCGCATGGCTGCTGCCGAAGTGCGTGTGGTGCTCATCGATCTCGCTGCCAAGCGGCTCGGGGCGGCGGCGGACCGGCTGACCGTCGCCGAAGGCGTGATCGCCGCGCCTGGCGGGCGCAAGGTCGGCTACGGCGAGCTTGCTGCAGCCGTCGATCTCAGGCGCGAGGCGACGGCCAAGGTCGCGCCGAAAACCGCCTCAAAATACAAGCTCGTAGGACAATCGGCTCAGAGACTAGATATCCCGGCTAAAGTTACCGGCGGTGCCGCCTACGTTCAGGACATCCGCTTGCCGGGCATGCTGCACGGCCGTACGGTCCGCCCGCCGCGTTACGGCGCGAAGCTCGAAGCCGTCGATGAATCCGCAGTCAAGGCAATGCCCGGAGTTGTTGCCGTCGTGCGCAACGGCAGCTTGATCGGCGTCATCGCGGAGCGCGAGGAGCAGGCGATCAAGGCGCGTGCTGCGTTAAGCGGCGGCGCGCGCTGGTCGAGCGGCACTGAACTCCCCGATACGGACAAGGTCTACGAGCATTTGCTGTCCCTGCGGAGCGTCGACACCGTCGCCAGTGAGAAGCAGACGAGTGTGCGCCCTAGCGGCCCGCGCGTGGTTGCGGCGATCTACCGGAAGCCTTACCTCGCCCATGCCTCGATGGGGCCGTCCTGCGCGCTTGCCGAATTCCGCGACGGGAGATTCACCATCTGGTCGCATACGCAGGGCGTATTTGCGCTTCGGCAGGACCTTGCCAGATCCTTGCAGATCGATTCCGCGCAGATTCGGTGCATCTTCGCTGAAGGCGCGGGCTGCTATGGCCGCAACGGTCACGACGACGTTGCGCTCGACGCGGCGTTACTCGCGCGCGCCGTTCCCGGTAGCCCGGTGCGCGTGCAATGGATGCGTGACGATGAGTTTGCATGGGAGCCGTACGGCTCGGCCATGGTGATGAAGGCGCGGGGTGCGGTTGCCGACGGCAGAATCGTTGGGTGGGACTACGAGGTGTGGAGCGGCCCGCACGGCGTGCGTCCTGGCGCGCCCGACGGCAGCAATCTGTTCGCAAGCTGGAGCCTTGCGCAGCCGCAGAAACGGCCGCTTGCGCGCAACATCCCGCTGCCGGCGGGCGGCAGCGACCGCAACGCCATCCCCGGCTACGATTTGCCCAATCACAGGATCGTCAATCACTTCATCCCGGAGATGCCGGTCTGGGTGTCCTCGCTGCGCACGCTTGGCGCCTATGCCAACGTGTTCGCGGTCGAGGCCTTCATGGATGAGTTGGCTTACGCGGGTGGCGCGGATCCGGTTGCGTTCCGCCTAGCACATCTCAGCGATCCGCGCGCACGGGCCGTGATCGAGGCGGTCGCCAACAAGGTTGGCTGGAAGAATGGCGAGACGGGTGACGGCGTACGCGGTCGCGGGATTGGTTTTGCCAGGTATAAGAATCTTGCCTCCTACGTAGCCGTGGTGGCGGAGGTCGAAATCGATCGCGACAGTGGCAAGATCCACGTGCCTCGCGCCACCGCCGCGGTCGATGCGGGTCTGATCATCAATCCCGATGGGCTGACCAATCAGATCGAAGGTGGGATCATCCAGTCAGCGAGCTGGACCTTGAAGGAGGAGGTGCGTTTCGAGCAAGGCGGCATTCGGACGCGCGACTGGGCGAGCTATCCGATCCTCACCATGCCGGAAGCGCCGATCGTCGACGTCGAGCTGATCAACCGCCCGAACGAACGTCCGCTCGGCGCCGGCGAAGCCTCGCTGGGCCCGGCGGCCGCCGCGATCGCCAACGCCGTCGCGAACGCAACCGGCAGGCGGATCCGCGACCTGCCGCTCAGTCCGGCGCGGGTCAAGGCGTCGCTGGGATAGCTGGGGCAGCACGAATAAAGTCGCAAACAGCAACGGCCCGATCAGCGCTCCCTTACATCCCGCCGTAAAGCCACGCCATGCCGTCGTAGGCCTCTTCCGGCGTGCGTGGGCCGAGCATCTGATTCCGCAATTCCGCTGCCGGGCCGCGTGCGTGGTAGAACTCGCCATAGACGCGCGCCATAATCTGCACCCGCGCCGTGCGCAGGTAACGCTGCTGCACATAGGTGCGGAAAGCCGCGGGGAGGTCATCCGGATTTTCGTTGGCCTTGTCGGCGAGCCAGACCGCATCTTCGATCGCCATGCAGGCGCCTTGCGCAAGATATTGCAGCATGGGGTGGGCCGCATCGCCGAGAAGCGTCACCCGCCCTTTGCTCCACTCCTTTACTGGCTCGCGGTCGCATAGCACCCACATGCGCCAGGTCTCGATACGCTCGAGCATGCGCAACACTTCGGGCCGCTGGCCTTCAAAATGCGCCCACAGTTCGCCTGGATCGGCCTCCGCATTCCAGCCCTCGACGTAACGCTTGGAGTGGAAGACAGCCACGAGGTTGTAGATCGCGGCGCGGCGCAGCGGATAGTGAACGAGGTGCGTGCGCGGGCCGGCCCACAGGACCATATCGGGCGTCCACAGATCGTCCGGCACCTCCTTGCGCGTCAGCACGGCGCGATAGGCGATATGGCCGGACACCAATGGCTTGCCGTCGCCGACGACTTTGTCGCGTACCTTCGACCACATGCCGTCGCAGCCGATGAGGGCACGGCCGCGGATGCGCTCGCCCGACTGCAGGATGACGGTGACGCCGGCGTCATCCTGCTGGAAATCCTCAACCGCGCGGCTGGTCTCCAGCGTGATGAGGTTGTTGCTCTCGCAGGCATTTATGAAGACGGAATGGAGATCGTGGCGGTGAGTAACGGCGTAGGGCTGCTGAAAACGCTCTTCGAAGCCGCTCTCATGTAGGGGGATGCGGGTCACGCGCTCGCCGGTGAGCGCGCAGCGCATCTCGAGTCCCGGCGGCCGGTGGGCATCGGCGAGCACCGCCTCCTTAAGACCCAGTCGCTCAAGCGCGCGGAAGACATTGGGGCCGAGCTGGATGCCGGCGCCGATCTCGCGGAATTCAGCTGCTTGTTCCAGGACGCGAACCGCGAGGCCCTTGCGCGCGAGCGCGTGCGCCGCCGCCAGCCCCCCGATGCCGCCGCCTGCAATTAAGATCGGCAGCGCTTGACCGTTCGACTTTGCCATAGGGGGCTCCGAGAGCCATTCGGCGCAGGCGCAGAATGGTGAGCCCGGCTGGGATCGAACCAGCGACCTACTGATTAAAAGTCAGTTGCTCTACCACTGAGCTACGGGCCCGGTGCGCGGGTGTGTACGGGCGGCCTGCCGCGGGGTCAATAGTGACAGCCGTTGCAGGCCTGTCCAAGTCGAGGGCGTCAGCTTATGTTGGCGATGGGGGCCGGTCGTATGCGCTGGGAGGAGTAAGCTCATGCCGATCGTCAACCGAATTGCCGCCATGCAAGACGAGATTACCGCCTGGCGCCGCGACATCCACGCCAATCCCGAGATCCTTTATGACGTGCACCGCACCGCGGCCACCGTCGCCGATAAGCTCAGAAGCTTTGGCTGCGACGAGGTCGTGACCGGGATCGGGCGCACGGGCGTGGTCGGCGTCATTCGCGGTGGTAGGGACGCCGGCCGAGTCATTGGATTGCGCGCAGACATGGATGCTCTGCCGATCGAGGAAATCGGTGACGTGCCGTACAGATCAACGGTGCCCGGCAAAATGCATGCCTGCGGTCACGACGGTCACACTGCCATGCTGCTCGGCGCTGCGCATTACCTCGCCGAGACGCGCAATTTCTCCGGCACTGCGGTTGTGATCTTCCAGCCGGCGGAGGAGGGCGGCGCCGGCGGCAAGGCGATGGTTCAGGACGGTCTAATGGAGCGCTTCCGCATCGAGGAAGTCTACGGGATGCACAACTACCCCGGGCTTGCAGTAGGCCAATTCGCGCTGCGACCCGGTCCGATGATGGCGGCTGCCGACCGTATCACGATCGAGATCGAAGGCCGCGGTGGACACGCCGCGCGTCCGCATGTGTCCATCGACACGGTGCTGGTGGGCGCCCAAATCATCAATCAGATTCAGTCGATCGTTGCGCGCAATGTCGATCCACTCAACGCTGCGGTGATCTCTATCTGCGTTTTTCAGGCCGGCTCTACCGACAACGTGATCCCGCAAACTGCGCTCCTGCGTGGTACGGCCCGCAGCCTCACACCCGACGTGCGCGATCTCTTGGAGAAACGGTTGAATGAGGTCGTGACCGGAACGGCCGCTCTCTACGGCGCCAACGCCAAACTTACCTATCGACGCGATTATCCCGTGACTCGTAATCACACGCGCCAGGCCGCATTTGCGGCGTCGGTCGCGGCTGAAGTGGTCGGGCGCGAGCGCGTCGACGAGGATGTCGCGCCGGTCATGGGCGCAGAGGATTTTTCTTTCATGCTCGAAGCGCGGCCCGGTGCTTTCATCTTCGTCGGCAACGGCGACGGCGCCGGTCTCCATCATCCAGCCTACGATTTCAATGACGAGGCGATCCCCTACGGGGCTTCCTATTGGATCAAGCTGGTTGAAACGGCATTGACCGGATGACGGCAAGTCAGGAATCGCTAATTAATCAGCGACGGCCGTTCTGGCCCTGCTTCCTGAGTCACCGCTTCTGATTACTGATTACCGATCACCGATTTCTGCTCGGCCGGCGCCTCAGCGATGGCAGTAGGTTGCGGCAACTGGGCCGCCACCTTTGCCTCGACGTTTCGCCAATAGGCAAATTCGTTGAAACGAGAGTCTTCCAACACTGCCATCGCCACCGCGGCAAGGAAGGGCAGACTCTGGACCACGAGCACGGCCGCGAATACGTGGAGCTCGCGAATTTGTTTGTAGTTGGTGGCGAGGACGACTACCGCGCTGATCAGAAGTAGGGTTCCGAGTACTGCCTCCCAGAACGCGGGGAATTCGGTGCCCTTGCGGGTCGCGCCTCCTTTGGCGGTGCGCATGAAGGGCATGGTTTCCTTCCATACGCCGCCGCCGACTGCGCGTGCGACCGTCCATTGCACTGACATAGCAGCTATGACGGCACCGGCCATCTGCGCAGGGGGGATCGAGACTCGCGCACGATAAAGCGCCACAAAATGTCCCAGAGTAATCACGAATGCCGCCAGAATTGGGATAGTGAGGATCTTGTCGGGAATGGCGATGCCGGCAAACGCAACAACAGGCACCCAGACGAGATTGAGAATTGCGACAGCAACCCCGATCGATTCCGCGCCTAGCCAGTTGAGCCAGCCCACTGCAAATTCGCGCTTCTGCTCTCGCGTCAAGCCGTTGGCGCCGGGCAGCAGATAACGCCAATGCTTGCGCAGAATTTGGAAACCGCCATAGGCCCAGCGGTAGCGCTGCTTCTTGTAGGCCTCGAAGGTGTCGGGTAACAGACCGTGTCCGTAGCGCCGGTTTGTGTAATGAATCTGCCAGCCATGCTGGAGCACCAGCAGGCCGAGGTCACAGTCTTCAACAATCGTATCGCTCGGCCAGCCGCCGGCAGATGTCAGCGCAGCGCGCCGGATCAGGCACATGGTTCCATGCACGATGATAGCGTTTGCCTCGTTGCGCTGGACCATGCCGATGTCGAAGAAACCGGCATATTCGCCATTCATCGCGTGATGCATGACCGAACGATCGCCGTCGCGATGGTCCTGCGGTGCCTGTATCATACCGACTTTCGGATCGGCGAAGACCGGTACTAAGTCTTTGAGCCAGTCGGGGTGCACGATATAATCCGCGTCGATGACTCCGATGATCTCGGCATCGGCAGCGGTATGCGTAAGTGCGAGTCGCAACGCGCCGGCCTTATAGCCGCTGACGTTGTCCTCGTTGATGAACTTGAAACGCTCTCCCAGCACGCGGCAATGATCCTCGATCGGCCGCCAAAGCGCAGGATCGGGCGTATTATTGATGACGACAACGCACTCGAAATTCGGATAGTCGAGCCGTGCCACTGCATCAAGCGTGGCCTTGAGCATTTCCGGCGGCTCGCGGTGGGCGGGAACGTGGATCGAGACCTTCGGTGCAAAGCCGGCCGGCGCCGGCAGGGCGGCCGCGATCAGCCGCCGCGGGCCACGCCCGAAGACAACGACCGCGATCTCTTCGATGCGCGCAAGCGCGATCGCGACCAGCGGAGCAAGCAGGATAGTACCGAGCACAAGCGCAAAAGCAGCCCCGAGCACGAAATAATGAGTTTGCCAGAAGGCGAAAACTGTGGCGAGCCAGGCGCCAACTGCATTGGCGGCGACTGCGAGCGCGGCGGCCTCCCCGAATGTGGCAACGCGTCGCGCCAAGATCGGCATCGATACTAGCAGACCGAGCAGCACTGCTAAGGCGCCGATCTTCCAATGGTCTGGATCGCTCACCAGTCCGCTCCAAGCGAACTTGGCGTGGCGCGAGGCATCGAACACGCCCCAATACATACCGACGCCGCCTTCATTGGTCTTCCACGGCTGATCGAATGCCTCGATGATGTTGTAGTCGATGCCGTAAGCTTCGGCGCGGGAAATGAAGTCGCGCAGCACGCTCGCCTGCTCGATGCGGCCTGGATCGGCTTGGCGCATGTTGTAGCCGGCGCTGGGCCAGCCGAATTCGGCAATTACGATACGCTTGCCCGGATGCGCGGCGCGCAGCTTGTCATAGAACTCGATGGTCTTATCAACGGCTTGAGTTGCGCTGAATCCGTCCCAGTAAGGGAGAATGTGGGCTGCGATGAAGTCGACCGCGGAAGCAAGCTCTGGGTGCTCGATCCACACCGTCCAAATTTCGCCCGTGGTGACCGGTACCGGACTTTGTCGCTTTACGCGTTGGATGAGCCGCACCAGATCATCAATCGACTTTTCGGCGCGCAACGTGGTCTCGTTGCCGACCACGATCGCATTGATGTTGCTGTAGCGGCGGGCAAGCGCAATGGCGGCTTGTATCTCCCGCTCGTTGCGAGCTTCGTTTTTGTCGATCCAAATGCCAAGCGTAACCTTGAGACCGAACTCGGCGGCAATCGCGGGCACCAGCTCACCGCCGCCGGTCGAACTGTAGGTGCGGATCGCCTGCGTATAGGGACTCAGGATCTTCAGGTCGGCACGAATCTGCTCCGCAGTCGGGCGGTCGCCATAGTCCGGATGCTGTGATCGCGTGTACGGCGAGTAGGAAATACTGGCGAGCGGGCCATCGACGTTGGAAGCCGCCTGGTGCCGTTGGAGGAGCGTCCATAAACCGGCATGCACGCAGACGACGAGCGCCACCACGGCTGCGACGGTGCGCATAGAACTGGCAACCACGCGGGGCAAAATGCGCAGACCCGAACCCGTCCCCTAGGTCCAACCAAGGTGTTGTTAGCGCACCTTGGCATTAGGCGTCGTTACAAGTAGCGATCAGTCATGGCTGATGCAAGGCAAACAACAGCGCGAACAAAAAAATCGTTCGGCGAAACGCTTCGGCAAACTTTAGCGAAGTCATTCTGAACGTCTGTACAGCTTGGCGGCTCTCTTGCTGAACAGTTGTACAGGTTAGCGGTTGGTCGTCCCGCTCGGCACGGCCGCCGTGCCCTGCGCGTCGGCATTTGGGTTCACCCAGCAGCCATGCACGCGACTGTTAAGCGTGTCAGTCGCCTTCGGATCGATATTGCCCTGACGCACGAGGCAGCGGAAAGTAGCCTGGATGTGACCGGCCGGGCAGCCGAACCGGTCGTAGAGGTCAAGGTGGCGGAAGGCAGTATCGAGATCATCGCGCCAGAGTAGGCTTACGACCCGCCGACCCAGCCACAAGCATTCCGGGTTGGCAGCCGGGCCCTCCAAAAGCCGCTCGGCTTCGGCAAATTCGTCAATTTTCTTCTGGGGCTCCTTCGTCTCGCCGGCCTGCGGCTTATCCTTATCCGCCGGCTTTTGCTCACTATTCTGGGCAAATGTCGGATTGGCGACGAACATCATCGCCGCGCCAAGGGCGGCGGCCACAAAACGCATCCGAAAGCGCTGCATGATTGTCCTGAATTTGTTGGCCATGCCGGTCGGTGGTCCACCTCCCATGGAGACCCATTCGGTCAGCATTACGGCAACGGCCACTGGCGCGATCCGATTAAAGCAGCCGGCTGAGGTAACGCCAAGATGGCAAAGGCTGTTCCGGAAAGAAATCGCCGGCGTTGCGGTTTGATGGCGCTTGGCACCACCCTTGGGGCAAGATAAGCGAGATCTCATTCTCGAGCAGGGGTCGGGACCAGTCTCGATGGGTATTACGACCACGCTTTTCGCGATTGCAGCGGCGGCGATCGCCGCGGCATGGGCATGGCTCGGCGCGACGGTCCAGATGCCGCCATCTCCTTTGGCCGCTGGTGAGAAGCTTTATTGCGTCTCGTACGCGCCGTTTCGCGGGAAGCAGAGTCCGCTTGGCCCGGACATTCCTATCGATCCCAGGCAAATCGACGAGGATTTAGCTCAACTCAAGCACATTACGAATTGCGTGCGCACCTACTCGGTCGATCACGGCCTCGACCAGATTGCCGGAATCGCCAAGCGTCACGGCATGAAGGTGTTACAGGGCTTATGGTTGTCGAATCAGCCCGAACTCAGCCGAAAGCAGGTTGTGACCGCGATCGCGCTCGCCAAACAGTTTCCCGACGTGATCATCGCGGTCATCGTCGGCAACGAAGTTCTGCTGCGAGGAGAGATGGCGGCACCTGATCTCGTGCGGACCATCCGCGAAGTGAAGGCACAGGTCGCAATGCCCGTCAGCTACGCCGATGTCTGGGAGTTCTGGCTGCGCTACCGCGACGTGGCAGGCGCGGTCGATTTCGTTACCATCCATATTCTGCCCTATTGGGAGGACTTTCCTATCCCCGCTCGGGAGGCTGCCGCGCACGTCGATGCCATTCGCGCGCAGATGGTCGCTGCATTTCCCGGCAAGGACGTGTTCGTCGGTGAATTCGGCTGGCCGAGCGCCGGCCGTATGCGCGAAGGGGCTTTGCCTTCGCCGGTGAACCAAGCGCGCTCCATGCACGAGGTGCTCGATCATGCCAAACGCGAGAACTATCACGTGAACCTGATCGAGGCGTATGACCAGCCCTGGAAGCGCCGGCTCGAGGGAACCGTCGGCGGCCATTGGGGATTGTTTGATGCTTATCGGCGAGAGGCAAAATTCGCCTGTGGCGGCCGCGTCTCCAATCATCCGCACTGGCCTTGGCAAGCCGCTGGCGGGGTAGGGCTCGTAGCGGTAATTTTTGCAAGCGCGCTGGCCGTTCGCCGCCGGGCTGCTACCGCGGTCGATACTCGCTGCTGGTTACGTATCGCGGTGATTGCGATGGTTGCGGGGATCCTGATCGGCTGGACGCTTGCGAACGTTCCACTCGAAAGCCTGACGGTCGGCGATTGGCTGCGCTCGCTTGCCTGGGCTGCGACGGCGCTGGCATCACCTGTTGTCGCTGCCGTTGCCGTGGCATCGGGCGCCACCGCCCCCAGTTTCGCGCAAATGCTCGGCCGCGCGGCGCAACGCCCGCACGACATTGTGTCGCTTGCGCTTGGCATTCTCCTGATCGCGCTCGCTGTGCTCTCGGTACAGGCGGCGCTGGGTTTGGTGTTCGATCCACGCTACCGGGATTTTCCTTTCGCGCCGCTCACCGCCGCGACAGTTCCGTTCATGCTGCTGATCAAAGCAAAGCCCGTGGTCAAGGGAAGCCTGCTCGCGAGGTTGAAGCAGCGCGTGCAGGCCCCGGCTGCGGAGAGCGCGATCGCGGCGGCACTGACCGCGTCAGCAATTTATATCGCTTGCAACGAAGGCTTTGCTAACTGGCAGGCCGTGTGGTCCTCGGCCGCTTTGCTCGCGCTTGCATTTACTCTGCTGGAGGCGCGGGCCGTGCCAGGCTGAGCATCAGCAGCGCGGCGGCGAGGCCCGCGAGATTGGCGTTGTGCAAGACCAGGCCGAAGGCGCTGGCGGCGAGCGCTACAGCGAGAAGTAGGATCGACGGCCGCAGCAGATTGAGCAGCGCCGCGCCGAGCGCAACCCAGCCGAAGGCGAAGTGGTTGAACAGCACGATGGTGATTCGAAAGGTGGCGCACAACCAGGTATTGAGGCCCGCCTGGCAGGCAAGGGATACCGGCGCGTATTCGATCGCCAGATAGCGGAGATAGAGCGCCTCGCCTAGCGAGAGCAGGGCGATCAGCAAGAGCCCGTTCATCTGGCGGGCAGTAGGCAGAAACAGCGTGGGATGCATGAGACGATGCAGTATGCTGCGCATGTGCTTCCCCTACAACCAGGGTCTACTTGCCCACCATCGGCGTAGGCGGTTGCACACCATGGGCCTTTCGGTCGACTAGGTTCCCGCGCAATCCACTTTTCCGCAGCGGCGCACTCAGATATGACGGCCCCCGGCGGTCACAGCGGCGTGGAGGATGTTCATTGGCGATTCAACGCACCTGCCTGGCGATCGTGCTTGCGGCCGGCGAAGGCACTCGCATGCGCTCGGCGCGGCCGAAGGTGCTGCACGCAATCGCCGGCCGGTCGCTGCTAGCTCACGTGCTCGATGCCGTACGCGAGGCGGGCGGCACCATGACCGCAGTAGTCGTAGGGCCCGCCGCCGGGGCAGTGGCTGCTGAAGCCAAACGCATCCTGCCTGATGCCGAGATCTTTGTGCAAGCTGACCGGCGCGGCACCGCTCATGCCGTGCTAGCCGCAAAAACTGCGATCGCGCGCACACCCGATGACGTGCTTGTCATTTTCGGCGACACACCGCTCATTCGGCCGCGCACGCTCACTCGGATTCGCGAGGCTCTCGCCGAGGGGGCGGCGGTCGTGGTGCTTGGCTTTCGCGCGAAGGACCCCACAGGGTACGGTCGCCTCGTGCTCGAGGACGGCGAGCTCGTCGCCATCCGTGAGGAAACGGATGCGAGCCGGGCCGAGCGCGCGGCCGATCTGTGTAACGGCGGTCTGATGGCATTCGCCGGTCCGACCGCCCTGGCGATCCTGGAGCGGATCGGCAACGATAACCGCAAGGGCGAATATTACCTCACCGATGCCGTGACCGTCGCGCGGGCGATGGGATGCAAGGCAGCCGTGATCGAGACTGAGGAGGACGACGTGCGCGGGATCAATACCAATGCCCAACTCGCCGAGACTGGTGCCGTGCTCCAGCAGCGCCTGCGCCAAGCTGCGATGGAGGGCGGCGTGACACTGATGGCGCCGGAAACGGTTTTCTTGTCGTCGGACACCAAGTTCGGACGCGACGTGGTCGTGGAGCCATTCGTGGTCTTCGGAGCCGGGGTGACGGTGGAGGACAATTCCGTGATCCGCTCCTTCTCCCACCTCGAGGGGGCGCACGTGGGCAAGGGGGCGATGGTTGGACCTTACGCGCGGCTGCGCCCCGGTGCACGCCTGCATGAACACGTTCACGTCGGTAATTTCGTCGAGATCAAGGAGGCGGTGATCGAGGCCGGCGCCAAGGCCAATCATCTGAGCTATATCGGCGATGCGACAGTCGGTGCCGGCGCCAATGTTGGTGCGGGCACGATCACCTGTAACTATGATGGTGTAGCCAAGCATCGCACCGAGATCGGCAAGAACGCGTTCATCGGCTCGAATTCCGCGCTGGTGGCACCGCTAAAGATCGGCGACGGCGCTTACGTGGGATCCGGCTCGGTGATCACCCACGACGTGCCCGCGGCTGCGCTCGCGCTCGCGCGTGGACGGCAGGTCGTAAAGGATGGGTGGGCACGACGCTTGCGCCAACGCGGATCGCTGGGCAAAAGAGGCACGCCTGCAAAGTGACAGGCACGACGAGCATGTTAGGCTTAATTCTGAGAAGTTGCTTCATTGCGCTTTTTCGCCTCGATGCCGAGATATGCTCGTCGCGGTAGATTCTGCGCAATCAGCTGGCGGCCATTCAAATGTGCGGTATCGTAGGTATTCTCGGGCGTGAGCCGGTCGCCGGCTTGCTTGTCGACGCGCTCAAGCGGCTCGAGTACCGGGGCTACGATTCCGCTGGCGTCGCCACGCTGGAAGGCAGCCAGCTCGCCCGGCGTCGCGCCGAAGGCAAGCTGCGCAATCTCGAAGCCAGGCTAGCCCGCGAGCCGCTTACCGGCACGATCGGGATCGGCCACACCCGCTGGGCGACGCACGGCCGGCCGACCGAGGACAACGCCCACCCGCATGCCACCGAGCGTCTCGCGGTTGTCCACAACGGGATCATCGAGAACTTTCGTGAGCTGCGTGAGGAGCTGGAGAGGGCGGGGACGAAGTTCGGCTCCGATACCGACACTGAGGTCGTTGCCCATCTCGTGACGCAAGAGATGAAGAATGGCCGCTCGCCCGCCGAGGCGGTGGCGGCCGCATTGCCGCGGCTGCGCGGCGCCTTCGCACTCGCGTTTTTGTTCGCGGGAGAAAACGATCTCATCATAGGCGCCCGCAAAGGTTCGCCGCTTGCCATCGGCTACGGTGACGGTGAAATGTATCTCGGCTCCGATGCGATCGCACTCGGACCCTTTACCGACGCGATTTCCTACCTCGAGGAGGGCGATTCGGTGGTGCTTACCCGCAAGCGAGTCGAAGTCCGCGACGCCAAGGGCAGCAAGGTCGAACGTGCCGTACTCAGGTCCTCTGCCTCGGCGTTTCTCGTCGACAAAGGCAATTACCGTCACTTCATGGCGAAGGAAATTCACGAGCAGCCGGAGGTGGTGGGCCACACGCTGGCCCATTACATCGACATGGCGGCCGAACGCGTTCGGCTGCCAGCCGAGCTGCCATTCGATTTAAGCACGCTCGAGCGGGTCTCGATCTCCGCCTGCGGCACTGCATATTACGCCGGATTGGTCGCGAAATATTGGTTCGAACGTCTTGCGCGGTTGCCAGTTGAGATCGATGTGGCGTCCGAATTCCGCTATCGCGACGTCTCGCTGGCGCCGGGCGGACTAGCGATTTTCGTGTCGCAGTCAGGGGAGACCGCCGACACGCTCGCGACGCTGCGCTATGCCAAGGAGCATAAGCAGCACGTGCTTGCTGTGGTCAACGTGCCCACCTCGACAATCGCGCGTGAGAGTGAAGTCGTGATGCCGACGCTTGCGGGGCCAGAGATCGGGGTGGCCTCGACCAAGGCCTTCACTTGCCAGCTGGCGGTGCTCGCCTGTCTCGCGATCGCGGCTGGTCGCGCGCGCGGCGTGCTCTCCGAAGCCGAGGAAAGCAAGACGGCGCATGCACTCATCGAGACGCCGCGGCTAATGGCTGAGGCGCTCGCGCTTGAGCCTGAGATCGAGCATTTCGCGCGCGACCTCGCAAAAAGCCGCAACGTCCTCTATCTCGGTCGTGGCACCAGCTTTCCGGTGGCGCTTGAAGGGGCGCTCAAGCTCAAAGAAATCTCCTATATTCACGCCGAAGGCTACGCCGCAGGCGAGCTCAAGCACGGTCCTATTGCGCTGATCGACGAAAACATGCCCGTGATCGTGATCGCACCGCACGACCGAGTATTCGAGAAGACTTTGTCCAATATGCAGGAGGTGGCTGCCCGTCAGGGAAAAATCATTCTGATCACCGATCCTCGAGGGGCCCGTGACGCACATTTGGACTTGCTGTCCAAGCTCACACTGCCAGCGATGCCCGCGACCGTGACTCCCCTCGTCTATGCCATACCAGTGCAGCTGATCGCCTATCATACGGCGGTGGTGATGGGCACCGATGTCGATCAGCCGCGCAACCTGGCCAAGTCGGTCACGGTCGAATGATAGGCCAGCGACATTTGTGCATATCGCCCTGGTGCGCGCAGGCGCAGTAATCTCATCCGATTTGAACGGGATGTACGGTAAGTTTCCAACATGAACCAGATTGATCGAGATGCCGGGATCGCGTCCACGGCGGCACCGGGTCCCCCGCCGCCACCGACTAGGACTGGGCCGTTCCAACACGGCCTCGTCGGCCGGCTGCGTAACTATTTCCTGACCGGCTTGATCCTTGTTGCCCCCGCCTACATCACCATCAGCCTTACCTGGTGGTTCATCAACTGGGTCGATGATCTAGTGCGGCCCTTCATTCCGGTCGCGTACCGGCCCGAGACCTATCTGCCGGTAACAATTCCCGGTACCGGGCTCATCCTTGCTTTCGTCACGCTCACACTGTTTGGCTTCTTGACCGCCAATTTTATCGGTCGCAAGCTCGTCGAGGTGGGCGAGAACATTCTCAACCGCATGCCGGTCGTTCGACCCATCTACAACAGCTTGAAGCAAATCTTTCAGACGCTCTTTGCAAAAGGGGGCTCGAGCTTCCGGCGCGTCGGTCTCATCGAGTTTCCCTCGCCCGGAATGTGGTCGCTGGTATTCCTGTCGAATCCCGCGAGTCCCGAGATAGCAGCACGTTTGCCGGACACCGAGCATGTTGCGGCTTTCATGCCGTGTACGCCCAATCCGACCACCGGCTTTTTCTTCTACGTCGCGCGCCGCGACATTATTGATCTCGACATTACGGTGGAGACGGCGATGACGTTGCTGATGTCGGCCGGAATGGTGCAGCCCGGCGATCAGCAACGCAAGCTCGCGGCACTGGCTGAGACCGCGCGTGCGGCGCGCGCGTCGCAGGCTAACCGTGCCGCCGCCCCGGCAAAATAGCCTGCGTCCATCGCCGCGGCGAACCCTATCACCCCGCGCGGATCAGCCGGATCGCTTCGTCGCGCTCAAATAAGTAGAGCAGGTGTTGCACCGCCTCGCCGCGTGTGGACGCAAGAGTCGGATCGCGGGAGAGCAGCAGCGCCGCGTCATCGCGTGCGGCGCCGATCAGCTTGCCGTGCGTTTCAATCCGGGCAACGCGGAAGCCAGGCATTCCTGATTGCCGCGTGCCTAGGACGTCGCCTTCTCCGCGCAACCTTAAATCCTCTTCGGCAATACGGAATCCGTCTTCGGTCTCGCGCAGGATCTTGAGCCTGGCTTTGGCAGTTTCGCCGAGAGGCGCTTTGTACAGCAGTACGCAACTCGAGTGTTCGGCGCTGCGCCCGATGCGCCCGCGCAATTGGTGGAGCTGTGCCAGTCCGAAGCGCTCCGCGTGCTCGATGATCATCACTGTGGCTTCCGGCACGTCGACACCGACCTCTATGACCGTCGTGGCCACGAGGAGGCGTGTCTCGCCCGCGGCGAAACGCTCCATGGCACGGTCCTTCTCGTCCCCTTTCATGCGGCCATGTACGAGATCAACCATGGCGCCCAAGCGCTCCTTGAGCGCGGCGAAGCGTTCTTCGGCCGCGGCCAAATCGGTTCGCTCTGTGACCTCTACCAATGGACAGACCCAATAGATGCGCCGGCCCTCGGCGAGTGCGCGACCGACCGCGCCGACGACTTCGTCCAGCCGGCTGAGCGGAACCGTCCGCGTGTCGATGGGTCGCCGACCCGCTGGCTTTTCCCGAAGTTCCGAGACGTCCATGTCGCCGAAATAGGTGAGCACAAGCGTACGCGGGATCGGCGTTGCCGTCATCACCAGCACGTCGACCGCCTCGCCCTTTTTGGCGAGCGCCAAGCGCTGATGCACTCCGAAGCGATGCTGTTCGTCGACCACGGCCAGCGCGAGATCGCGAAACTCGATCTGTTCCTGGAACAGGGCATGGGTGCCGATCAGCATGTGGATCTCGCCCATGGCCAGCCTTCCAAGGATGTCGTTGCGCTCGTGTCCGCGCTCGCGACCAGTGAGGATGGCGACGTTTATGTCGGCCGCAGCGGCAAGCGGCGCAATGGTATTGAAATGTTGCCGCGCCAAAATTTCAGTCGGAGCCATCAGCGCTGCCTGCCGGCCTCCTTCAATGACTGCTGCCGTGGCGAGCAACGCCACCACCGTCTTGCCAGAACCCACGTCCCCCTGCAGGAGGCGCAGCATCCGCTCCGACTTCGAGAGATCGGCGACGATCTCGGCGACGGCTCGTTGCTGCGAGGGCGTAAGCGAGTAGGGCAACGCGTCGATCAGTTTCTTCCTAAGCTGTCCAGTTCCCGGCGTAGCCCGGCCTGCCTGCCGCCGCAGATGGGCACGAACGAGGGCGAGCGCTAACTGACCCGCGAGAAACTCGTCATAGGCAAGACGCGACCATGCCAATCCTTCCGGCAGAAGGTCGGCAGGATCAGTGGGTCGGTGGAGCAGGCGCAACGCATCAGCGAAAGAGGGAAATCGCTCGCGCGCGACCCAGCTTGGCTCCTGCCATTCGGGCAAGTTCGGCAGACGCGTGAGGGCTGCGACGGCGGCCTTGCCTACCTGATTGAGGCTCAGTCCATCGGTCAAGGGATAAACCGGTTCGACCAGCGGCAGCTTCGGTAGATCCGCCTCGGCGACAACCCGGTCGGGGTGCACCATCTGCAGCATGTGGTCGTAAAGCTCCACGGTACCCGACACGTAGCGCCGCTCCCCGATGGGCAGCAGCCTCTCCAGGTAATCTCTGCGTGCATTGAAGTAGGTGAGTATGAGGTCGCCCGTCTCGTCGCTGGTATAGATCCGATATGGCGCTCGTGAGCGGTACGGTGGCGGCGGCCGATGACGATCGACGCTGACCGCGACCGTGACGACGGTATCCGGCACGACGTCCCGCAGCTTCGGGCGCGCCCGACGATCGATGGCGCCGCTCGGCAGGTGGAAAAGCAGGTCGATTACCCGCGCCGACTGTTCGCAACCGAACAGTCGGCGATAGAGCTTCTCCAGCCGCGTCCCAACGCCGGGAAGCGTTGTGATCGCAGCGAATAATGGATTGAGCACGCTTGGCCGCATTCACCATCCCAAGCTTTCCGCTGATGGTCGCGCGGACGTGCGGCATAGGCAATGCGGTTGGGCGCTGACATATCCCATGAACATCGCTATATGACCTGCCGCCCGGCTCGTCCGGGCATTTGGCGTTGGGTATCGAATGACCGGCATGGCACGTTCGAGCGAGGGACTGGATTCCCGTCGGCGCAAACTCTTGTTCCGCGCTTGGCATCGGGGCATGCGGGAAATCGATTTGATTATGGGCCGCTTCGCCGACGCTACGATTGAGCGATTGACAGCTGCCGAACTCCGCGACTTCGAGCACCTGATGGAAGTGCCGGACCGCGAAGTCTTGGCCTGGATCATCGGCGAAGCCGAGGTGCCGCTAACCCACGATACTGCGCTGTTTCGCCGGCTGCGCGATTTCAATCGAAACGGCGAGGGTGCCCGTTGAGCGCGCCGCGCGATCCCGCCGAACTTCTCATCCGGGGCCGTCCCCTTACACTCGCAAGTGTGGCCGACGGCGCTCAAGCGCTCGTCGTTGCGGATCTCACCCGCGGCCTGGCGGCGCGGTCCGACGCAACGGCAGCCAGCTTGGTCGTCCTCTGCCGCGATGGAGCGCGCATGGGCGCGCTCGCCCGGGCACTCAAATTTTTTGCACCCGATTTGGCCGTGCAGGAGTTCCCTGCATGGGACTGTCTACCCTACGACCGGGTTTCGCCGCACGCAGCGTTCGTCGCCCAGCGCATGACGGTGCTGTCCCAACTAGTGCCCACACAAGGGCGCGGCTCGATATTGCTCACGACGGTCAATGCTGCCCTGCAACGCGTGCCGCCGGCGGACTACGTCGCCCGGCAATCGCTTTCGCTCGCGCCAGGCCAAGTGCTCGCGATGGATGATATTACCGGATGGCTCGAGGTTAACGGATTCATACGCGCTTCAACGGTCCGTGAGCCGGGCGATTACGCCGTGCGCGGCGGTATCGTCGATCTTTACGGCTCGGGCACGGCCGAACCGGTGCGGCTCGATTTTTTTGGCAACACGCTGGAGACGATCCGCAGCTTCGACCCCGAGACCCAGCGCACGACGGATCAGTTACGTGGGCTGGATCTCCTACCGGTCGCCGAGTTCCAGCTTACGAGTGACACGATTCGACGCTTCCGCCTCGGTTACGTGGAAGCATTTGGTGCCGCAGCGCCCGATGACGTGCTCTACCATGCGGTGAGCGAAGGTCGGCGCCATGCCGGCATGGAGCATTGGCTTCCTCTCTTCCATAGTCGGCTCGATACCCTTTTTGATTACTTGACAGGCTTTTCCATAGTCCTCGAGCCGCTGGTCGAGGATGCTGTACGCGAACGGCTCCATCAGATCGAGGATTATTACGAGGCGCGCCAGCAAGCGTTCGCCCAGCGCGGATCAGGCCCGCCCTATAAGCCGCTGCCGCCTGCACGGCTCTATCTGACGGAGACCGAGTGGCGCGCGCGGCTCGATGCTACGGCGCTGGCGCGGTTGACCCCGTTCAGGGAGCCGGAGGGGCAGGGCCATCTCATCGATGTTGGCACCAAGCAAGGGCGGAATTTTGCCGCCGAGCGCGCCGAACCCGGGCGAAACGTGTTCGAAGCCGTGACCCGGCACGTTTCGAGCCTCAAGGCGGACGGCAAGCGCGTGGTCGTCGCGCTTTGGAGCGAAGGCGCCCGCGAGCGCATGTCTCACGTGCTCGCTGACCATGGGCTCGGTGACCTCGCGTTGGTTGACTCGTGGCCGCAGGTGCTCGCGTTGCCGCAGTCACAGGTCGCACTGGCCGTTCTTGGGCTTGAAAGCGGGTTCGAAACCGCCGAGGTGGCCGTAGTCGGCGAGCAGGACATTCTGGGCGATCGCCTCGTGCGTCCGCGCCGCGCGGCACGCCGTGCGGAGAACTTTATTGCCGAGGTGACAAGCCTCGCCGCGGGCGATCTCGTCGTCCATGTCGATCACGGCATCGGGCGCTTCGCTGGACTGCGCGCGATCGAGGCGGCCGGAGCGCCGCACGACTGCCTCGAGATCCATTACGCCGGCGGTGACAAGCTGTTCCTGCCGGTGGAAAATGTCGAGCTTTTGTCCCGCTACGGCGCGGAAGAGACCCGCGTCGACCTCGACCGGCTCGGCGGCGGTGCCTGGCAGGCGCGCAAGGCCCGCATGAAACGCCGCATCCGCGATATTGCCGACACACTGATCAAGATCGCAGCCGAGCGCCAGTTGCGCGAGGCGCCGCGGTTGACAGTCGAGCCTGGGTCCTACGACGAGTTTTGTGCCGGCTTCCCCTACGAAGAGACCGAGGACCAGCAGGCTGTCATTGACGTCGTGCTGGACGAACTCGCTTCCGGACGGCCCATGGACCGCCTGATCTGCGGTGACGTGGGTTTCGGCAAGACGGAAGTGGCGCTGCGCGCTGCCTTCGTCACCGCCATGAACGGCAGGCAAATCGCGATGGTAGTGCCTACCACGCTGCTTGCGCGCCAGCATGCCCACACTTTTTTGGAACGCTTCCGCGGATTTCCCGTAAATATCGCGCAAGCCTCACGATTGGTCTCGTCATCTGAGTTGGCTCAGGTCAAGAAGCGGATTGCCGACGGCAGCGCCGACATCGTCATCGGCACGCATGCATTGCTCGGCAAGACGATCAAGTTCCGCGACCTCGGCCTCCTAATCATCGACGAGGAACAACACTTCGGGGTCGCTCATAAGGAAAGGCTCAAGCAGCTGCGCACCGAAGTTCATGTGCTCACGCTCACCGCAACACCAATTCCACGTACGCTGCAGCTGGCTCTCTCCGGCGTGCGCGATCTATCAATCATCGCCTCGCCACCGGTCGATCGGCTCGCCGTGCGCACCTTCGTTACGCCTTTTGATCCAGTGATCGTGCGCGAGGCGCTATTGCGCGAGCGCTACCGCGGCGGGCAGTCCTTCTACGTCTGTCCTCGCATTGAGGATCTCCCCGGGGCCAAGGAGTTTCTCGACAAGCACGTGCCGGAGGTGCGCGTCGCTGCCGCTCATGGACAGATGCCCGCTACGGTGCTCGAAGACATTATGGCCGCGTTCTACGACGGCAAGTACGACCTGCTGCTGTCGACCACGATCATCGAATCCGGCCTCGACATTCCGACCGCCAACACGCTGATCGTGCATCGCGCCGATCGTTTCGGGCTCTCCCGGCTGTATCAGCTGCGCGGACGCGTGGGGCGTTCCAAGCTGCGTGCCTACTCGCTGTTTACGTTGCCCGCCGTCGGAAAGATCACGTCCCAGGCCGAACGGCGGCTCAAAGTGCTGCAGTCGCTCGACACGCTCGGCGCGGGTTTCCAGCTTGCCTCCCACGATCTCGACATCCGCGGCGCTGGTAATCTCTTGGGCGAGGAACAGTCAGGGCACATCAAGGAAGTCGGCTTCGAGCTCTATCAGCAGATGCTGGAAGAGGCGGTCACGAGTCTAAAGGCCGGCATCAGCGCGCCTGTCGCGGACAAGTGGTCGCCGCAGATCACGATCGGAACGCCGGTAATGATTCCCGAAGACTACGTCGCCGATTTGCCGGTGCGTCTTGCGCTCTATCGACGGCTCGCCGAAATCGAGGACGAGCGCGAGATCGAGGCGTTCGGCGCCGAGCTGGTCGATCGCTTCGGACCTCTGCCCGAGGAGGTCGAGCACCTCCTCCAGATCGTGGCGATCAAGTCGCTCTGCCGGCAGGCCAATGTGGAAAAGATCGAGACCGGGCCCAAGGGAGCGGTAGTGTCGTTCCGTGATAATACTTTCGCCAATCCTGATCGGCTTGTCGTCTTCATCCGAGATCTCGGCCCAGCCGCTCGGGTGCGGCCCGATATGAAGGTCGTCTTTTTCGACAATTGGGAAAATCCCGACGCGCGCCTGCGTGGAACAAACGCCATTCTGCGCAACCTTGTGGCGCTCGCGCAGCCCGCCAAAGCCGCATGACCACACGTGACGCCGCGATCATCACGAGCGATCGCTGGGCCGCATTGGCGCGCATCGACTGATAACGCGGCCGCAACCGTGGGCGTGCCGCTCAAGGCTTTGTTATCGCCCTATCGCCTGCGGCGTGCCCTGGTACGGGCCGCCTTGCGTGCTGCGGCAGAACGCCGTGCCCCACCTTTCGTGCGCACCGCCTTGCGTGCCGCGGCGGATCGCTGCGAGGCAGTGCGTCGCGATGCGGCGCGTCGAGCTTGCCTCGACAGTGCCGCGCGCGACACGGTGCGCCGCGGTTCGCGCTTGAGCACCCGCGATACCGCGCGAGACACGCGCGGTCGGGGATGGGTCTTGCGCTTATGTTGGCCCGCCGCATAGGCGTAAGCGGCACTCCTGCGGGTGCGTGCCTTGGCTTTTCCTCTCCCTGGTGGACGAAGGCCTGCGCCCGCGCGCCTAGCCTTGGAAAGGCCGATGGCAATGGCCTGTTGCGGCGATCGCGCCCCATGTTCACCGCGACGGATCTTGCGGATTTCCTCGTGGACGAATTCTCCCGCCTGCGTCGTCGGTGCTTTTCCTGCGCGCTTTGCTTTGTGGGCTTTCTCGATTGTTCGCTTCTCCGACATCATCGTTTCTCCTTGCGACCGGTTCCGATGCGGGCTTGCGCCGCGACGGCCGCCTTAGGCTTCGTTCAGCGCGCCGCCCCAATCGCGCATCCTATCAATGCACGTGCCGCCGAATTGATCCCTGACGTGGAACCCGTCAACGTTGGCTGGCAGACGCATCAGCCCGGCAAGAGCCTGGCGCTTTGATGGAGGCTAGTCGGCGGGCTGCCGTTCGGCTCGTTCGTTGGCCGCGCGCGCGATCGCCTGCGCGAGATGTTCGGGTGCCTGTGCGCCCTGCACGGCGAAGCGGCCGGCAAAGATGAAGCAGGGCACACCGTTGATTCCCGCTTCCTTGGCGGAATCGGCTTCCCGCGTGATGCGCTCCACGTCCTCCTCGCTTCCGAGCCGCTCGCGCACCCGCGGCGCATCAAGGCCGCATGTGGCTGCCGCCGTAACGAGTACGTCGCGGTCGGTAAGGTCGGCGCCTTCGGCGAAGTAGAGCTCCATCAGCCGCTGCTTCATGCGCGCGGCCGTGTCGCCCGCCCACAGAATCAGGCGATGGCAATCGAGCGTATTGGGCTGACGCTTAATCTCGTCGAGCTCATAGGTCAGACCCTCCGCTGCCGCAGCCTGGGCGACGCGCTGTGCGATGGCGCAATAGTGCTCAGGTGAGCCGAACTTGATAGTCAGATATTCGTTGCGGCTAATGCCTTCGCGCGGCACCCAGGGATTTAGGAAGTAAGGTCGAAATCGCACTTCGACGGGGATGTCGGGTCGCAGCGCGATTGCTTTTTCCAGCCGCCGCTTACCGATGAAACACCAGGGACATACAACGTCCGACACCATGTCGATCGGCAGGGCTGAAGTCATGGGCTCGCTCCGCATGCAACGGAACCGGAGCCTAATCGCGTCGTTACTCGGCGGCAACCTTTACCGGGGCGCCGAGCCGCGCCACCAATGTGCTGAGGTCATCGTTGGGCTTGAGGGCCGCGAGTGTGATCGTCGGTTTAATCGTGCGGCGGTCATGACCGGGCGAAAGCATGGTGCGCCTGAGCACGCTCGCTATCTGGCGCGCAAGCAGATGGGCGCTGCGGAGGTCGGTTTTGCTGAAAGCCGCGAGGATCGATCCCTCCTGCTCCTGGCAGGCCAAGTCGGCGTCGCGCATGAGCCGAGTGAAGAGTCGAGCGGCATCGAGATGGGCGCGGCGATCGGCAATGCCGTCGAAGGTAAAACGCGCGATGGAGAGGGCGACGTCCGTCTTCTGGTTTTCTTGCACTGCGCGTTCGAGCTTGCGCCAGAAGGCTTGTGGTGCGAGCAGACTGGTATCCGCATCGATGGCCCCTTCGCTTTCGAGCGATTTCAAGGCGCGCGTCAGTTGAGCTTCGAAGGCATGCAGGCGTGCGAGCGGAAGGAGGCACTCGACGAGCCGCATGGGATCGCCTTCGACGTGTACCAGATTCGTGAGGCGCTTGTCGTCCGCTGCAGCGTTGTTCAGCACGCCAACCGGTAGATCGTGCAAGCGAGCGTTGTCGGCGAGCATGGTCAGGAGCGCCTCGACGGCTCCTGGACCCAGCCCCTCGCCGACGATGACCCCGTCCACGTCACGAGCATCGAGATATCGTGCGGCGGTCTCGAGGCTCAGCGCCCCGATGAGTCCCGCGCGTTCGCTGATCGGAGCCGAAAGCGCGGGATAGGAGCCGCCGCGTGCGACGCAGAGCACGGCTGTGTCTTCCAGCAGGTTAGGCGGGATGAATGTCAATATTTTCTTTGAACCCGATGCGCGCGAGCGCCGCAGCACGGTTGCGTGGAGCGTGCGGATTCGCAGCGACCAGCGCAGTCGCGCAATCAACCGATCGGCGGCGTCGTTCATTGCGATCGGCAGTGCGCCCGGAATGGCGGGAACGCTAGTCGCGTCCACCACCGAGATCACCGGCGTCACTGGACCGCCGCGCATTTCGATCGATTCGATCGCCGCGCTTACCTGGCGCGGGGAGGGAGTGACGTGGGGGTCGGCGATGGCGAGGGCGACTGGCTGGGTCTCCGCGATGGCGGCGGGCACATCGGCCCAGCGCGTCTGTGCAATCGGGTAAGCGCCGGCTTTGCCAAGCACATCGGCTAGATCGGCCGCCGAACTCTCGGCAACCACCAGCATTGGACCCAATAACGCCATGACGAGGAGCCGCTGCGCAGGATGGATCGCACATCCTAAGCGAGGGCTGTTAACGGCTCGTCAACGAAATGAGCTGCTTCGAGAATTCCGAGAGGCATTCCCTCATGGTGACTTCGGCTCGCGCCACCATGTTTCGGGAAGGTAGCCGTAGAGCGAAGTCACCGCCGGTCGGCCGACCGTGGTCCAACGCGCGATCCACTGTGCCGGAAGATAAAACAGCGGAATCACATAAAAGCCGGAGATCAGCACCCGATCGAGCGCCCGTACTGCGGAGACGAAATCGCCACGGTCTTCCGCCTTGAGAAGCGAGGCAATCATCGCATCGACAGCGGCGCTCTTGACGCCCATGTAGTTGCGGGTGCCGGGCTGGTCAGCAGCGGCCGACCCCCAATAGAAGGCCTGCTCATTGCCGGGCGACAATGACTGGTCCCAGCGGTTCTCGATCATGTCGAAATCGTAGGTGAGGCGCCGCCCTTCGTATTGTACTGCGTCGACCACGCGTACGCGCGCCACAATGCCGGCGCGCTTGAGGCTTTGCGAGAACAACAGCGCGAGCCGCTCCTCGTCGCGCGCGGTCACCAGAATTTCGAAAGTCAATGGTCGACCGCTCTTGCGTTCGATCAGCTCCGTGCCGCGCAGGTGGTAGCCCGCGGTTGCAAGCAGGTTGAGCGCGCGCTTGAGCGTTGCTCGGTCGCGACCGGACCCGTCGCTGACCGGCGGCGACCAGTTGCCATCAAGTACGTCGGTACGCACCGCCTCGGCAAACGGCGCAAGCAGCGCTCTCTCCCGGTGATCGGCCGGTTGCCCATGCGACGACAGCTCTGAGTCATCGAAAAAGCTCGCGCTTCGCCGGTAGAGATCGAAGAAGTAACCGTGGTTGATCCATTCGAAGTCGAATAACAGCGAGATCGCCTCGCGCACGCGAATATCGGAGAAGACCGCGCGGCGGGTATTGAACACGTAATAGCTGCTCGCCTTCGGCACGCCGGTGGGCAGCGCCTCCTTGACCACGCGGCCGTCACGCACGGCCGGAAAATCATAGGCGGTTTGCCAGCGACCCGGATCGTGCTCGTTGCGCATGTCATAAAGGCCGCGCTTGAATGCCTCGAGATGTGAATTGGCTTCGCGGTAGTAGTCGAAGCGAATCTCGTCGAAGTTCCATAGACCGCGATTGATGGGAAGCTGGCGGCCCCAGTAATGGGGATTACGCTTGAGGGTGAGACTCTTGCCGGGGTCGACATGGCCGACCAGGTAGGGTCCGGTTCCGAGCGGCGCCTGAAACGACGTCTCCTCGAAACGCTCAAGATCGACGGCGTGCTTTGCCAGCACGGGCATCAGTCCAAGGATGAGTGCAAGCTCCCGATCCTCGCTGCCGGAGAGATCGAAGCGCACGGCCCGTTCACCGATTGCTTCGGCTTTGGCGACTTTGGCGTAGTAAGTGCGATGGTTCGGCCGTCCCTTGTCGCGCAGAAGCTGCCACGAGAAGATGACGTCCTCCGGAGTGACCGGCGTTCCGTCGGAGAACTTCGCGGCTGGGTCGAGGTGGAAGGTCACATAACTGCGCTGGGCGTCGGTCTCCACTCCGCGTGCAATCAGCCCGTAAAGCGTGAACGGTTCGTCATAGCCGCGCGCCATGAGACTTTCGACCACGTAGCCGCGAATGGACGGTGGAGCGATCCCTTTCACAATTAAAGGATTGAGGCTGTCGAAGGTGCCGAGCACGCCCTGCACCAAGCGACCGCCCTTGGGCGCGGACGGGTCCGCATACGGCAAGCTGGCAAAACCCTCGGGCCAAGCCGGCGCACCATGCATCGCAATGCCGTGCCGCACCTCGCCAGCGAGCGCCGCGCTCGAGTTGGCCGCACACAGCGCAAGGCCGAGTAGCGCCGCATGCCGTGCGGCAGAGCGACCCGCCCGGCGTGGATGGATGGCACGGATGAAAAGGTTCACGGGGGCCAATGCGATCTTCGGCAATTTTTCCAGCGAACCGCGCCAAGCCGGGAAGCTTGGTCGGCATTTCAACAGTTGGCGGCCTAGGCCGACATTTCGTACCACAAGTCGGCGTGGTTATGGCTGTCACACCAATGAAATGGCCTGGATGGGGAAGGCAACGTCACGCTCTTGCCGCATTTGGTGCCGACACAGCCTTAATGTGGGGCAACCGTTCCGGCGTGGGGCGCTGGGAGAGCGGTCAGGAAGAGGATCTATCGATGGTTCATCGGTTGGTTTTTGCGCCGGCCCGGCCGGCCGCATGCGCGCTCGCTATGGCAGCGGCGACGACCATGCTCACCGCGTTGATCGGTTCCGCGGCCTTCGCCCAAGCTCCGCCCGCAACCCCGGCGCCCATGGCACCGGCCGCGCCCAAAGCAGCTCCCAAGGCCGCGCCAAAGGCAGCGCCTGCACAGAAGCCGGCCGAGACCCCCGCTCCGCAGGCGCCGCAGCAGCCGCAGGCGCAGGCCGAGCAGCCGCAGCTCATTTTCTCGCCCTGGACCAAGTTCTGCCTGAAAGGTCAAGAGGCGAATGCCAAACAAGTCTGCTTCACCGGCAAGGATGGCCGGGTCGAGTCGGGCATGCCAGTCGTCGCGGCCGTCCTGATCGAGCCGGAAAACGATCCAAAGAAAGTGCTTCGGGTGACCTTGCCACTCGGTATGTCGATTCAGCCCGGCACTCGCGTGATCGTCGATAACGGCCAGCCCATGACCGGCCCCTACGTCATCTGCTTCAACAACGGATGCATGGCCGATTACGAAGCGAGCGGCGAACTCGTCGGCAAGCTGAAGAAAGGGCAGGGGCTCGTGATTCAAGGAATCAACGGTGCCGGCCAGCCCATCAGTCTTGTGGTGCCG
>DATFQX010000128.1:0-9187 GCA_035263865.1 Xanthobacteraceae bacterium
GCGGCCCATGGCGATATGACTTGGAGCGCAGATTTCTTGGCGGACGACTGGACCCGCATCAACAATAGCGAGGTTGCGCGACGCGCCATCAGCCGTATCGAGGCGCGCGGCAGGGGCATCTTGCTGCTGCACGACATTCACCCCCGCACCGTCCTCGCGCTGCCCGAAATTCTCAACGAGTTCAAAAGCCGCGGCTACAAGATCGTTCATGTGGTTGCGGCAGCCGCGGACCGGCCGAAAACCGCAACCTCCGCGAAGCAATGGGTTGCCCGCCCCACGCCCGAGCAGCCTCCGAGTCCATCGCAAATGCGCCCACTGCGCCGACCGCCTAAGCGGAGCTGATCGCAGCGGGAGCAGGGCGAGCGGGACCCGTCGCGGCTTTGCGACCGCGCCGTACCGCTCTGGCGAAATAGGTGGCCGCCGCCGGCGGGGCGATCCGCCAAGTCGCGCTGGACCCCCCACCCCCCAAAATTCAGTTGGCGATGTCGATATAACCGCCACCCTGCCCCAAACTTTTTTGCAAAAAATTGCCCCAGAACTCGTGTAGGCCGCGAGGCGCGAACCTGGCTCACGGGTGTCAACCTGCAAGCGCGCAACGCTTACGTTTTCTGGCGTGGACTTGCGACCAACTCGGAAGTCACCGTTTCTTTGGAGGATCCTTCACCGCCGTTTGGTCTGATGCACCTCGCGTCACGATGCCGCCTTGAGCCGCAGGGACCGGGGCGCAAGGTCCCGCAGCGGCGAGGGCGGTCTTTCCGTCGCTTCCGGCAGTAACGCCGTCTCGCGAAACGGTCACCCGAAGAGGTCCCTTCAACGAGACGATTTTGCCCGCTTGATAGTGACAGACGCGCACGTCGTTGTTCGCGCTCTCCGCCGCGAATGCTGGACCGCCTCCCGCTCCTACAACCAGTAACACTGCGGTCCGGACGAATTTTGCCGTGAAATGCTGTCGCATTCCTTCCCCCCTCGTGAAACACTGGGTCGCTGCGCATTTAAGGATGAAAGGTACCAGGCTGGCCGCCAAATCTCCTGTGACGTAGGTCACAGGTCATTGCCTCCCGCCGCCTAGCCGCTGACTGATCCCTGCTAATTGGATATTCTGCAATCTGGCTTGGCTGCGGGGACCGAATGCAATTCATCAGCCGCTCGACCTTCGATCTGCAAACGGTGCTCGATACGCTGGTCGAGAGCGCCTCACGACTCTGCGGCGCTGACGACGTATCCATCTTCCGGCTTGTGGGCGATGGTCTGCCGGTCGCGGCCCACTACGGCCCGATGTCGGCACCGATAGGTTACGTGACACCCGCTGTGCGCGGGACGGTCAGCGGGCGCTGTGTTCTGGAGCGACGAGCGGTCCACGTGGCGGATCTGCAAGCTGAGACCGAGGCATATCCGGAAGGCAGCGCCATCGCCCGCGAGTTGGGCCATCGGACGATCCTTGCTGTTCCGCTCTTGCGGGAGGGCACGCCGTTTGGCGCTATCGTGCTCCGACGTGCCAAAGTAGAGCTCTTTTCGGACAAGCTGATCGAGCTTACGACCACCTTTGCCGACCAAGCAGTAATTGCCATCGAGAACACACGGCTCCTCAATGAGCTGCGCGAGTCGCTGCAGCAGCAGACTGCCACCGCCGACGTGCTCAAAGTCATCAGCCGCTCGACATTCGATCTGCAGGCAGTGCTTGAGACCTTGACCGCGTCGGCCTCGCGGCTGTGCGATGCATTCGACGCGGTATTGCTCTTGCGAGAGGGCAAATCGCTCGTTCTTGGAGCCCATCACGGGCCGATCCCGATGGATTTCGTCAAGTGGCCTGTCACGAGGAACTGGACTGCGGGGCGGGCCGTAGTCGATCGCAAGCCCGTCCATGTGGATGACCTGAGTGCTATGGCCAATGAGTTCCCGGAGGGCCAGGCCATGGCGGTGCGGTTGGGGCACCGGACCATTCTCTCCCTACCCCTGTTGCGAGGTGACGAGGCGATTGGGTCACTTTCGATCCGTCGCACCGAGGTACGGCCGTTTACCGATAAGCAGATTGATCTAGCGACGACCTTCGCGGACCAGGCCGTGATCGCGATCGAGAACGTGCGGCTGTTCGAGGAGGTGCAGGCGCGCACGCGCGAGGTCCAGGAATCGCTCGACTATCAGACCGCGATCAGCGACGTGCTCAACGTCATCTCCCGCTCGCCGTCCGACGTGCAGCCCGTCCTCGACACCATTGCCGAGACCGCGCAGCGGCTCTGCCATGCCGAGCAGGCGTATGTCATGAGGCTCGAGGACGACGGCCGCTATCATCCGGCCGCCGGCAAGGACGTCGAGCCAGCGCGCGTCGAATTCCTGCGACAAAATCCGGTTGTGCCGGGTCGCGGGTCGACGTGCGGTCGCGTCGCACTCGAGAAGCGCACGATTCATATCGTCGACGCGCTGACCGATCCCGAATACACGCTGCCGATGGCCGGCCACCGCGGCGACTACCGCACCCTGCTCGGCGTCCCGTTGCTGCGTGATGGCATCGCGATCGCCGTCATCGTGCTAGTTCGTGCTGTCGTCGAGCCATTCACCGAGAAGCAGATCGAGCTAGTCACCACGTTCGCCGACCAGGCGCTGATCGCGATCGAGAACGTGAGACTGTTCGAGGAGGTACAAGCACGCACCGAGGAGCTGAGCGAGTCATTGCAGCAGCAGACCGCCACCGCCGATGTGCTCAAGGTGATCAGCCGCACGGCGTTCGAGCTTCAGCCCATCTTCGACACCCTGGTCGAGAACGCTGTCAGGTTATGTGAGGCCGAGAGGGCGTTCCTCTTCCTGTTCGACGGTAAACTTCTGCACGCTGCCGCGTTCTGCAACGTGTCGCCTGAGCTCAGGGAGTTCGTAGATAAGAACCCGATCGCTCCGGGACGTTACAGCATCTCAGCGCGTGCTGCCCTCGAGCGGCGAACGATACACGTCCGTGACATCCAGGGCGATCCCGAATATGCCTATGCTGTGCGAGACGAGCGGCCGATCCGGACGACACTCGCCGTTCCGATGCTGAAAGGGAACGACCTTGTTGGAACCATCACCATCTACCGACTGGAACTCAAGCCGTTTACTGACAAGCAGATCGCGCTCGTCGAGACGTTCGCCGACCAGGCGGTAATAGCAATCGAGAACGTGCGGCTGTTCAACGAAATCCAAGACAAGAACCGTCAGCTGCAAATGGCGAGTGAGAACAAGTCGCAGTTCGTCTCCAGCATGAGTCACGAGCTGCGCAC
The DNA here is from genome assembly GCA_035263865.1 of Xanthobacteraceae bacterium. Lineage (GTDB taxonomy): Bacteria > Pseudomonadota > Alphaproteobacteria > Rhizobiales > Xanthobacteraceae > VAZQ01. The sequence goes on from DATFQX010000128.1 coordinate 3,249, forward strand.
GCCGCTCAATGCCATCATCGGACTGACCGAGATGATGGTCAAAAACGCGGCGCGCTTCGGCACGGAAAAGGCGCAGGAGCCGCTGCAGCGCGTGAACCGCGCCGGTACTCACCTGCTTGGCCTCATCAACCAGGTCCTCGACCTCTCGAAGATCGAGGCGGGGAAGATCGAGCTCAACCCACAAACGGTGCAGTTAACATCGCTGATAAATGAGGTCGTCGGCACCGCCGGACAGCTCGCCGAGCGGAACAAGAATCGCCTCGTCATCGACGCCCAAGATAACCTCGGCGCATTGACCGTGGACCCGATGCGGCTGCGGCAAATCCTCCTCAACCTTCTGAGCAATGCCTGCAAGTTCACAAAGGCGGGCGAGGTGAAGCTTGCGGCGCGCAGGGTGAGCGATGGCAGCAACTTCGTCGAGTTCGCTATATCCGACACCGGCATCGGCATGACCGCAGAGCAGCAGGCAAAGCTGTTCGAGGAGTTCAGCCAGGCCGATGCCACAACCGCTCAGCGTTTCGGCGGCACCGGGCTTGGCCTCGCCATCACCCGCAAGCTCGCACGCATGATGGGCGGCGATGTGACGGTGACTAGCGAGTCCGGCAAGGGCTCAGTGTTCACAGTGCGACTGCCCGGAGGCGCCGATAGCTAACCAGCGACGCTCAAAATGCTGCAGAAACCGGCGCTAATTTGCTGCAGCGCGTTATGTCAGCTTATGGCACAAAGCGGACATGTCGAGGCAAGCGTGCGCTTGTCCGCTTTTGCAGCGAAGCGGACATGGCGACGCCGCAAACAGGAAGACGCCGCCCACCAACATTACGAAGAGTGCGGCCTAAAGCACGCCGTTATGGGTTCAGTACCTCTATGTTGTAGCCGCGTATCGGTCCGACGACATGCTCGAACGCTGGCGCTCATTTTTCCTCGACACTTTTAAATATTAGGCGCACAATGTTTTTGATCGAGCCGCTGTCGCAAAGCGACCGGGCCAGCCTCAACTCCTGCTTTTCAGAATCATAGGCACCCAATCCAGGGTGAGCCTTTTTTCGCCTCGACATGTTCTCAGGCGAAAGGAACGTGTCATGACCACTAAGCTAGCTTGTTCAGTAGTACCGACCATAGAAATCTGTCCGAATTGCAAAAGCGAAATGACAGTAACGCAAGTCACCCCGGTCTTTCTCGCGGACGGCTTTGAGGCTGTCATCTACAGATGCAAAGGATGTCATTCGGACGTGAAGCGCACGTTCAAACAAGGTTCGGGCGCGTGGGAACTAGTCACACTCCCAAGTTTCCTATCACCTCGCCTATGAAAAAGGAAAGACGCAAGCCGTGCTGGCGCTGCGAGCGGAAACCCAAACAATTTCAATTCTATTTGTGAACTCAAAATTGGCGATCCCAGTGATTCTGATTTTAATTCTCGTCATTTGCGGAGCAGTAAGGTCGAGGAGCGCAGAGAACCTCGTGGCAAGCGTGGCAGCCGCAGCAGAGCCAAACCTAAAAGGCGCTGACGAAACGAACCGGCGGTTGATGGCGCTCAGCGAAGAGGACCGGCGGAGTGTATTCCTTAGAATTCTGGCACTTGCAAAAGAGCACTGCGTCAAGATCACGCGCACCTTTTATCAGCAGCCAGCGAAGCAATGGAACATACGTTGTCGTGGCGGTCACTCATACGTCATAAAAGCGGAGCCACCCGACCGCAATTGAATTGCGAATGCGATCGTGCGCCGCCGCGCAGCAGTTGCTGAAAAACCACATTCTTTTCAAATCGAGGGGCTCCAAATTTGAAACCAAAAAAAGCCCAATTTTTAGCTTCGTCTAAGACCAACGGATTCGGCAGCGGTTTCCGTCTCCATCGTTTGTTAAATTTTGTAAGGCAACTCGTTTGTTTAAATGGAGGGTTCGATGACTGCAATCTTGCTCGGACAAACCACTCACCGTAGCCGGATCAGTAGGACGACCATCACCGGCGCGATCAATGTTGGGCCTTTGCCGAGCGATACCGGCGGCTGTTTAGCTGGGCCGGTTCGGTTACGCGAGCAGTTCGAAGTGAGCGATGTCACTTCGCGGTCGCAAGAATTTGCCAGCGGGTTCGTCGATTTTCTCCTCGGCAGGGGCGCGCATCATCCGCGGTAATGCTGCGTTCGCCCTTCCAGTTGTGAAGCAAATTACGCCTTGGCACTTGGTCGACTCGAAACGGCCTTATGCCAGCGGGTCAAGTTGGCGAGCTCCGAAGCTATTTTTATGTCTGCCAAACGGTCGCCGACGTCGATTGCGACCAGCGCGGTGATATCGGCAATCGTGAAACGGTCGCCAGCGACAAACTGGTGCCCGTTCAGCTCGCGATCCATCCGTTCGAGTCGTTGATGCACGACCCCACGCTGCGCTTCGCCGTAGTCCGGGAATTGCTTGTAACGACCTTTAAAGATCGGGTTCGTATTTTGAACCGTGCGCCCGATTGCCGCGAACAGCTCCAGTTCCATCCGTCGGTTCCACATCTCGATCTGCGCTTGTTCGCGTAGATCGCGCCCGAACAGGTTAGGCTCGGGATGAAGCCCCTCCAGATAGCGGCAGATCGCGACCGACTCAGCGAGACATGACCCGTCGTCGAACTCCAGCACCGGCACTCCGCCAGACGGGTTCTTTGCGAGGAATTCGGGCGTGCGGCTTTGACCAGCGAGAAGATCGATATCTTGCAGCGCAAGCTCGATTCCTTTTTCCGCCGCGAAGATGCGGACCCGGCGCGGATTTGGAGCCAGGGCATGACTGTAGAGCTTCATAGCACTTGCCATTTTCATTCCCTCCAAAACGCCAGTTCGTTTTTAATCAGCCGCGCACGGTTGCGCGATATTGTCCTTAGAGGCAGTCGCAGGCAAAATTGAGTGCCGTAATGCTATGCCGAGCTAGGCCGTCGCACAATGAGATTGCCGCTGGCTTTCACATCGCGGTGGCCGTAACGGCTTGATTTCCGCGCCGCGGCCATCAGCCTCTCGATCTCTCGCCCGGTGAGGCGCGTCAGGATTTTTGAACCTGTCGTGCTTGGTGTGACGGAAGCAAAACCCCGCCGAGCGGGGCCACCCGCCGGCAGGGTAAGTTCAAGTTTCGCTGCGATCTTATTGCCGTCCAGCGGCCGACGACCCGATTTGATCGTCCGACGCTTTGAACCTAGCGCGGGCAGTGCATTCGTCATGTGATGACCGTCACAAAAAAGCGCTTTCGCGTGGGTGAGTCTCCAACTGCTCGTCCCATCAAAGCAAATTGTCGCCTCTTCATTCGATCACCTCGTCGGCGCGGGCGAGCAGTGTCGGCGAGCGGCCCGCTGCTCCGGATGACCCTCCCACACATGGCTCCGATATAGTCCTCTATCAGTGCTCGTGCCAACCAGTGCTGGCCGCTGGCGCTGGCTATCGCTGTGGGATCGGTGATATATCGAGAACTAGCAAGTCGATGAGTGAGCTAGGTCACCCAACTGGAACACCCGCTCTCCGCGCGCGCTTTTCGTCTCATGAACTCTGATCGCGTATTTGAAGCTGCCATCAGGACGGCAAAGAACTTGCTGGGGCAAAACCTAGAGGCCACGCACCTTCCTGACGCCGCGACCGTTCTCCGATTACGCGAGCTCGTTCACTCGCCCTCCATACGATCCGCTTTGCTGTATAGCAGCGACACGTTGCTCGCATTCACCTTGCGGGCAGTCGAGTATGTAGTTGCGGATCAATCGCAGACCGATCGGGAGATCATAAATCGGCTTTGGGACGTCCTAGATGATCCGCACCTGAACCAAGCCCTTGGGATTACACAGAACTCACGCTTCATGCACGGACCAAACTCAAAGAGACGTTGACTCCCCAACTGTATCCGCGTTGTTCAAGAGCAAGTTCGCGACACCGCGCTCCAGGTATCGCATCCCAAGGAAGTTGAGGAAATTTGCGCAGCTCGAAGCTGCGGAAAAGGCCGCGCACATTTGCCTGCGGTAGAGAAGGCGTCGCAAACCCGATACGGCCTATTTGGTGAACGTGAGCCCCACTCAAAACGCGCCGCCGTGGAATTTTTTTAACGATAATGTTGAATTACGATGCTGCGCCTGGGAAGCGCTACTACATTCAGTATCCCTCCCGAGAGCCCTGCCAAGCGGGCCGTCGCAAGGTGCTTGATGAACACCGGTCGGCGATCGAACGCGTGGGTCGCATCGGTGGCCTTGGGTCGATAGCGGAAGCGGCCGACGCGAGAAACCGAGACAGAGCGAGAGTTGGATAGTGCCATCAGGGACGCGCTCGGCCGTTAGTTCGTGTGGTCTTTAATGTGCCTTGTTCCTGGTTCATTTTTCCGTACGTGTTCGACTGAGGAAGGGGGCAATGGTTTTCCGCACGGTCAGTGCAACCGCAGCTCTATTGATCAGTCTTGGAGCGTCGGGAGGAAAGGCTTCGGCGCAGTACTACCCGCCTGTTCAAGCCTATCCGCTACCTCAGGCTTATCCTCCGCAGGGCTATCGTCCGCCCGTCGTCGATGACGATGACGACGATGATATGGTTTACGATCTGGAAGGCCGGCCGCTCCCACCGGGCGCTGTCGCGAAACCGCAGGCGAACAAGCCACCCGGCGGGCGATACAGGTCCGCTGGCACCTATCGCGATGGGCGGCAGCGAGGTTACCGCGACGTACCGCAGCAAGGCGGCAACGACTACGAGCCGTATTACGGCGTGCCCGGCGGCATCCCACCCGGCTCAGCCGGTTCGGCCGAACAGGATGCGATTTTGCAGGAGGCGATGCGGTCGCGGCCGATCAGGCCCGATCAAGTCAATCCAGATCCAGACGATCCGCGAGTGACCGGATCGACTGGAGGCGGCGGCGACCCGCGCAATATGGCCGCATTCCCACCTGACGTGCGGCCCGAGATCGGTCCGAAGAAGGAGTTGGCACCGCAGTTCCGTCGCACGCTCGTTGATTACTATACGAAGGAGCCGGCGGGCACGATCATCATCGATACGCCGAACACCTACCTCTATCTCGTGCTCGGCAACGGCAAGGCGCTGCGCTACGGGGTGGGCGTCGGCCGCGAGGGCTTTACCTGGTCCGGTGTGCAACAGGTCACGAGGATGGCGGAATGGCCGGATTGGAATCCGCCCGAGGAGATGATCGTGCGCCAGCCCTATCTGCCGCGCTTCATGGCTGGTGGCGAAACCAATCCGCTCGGCGCGCGCGTTCTCTATCTTGGTAATACCGTGTACCGCATCCACGGCACCAATCAACCCTCGACGATTGGCACCTTCGTCTCCTCGGGATGCATCCGACTGACCAACGAGGACGTGATGGATCTCTATACCCGGGTCAAGATCGGCACGCGCGTGGTCGTGCTGCCGGCCCGACCGCTGGCACCTGCCGCAGTGAAGTCGGTCGCGTCATCCCCCGGCCAGCGACGGGTCGCTCCGAGCGTCCCCCTCGGCCCCGTCCGTGAGGACGCCGTCGGCGGTCCAGTGCGTCGCGCCGTCGGCACTCGCAACACGACCCCCATGGCCGACAACCACGACGGCCTCGGTGACGAGCAGAAAGCCCGCGTTAACTCGTTGCGCGCGGTCGCCGGCGGGACTCGCTCTTCGCCGGATGCGATTGTTGTCGATCAGGACCGTTCCCGTACCCATGAGCGCGACAACGGTACCTCGTCCTCCGTAAGCGTCGCGCCACCGTGGCACCTCGATGAAGAGTGATGCAAAAGCACCGAACGATGCCTTGACCATGTACGCTACGCATCGACATTCCGGCGACCGGGAGATTGCTCGGCGGCGAAATGGTCGAGGACCTCATGTCAGTTCAGAACGGGTTCCAGGTCGCCGTCGGCGTGAATTTGAGATAGCCGACATTCGCGCCCAGCCGTATCCCCACCCCCGTGCGGATCGGGACCACGACGATGTTGTTCATCGTCAGCGCCGTCATTCCCAAGCCGCCGA
>DATFQX010000129.1:0-14019 GCA_035263865.1 Xanthobacteraceae bacterium
GCACCCGCTGCGCCGAAAGCGGCCCCGAAGGCAGCGCCCAAAGCAGCGCCCGCGCCGAAGCCCGCCGAGGCGCCTGCTGCCCCGCAGGCGCAGGCACCCGCCGGCGGCGATCAGCCGCAGCTCATCTTTTCGCCTTGGACCAAGTTCTGCCTGAAGGGCCAGGAGGCCAACGCCAAGCAGGTCTGCTTCACTGGCAAGGACGGTCGGGTCGAGTCGGGCATGCCGGTCGTGGCGGCCGTGCTGATCGAGCCGGAGAACGATCCCAAGAAGGTGCTTCGAGTCACCCTTCCGCTGGGTATGTCGCTGCAGCCCGGCACCCGTGTGATCGTCGATCAAGGTCAGCCCATGACCGGCCCCTACGTCATCTGCTTCAACAACGGCTGCATGGCCGACTACGAGGCGAGCGGCGAACTTATCGGCAAGCTGAAGAAAGGGCAGGGCCTCGTCATTCAGGGAATCAACGGGGCCGGCCAGCCGATCAGTCTCGTGCTTCCGCTGCAGGATTTTGCCAAGGCTTATGACGGTCCGCCGACCGACCCGAAAAAGTTCGAGGAGCAACAGAAGCAGTTGCAGGACGAGTTGCAAAAGCGGGCCGAGGAGGCACGCAAGAAGCTCGAGGGGCAGCAGCCCTCGCCGCCGCAGTCAGCCGCTCCAACACGCTAACGTCCGAGGTCAGATCGGAAGAGTAAGAGGCGCGCCCGAGGCGCGCCTCTTTTTGTCAACAAGCGAGTCGTATCCTGGCTTGCATTTAGTTGAGCAGTGAATTGCGCGGCCGGTAGCTGCCCGTCTCGTCCTGCTCGAAGACCTTGGCCACCTGCGGATGGCGCACCGGCTTGCCTGACGTGTCGGGCAACAGATTCTGCTCGGAGACATAGGCGATGTATTCGGTCTCCGCGTTTTCCGCGAACAGGTGATAGAACGGCTGATCCTTGTGCGGGCGGACCTCGGCGGGGATCGACTGATACCATTCTTCGGTGTTGTTGAATTCTGGATCGATATCGAAGACGACACCGCGAAAGGGAAACACGCGGTGGCGCACCACCTGACCTATTTTGAATTTGGCGTTGCGTGTCTTGCTCATGGCGGCATTGAAATAATCCAGGATTGCGAGCTGCGCCAGAGGCTCAGAGGCCGTACCGCGCCCCTATCTGCGGATCCTTGGCGGCAACCAGGCGGGCAAGGTCGATCAGCACTTTGGCCTGCTTCCAGGTCGCATCGTCCTGCATCTTACCGTCTATCATCACCGCGCCGGTGCCGTCGGGCATGGCATCGATGATCTTTTTGGCGAAACCGACCTCCGCTGGATCCGGCGAGAATACGCGTTTCGCGATCGGCACCTGGGTTGGATGCAGCGTCCACGCGCCCGCGCAGCCCATGATGAAGGCGTTGCGGAATTGGGCTTCGCACGCTGCTTGATCGTTGAAGTCGCCGAATGGGCCGTAAAATGGCTTGATGCCCGCCGCAGCGCAGGCATCGACCATCTTGGACAATGTGTAGTGCCATAGATCCTGCTGAAACGCAGCGCGCGGTTCACCGCCAGCGGTGGCGTCGGCAAGCACCCTGTATTGTGGGTGGCCGCCGCCAACGCGCGTCGTCTTCATCGCGCGCGAGGCGGCGAGATCGGCCGGGCCGAGGCTGATGCCATGCATGCGGGGCGACGCGACTGCGATATCGGTGACGTTGTCGACTCCCTCGGCCGTCTCCAGAATGGCGTGAATCAGGATCGGTTTCTTGACCGAGTGCTTCGCTTCAAGTTGCGCCAGGAGCTGATCGAGATAATGGATATCCCACGGGCCTTCGACCTTGGGCAACATGACGACGTCGAGCTTCTCTCCCACGGCGCCCACGATCTGGGTCACGTCGTCGAGCACCCACGGTGAGTTGAGCGCGTTGATGCGTGTCCACAGGCCAGTTGCACCGAACTCGTTCGCTTTGGCCAGCGCAATGAAGCCTGCGCGTGCCTCCTGCTTGGCGTCGGCTGGGATAGCGTCTTCGAGATTTCCGAGTATCACGTCGACCTCCGCGATCAACTGCGGCACCTTTGCGCGCAAATTCTCGATGTGGGGAGGCACGAAATGAATCATCCGCTCGAGCCTGATCGGCAGCTCGCGCAGCGGCGTTGGCGCGCCGAGCGCCAGCGGCCTAAAGAAATTGCGCGGGAGCTTCATCCGGTCAAAATTCCCGTTCCAATCACCGCCATCCTGCGACGGTATGGACCTCGCCAAGCTGCTTTTGCAGATAATGCCAGGTGTCGAGTGCGAGGCGAACAGCTCGCTTGCGGACCTATTCGGGCATGGGCGCTACTGCAAAGGGATATTGGCTTGCTTGATCACCTTGCCCCAGAGCTGCGTTTCTTCGACAAAGAACTGCGCTGCTTGCGCGCGGCTCTTAGTCATGGGCTCCATCTGAATGCCGCGCACTTTTTCCGCAGCGTCGGGCCGCGCGAGGATATCGACGACGTCACGATTGATCTTGTCTGCCAAGGCTGCGGGTGTCCGGGGTGGGGCAACCATGGCGTACCAGGTGACCGCGCGATAGCCCGGTAAACCGGATTCGGCAATGGTCGGAATGTCCGGCAGCTCGCGCACGCGCTCAGTCGTTCCGACCGCCACGATTTTGACCTTGCCGTCGCGATGCACTGCAAGCGAAGTCGTGGGCGTGTCGAACATCATGTCCACGTGGCCGGCGATGATGTCATTTATGGCGTGACTCAGGCCCCGATACGGGATCTGCATCGTTTTGATCCCCGCGAGCATTTCAAGCTGTACGGTCGACAGGTGTCCCACGGAGCCAATACCCGGCGTAGCGGACGTGATTTTGCCCGGGTCGGACTTGGCGCGCGAAATCAGGTCCGCAATGGTGGACACTTCCAAGCTCTTGCGCAACACGAGGACGTATGGACCAGTCGCGAGCAGTGCGATGGGAATCCAGCGCGCAGGATCATAGCCCATCTCTTTGTAGAGAAAGCCGTTGGTCGCGATCGGGCCAGGCGAGGCCAGGAGCAGCGTATATCCGTCGGGTTTTGCACGCGCGACTTCGGCCGCACCGATATTACCCGCTGCGCCGCCGACATTCTCGACGATTATCGGCTGACCCCATTGGCGGCTGAGCTGGTCGGCCAGCAACCGCGCGAGCGTATCAGTGCCTCCGCCCGCAGGATAAGGAACGACGACGCGCACCGGTCGGTCAGGGTAAGTCTCCTGCGCGCGGGCGACATCTGATGCCAAGAGCGCGGCCAGCACCACAAGAGCGACGCTCATCAGCCGCAATCCTGCACGCATCTATGCATCCTACGCGAACGAGACCGCGGAAGGCTAATCGAGGGAAAGTTTCGACGCCAGTGCAACCCGCTGCCCTTTTCCTATGCTAGAGACGTGAGCAGATTTCGGGGTGACTTGTTGACCAAGGACACGCACGATTGGCTCGCACGGGCGACGGCCCTTGCGCCATTGATCGAGGCTGCCGGCAGCCGCACCGAGAAGGAGCGGCGGATTCCGGCCGATGTCCTGTCGGCCATGCATGCTGCGCAACTGTTCCATATACTGCTACCGGTCTCGATGGGTGGCGGCGACGTCGATCTCGTCACGTTCAACCAGGTCGTCGAGACGCTCGCGGCGGCTGATGCGAGCCCCGCCTGGTGTCTTGCACAGGCGGCTGTGAGCTCGCATGCCGCCGGTTTCCTGGCCCCGAAAATTGCACGCGAGATCTTTGGCGCCTCCGACGCCCTTCTCGCTTGGGGGCCACCGGCGGGCGTTGCGAAGGCACTCGCTGTCGATGGCGGTTATCGCGTCACCGGCAAATGGCGATTTGCGAGCGGAAGCGCCAACGCTACTTGGATGGGCGCCCATTCGACGGTTTTCGACGCGCCCGATAAGCCGCGCCGCGATGCAGGCGGCAATCCGATCAACCGCACCATGCTCTTCCCGCGCGCGCGAGCGCAGATCCAAGACACCTGGCACGTTCTCGGATTGCGGGGCACGGCCAGCCATGACTACGAGGTCACTGATCTGTTCGTTCCGGAGGAATACACGACGTGGCGCGACTCCGCTGCGGACCGCCGCGAGAGCGGGCCGCTCTATAACATTCCGATGCTCACTCTCTACGGCGTCGGGTTTTCCGGAGTCGCGCTCGGGATCGCTCGCTCGAGCCTCGCGTCATTCATGCAGTTGGCGCAAACCAAGAGGTCAGGTGGAGGCTTGGGCTCGGCGAGCTTGCTGCGCGATAACGCGGTGATCCAATCGGGGCTTGCGCGGGCGACCGGCCAGCTGCGGTCAGCACGAGCTTTTCTCCTGCAGATGCTGCGGGAGGTTTGGGCGAGTTCGGCGACATCGGGCGCCCTTTCGCTCGAGCAGCGCGCGCACCTGCGCGTGGCCATCACTGGAGCGATGGAAGCTGGCCGAAAGGCGGTGAATTTCGCCTACCGCGCCGCCGGCACAACGGCAATTTTTGAAGGCAGCGCTTTTGAACGGCGGTTCCGGGATTTACACACCCTTCTGGCGCAGGGGCAGGCGCATCTGTCGAATTTCGAATCCGCTGGCCAGGCGCTGTTCGGATTAGAACCCAGGCAAAGATTGTAGCCTTACAATTCCTCTCCGCGCATGAGGCGGGGCTGAGAGGCCCATGGCGACACTCCCTCGCGCATGATGCCCCGACGCAGCGGCGCGATCCGCTCGATGAGAAAAAGACCGGCGGCCCGCGCGCCTTGCAGCGGGAGGAAATCCGAAAGCAGGCTGCGATTGAGGAGATCGACTGCCAACATGCGGGTCGCCGTGTCGGCGCGGCGCATGCGATCATAGCGATCGATAGTATCCGCAACGTCCTGCCCCTCGCGATGGGCGGCGACAACAAGCTCGCTGATGGTCGCGGCGTCGCGCAAGCCGAGGTTGAGGCCTTGCGCGCCGATCGGCGCAGCGACGTGCGCGGCTTCGCCGATGAGCGCCACCCGCCGTGTGCCGAACCGGGTCGCCGTCGCGCTGATCAGCGGAAATACGCCGCGACCACGTTCGACTTCAATCGTACCGAGGATCGAGTGCGAACGGCGTTCGATCTCGGCCGCCAGCTTAGCGTCGGAAAGCCCAGAGAGGACTGAGACCTCCGCGGGATCGACCACGAAGACGAGGCTCGAACGTCGCTGCGGCAACGGCACGAGCGTGAAGGGGCCGCGCTCGGCGTGGAATTCCGTCGATGTGTCATGATGCTCGCGGCTATGGCGGAGATTGAAAGTCAGGGCGGTCTGGGCGTAGGTGCGGCTGCGGATGTCGATGCCGACCGCGGTGCGACACAATGAGTGGCGGCCGTCGGCGCCAATGGCCAAACGCGCCGACGTCGCCGCACTGCCTCGGCAGCGTACCGTCACTTGCGCGTCCGCGAGGCTCACCGCGACGGCCTGGTCGTCGATGCGAGTGAGCGCGGATAACTCTTGCCCACGCGCCTCGAGAGCCGCCATGAGGAAACGATTCTCGATGTTGTACCCAAAAGCGTCGAGCCCGATCTCACTAGCGGCGAAGCAGACTTCCGGAGCCCGTAGGAGCCGCCCCGTGTCATCGACGATGCGCATCAGGCGCAGAGGCGCCGCGTGGTTTCGGCAGTGCTGCCAGACACCGAGCATCTCGAGCGCCTTGACCGAGCCTTGGAGCAGGGCGCTGGTGCGGTGATCCGGTAGGGCCGGGGGTTTGGCAACCAGCGCCGTTTCAAGACCGGCAGACGCAAGCGCGATGGCCGCGGTCAAGCCGGCCGGACCGCCACCGACAATCACCACCTCTGCCGCCGCACGGCTCATGTCACAATCAGCTTAAATTTCGCCCTCGCCGGCCGGTGTTTGGGCTTGGCCCGGCCGGGCATGACAACGACTAGCAAGACCGTTCACACGGCTAGATATTGCAAGGGCTTAGGTGCCCAATTGCTACCCAACTGCTACCCAACGCCATTTAGAGCCTTCGTCATCGCCGCGTCCACGCGCGCAACCGCATCCTCCTGCAAACCCTCGACCATGTGCGAGTAGAGATCGAGCGTGATTCCGACGCGGGAATGCCCGAGCCGCTCGGATGCGATCTTCGGATGCACGCCGCTCGCCAACATGTGGCTGGCGTGAGTGTGGCGCAGATCATGGAAGCGCACGCGGGGCAGGCCGTTGAGCGGAACACGTCTCCACTCATTCGAGATCGTGTTCGGCGCGTACGGCGCACCGTCCATGCGAGCCACGACGAAGCTCTCCGCGTTCATGCGCAGGCCAAGGCGCAGGTGCGTCTCGGCTTGCCGAACGCGGTGTGCGCGGAGTTCGGTCACGACGGCGGGGGAGAGGGCGATCGCGCGAGCCTGCCCGGACTTCGGCTCCTTGTAGCGCACTCCTGCGCGGGTCTGCTCGGCGCTCTGGATGACCATCAACCGGCCCTTGTCGAGATCGACGGCACCCCAACGCAGCGCCGCCACCTCGCCGCGCCGCATGCCGCACATCAAGCCGAGCAGGACGGGGACGTGCAGCCATGACCCGCGGAGCGCCTCCAGCACGGCGGCGGCTTGCGCGAAGCTGTAAGTCGTGAGTTTGTGCCGCTCAAGCTTCGGGGGCTTCACGTCCGCGGCCGGATTATAGGGCAAGAGGCGCCAGCGGACGGCCTGCCGCAAGGCCGTGCTGAGAACCCGATGGCAATTTCCGATCACACGCGGGGACAGATCACTCGGTCCTTTCTGGCGGCTCGCCCTGATTCGGTCATACGCGGCACTAATCGCCATTGGCTGTAGCTTCGTCAGCACCACGTTGCCCAACTCGCGCGCTAGGTGTCGGGTGATTATTGCCTGATAGTCCTCTGCAGTGCGCGGCGAGACGGACGCGCGGATGTGGCCTAGCCATTGTTCGAGATATTTTGCGAGCGTCGTCTTGTTCGGCTCGATTGCGGTGCCCTGGTTGATGGCGGCGAGGAGGCGGATACGCTCCTGCGCCGCTTCGCGCTTGGTGCCTAGGAAGCTGTGCCATTGGCGCCGACGCTTGCCTGTGGTCGCGTCCTTGACCGAGAGCACGATTGACCACCTACCCGGCGAGCGCTCGACCATGTGACCGGTCTCACGATGCTTAGTCATTGTCCTTCTCTCTTGTTTTTGATGGTGCGCCGGGTTCGCGGTCTGGCGGAAGCCTCTGCGTCATCCTCGCTCGCGCTCCCTCCCGCACGCTCCCGCTCTTGCTGTACGGCCAAGCCGCGGGAGAGCGTAGTCGCCAACTCGATCGGCGCCCGCGGTATGATGACCCTTTCGATGAACCGGTCCGTTAGTTTCTTTATCACCTGCTGCGTGCCCTCCATGACGGCGATCGGCTCTGAAAGCCGGTAGACGATCTCGCCGTTAAGCGTGCGGTCGTTCTTGGCTGCCTCCCGCTCGAGAGCGCGGCGCAGCTTCACCGGAAGCCGGATTTTGATCTGCGCCAGACCGGGCTTTTTACGCGCCATAGCGCTCCCTCCCTGTGACTGCTCGGGACTAGATAACACCAAAACAACGGTCCCACAAGTGGGACTTGCTTGGTGTTATTGGATATGGTAGCCAGGCATGAAGTCCCAAAATCGGGACCCATAAGGAAGGCGCCATGAGCAAGCTTCAAAATAAGTTACGGGAAAACGTGGTTCTCCCGCTTTGGCCAGACGTCGGCCAAGCGCTGGGCCTGGGTCGGAATTCGACTTACAGCGCGGCGGAACGCGGGGACATCGAGACGATCCACTTCGGCAGGCTCAAGCGCGTGCCCACATCATGGCTGCGCAAGAAGCTCGGCATCCGCGAGCGCGACACCGGCGCCTAAGCAAAACGCCGCCCGGTAATCGGGCGGCGCTCGCATCTTTCAGGGCTGCAACAATCTCCTGGCGGAGTTGTGTGTAGCCCCAACGCGGGCCAGCCCGCAAGAGGAGCTGCACACATGACCACACCCCTCCCGAAAAATTCTTTTAAACGCAAACGCGGTGCGCCGGCCCATTCAAGCCGGGCTGTTAGGGACACGCGCAGCGTCACCTGCCCGCAATTCAGCGTCTACGATGGCCGCGATCGGCTCGGCAGCTTCCGGCGCGACGGCGACCGCTTCGCCGCGTTCAATCGCCTCGGGCGCTGCTTGGGCACATTCACGACGCAGGGCGAGGCCATCGCCGTGGTTGGGCGCGAGGCGGCGTCGTGACCACGCGCTGTCGCCTGCCCGATCGGCGCGTAGCCGAAACGTTCGAGCTCGAGATTGCCGGGCTACGATACACGGTAACGATCGGCCGATTTCCTGATGGACGGGTCGGCGAACTCTTCCTGAGCAATCACAAGTCGAACAGCGCGGCCGACGTGAACGCGCGGGACTCCGCGATCGCTGCGTCTCTCGCGCTTCAATACGGCGCCGACATTGAAACCATCCGCAAGGCGCTCTGTCGGGATACCCGTGGCCACCCTAGCTCACCGCTCGGCTGCGCGCTCGATCGCATCGCCGAGCATGAGGCGCAGCCATGATGCGCCGCGCCCGGCCCGAGCAAGCATTGCAGAAAGCCGTCGTCGGCCATCTGCAATGGCGCGCGCGGCCCGATGTGTGGTTCTGCGCCATTCCAAATGGCGGCGCGCGGTCGCCGATCGAGGGCGCGATTTTCAAGGGTCTCGGCGTCGTCGCGGGCGCACCGGATCTACTCATCGTCCGCGACGGACGCGCGTCTTTCCTCGAGCTCAAAGCGCAAGGCGGTCGCCTGAGCGAAGCGCAGCGCGAATGCCATGAGCGATTGCGCCGCGCTGGCGCGGTTGTCGCAACTGCCACTGGCCTCGATGCGGCACTGGATCAGCTCGAGGATTGGCAACTGCTCCGGCCTGGCCACTACAGACCCGCGTCGTTAACGGGCCGGCCCGCGGAAATCGCTAGTGAGATTGCGGCCGCGCCAGATCGGCAGACTGCAGAGCAACTGATCGCCGTTCACGACGACGCCATCGCCGCGCTATCGCCTGCCGTGCGCGAGCAACTGCTCGCTACGCTACACGACACCCTGCAAGAACTCGAGTTTCGCCATCCGTGCGAAAGCGCGACGGCCGCATTGCCGCCTGACCCTGAAAAGGAAATGACATGAAACGCGATGACGTTTTTCCGAGCAAGTACCTGAAGGTTGCGGATCTCGGCGGCAAGCCGGTCGTGGTCACGATTGAGCGTGCAGTCCTCGAAACCCTCAAAAGCACCGAGGGAAAGGAGCAGGACAAGATCGTGCTTTACCTCAAGGGCACGAAAAAAAGCTTCCCGCTCAACCTCACAAATTGGGACGCCGTCGCCGACATCGCCGGCGACGACACCGACGATTGGCCGGGACATCGGATCGAACTTTATCCGACCACAACGCAAATGGGCGGCAAAACGGTGGATTGCATTCGCGTGCAGCCGCCGTCGCAGCGCCCGCTGCCTATGAAGCAACCCAAGAAGCAACCCAAGGAGCAGCCGGAAGCGCCGCCGGCTGACGAGTTCGGCGACGAAATTCCGTTCTGAGCAATACACATGCTGCGCACCGCCCTGGCGCTCGCATCACGCGATATGGCGATTTTCCCCTGCCGGCAACGTTCCAAGTTGCCGGCAACGGAACGCGGGTTCCTTGACGCTAGCAAGGACCCCGCAATTGTTGAGCAATGGTGGCGCAGCGATCCAAATTACAACATTGGCGTCGCGACGGGCGCAGCCTCCACCGGCCTGGTTGCTGTGGACATAGATGGCCTCGACGCTGAGCTCGAATTGCGCAAGCTCGAGGCCGAGTACAGCGAGTTGCCCCCGAGCGTCGAAGTGATCACCGGCAAAGGCCGGCACATTTGGCTGCGTGTGCCCGATGGAACGGACCTGCGCTGCTCTGCCGGCAAATTGGCACCTGGTTGTGACATCCGAGCTAACGGCGGATATGTCCTGGCGCCACCGAGCGTGCACCCGACCGGCCGCCGCTACGCATGGAGCGTGGACAGCGCCGACACTATCGCGGCCGCGCCGGATTGGCTGCTTGCCAAACTTAACCCTTCCCGTACTGACGCCGGCGGCCGTAGCACGCCACCCCCCGAGTGGCGCGAATTAATCAAAGGCGTCGCCGAAGGGGCGCGCAACACAAGCGCGACCAAGCTCGCCGGCTATCTGCTTCGCCGCCAAGTTGATGCTTTAGTCGCGCTCGAGCTCGTGCAGCTGTGGAACGAAATGCGCTGCACGCCGCCGCTGCCGGCAGACGACATCTACAGGATCGTGAATTCAATTGCCGGCAAGGAATTGAAGCGAAGGGGCGCAAGCAATGACCATCGATAACATCATCCGACTGGCCGAGCTTCAGGACCGTGGGGACCTCGATCCGGCCACCGAGGAAGCGATCGCGCTCGCTTACGCTGATCGGCACGCGGCAGACAGCCGCTATGTGGCTGCATGGGCGCGATGGCTCCATCACGACGGTGCCCGCTGGAACCTTGACAGCACCCTACATGCGTTCAACCGCGCTCGTGCGTTATGCCGGGAAGCAGCGCTGCAATGCAACGGCTCGCGGACCGTCGCGGCGGTCGCTTCTGCTAAAGCGGTTGCCGCCGTTGTGCGGCTCGCAATGTCCGACCGCCGCCTGGCGGCAACGGTGGAGCAGTGGGACGCTAACCCTCACCTGCTCACCACCACGGAGGTCGACGGCATAGCCGCCGCCACCTATGATCTCACCACCGGCATCGGCCGTGCGCCGGATCCACTCGATTACATCACCAAGGCAACCGCTTGCAGCGCCGCCTCGCCCGGCACAGCACATCCAAAATGGAGCGCATTTCTCGCCCGCATCACGGCGAGTAACGAAGAGCTACAAGACTTCTTGCAACGTTATATCGGCTACTGCTGCACCGGTTACGTTACCGAGCACGCTTTCGTTTTCGCCTACGGCACCGGTGCCAATGGCAAGAGCACATTCATCAACACGATCGTCCGCGTCTTAGGCAGCTACGCGACCGTGGCCGACATGAATACGTTCATCGCCAGCAAGAGCGAGCGCCACCCCACCGATCTCGCCAAGCTGTGCGGTGCCCGCTTGGTCGTCGCGCAGGAAACCCAGAGGGGCAGACGTTGGGACGAAATTAAGATCAAGGCGCTAACCGGCGGTGACAAGCTCACCGCTCGGTTCATGCGGCAGGACTTTTTCGACTTCACGCCGACCTTCAAGCTATTCATTACCGGCAATCACAAGCCTCGGATCAGCAGCGTCGATGAAGCAATGCGCCGGCGCCTGCTGCTAGCCCCCTTCACCGAAAAAATTCCTCGCGCCGAGCGCGATGCCGGCCTGCTCGAAAAGCTGTGGGGCGAGCGCGCGGCAATTCTGCGCTGGTGCCTCGACGGTACCTTCCAATGGCGGCAGATGGGCCTTGCACCGCCCAAGATCGTGCGCGAGGCCACCGACGAGTATTTCCGGCAGCAGGACACAGTCGGATTGTGGATCGAGGAGTGCACCGAGCCGAGCGTCGGGCAGTTTACGCTCCTGTCCAATCTCTTTGCTTCGTGGAAATCCTGGTGCGAGGACCGCAACCTTGCACCGGGAAGCGCCCTCTCGCTGTCCGGCACCCTCGAGGACCAAGGCTACGAAAGAGCCCGCGAGGGGCATACGGGCCAGCGCGGCTTCAGCGGTATTACCATCAAACGGAGATAGTCGGGTGACAGAGGTGACAGCTACTCCCATTATCACCGTTACACGCGCGCGCCTGTACGCCGATAATGGAGTTAGCTGTCACCCCTGTCACCTGTTGCGGCTGAAGACGGGCGATCGCGCGTAACCAGAGAAAGGGAAATCATGTCTGGTGATAAATACTACACGGTTAACCCGCTGCTGATCCTGTTCAAGGATGGCGAGCGAGTCGCTTGCCACATCCATCCGGCCAAGGGCTATACCCACGAGCACTATGGGATGCTGGTTTGCGACATCGTGCGCAATGTCGCCCACGCCTTCGAGGTGCCCGAGGCGCGGGTGTGGGAATGGGTTGATAAGGAGCGCGCCCATCCGACCACGCCAATAGATTTTAGCGAGAGGGCAATGCGGGACCTCCCCCACCTCTATAAGAGGCCGTCGTACGCATTTGAAAAAAGCGGGACCTCGTCACGTTTTGTCGCCCAAAGACAGGCGAATTAACCCCGCCGTTGGCAATGGCTGGGTTCAGCGCCAGTGTAAGCGTGCCTTAGCGGTTCACGGGACGGTCACGACGCCGCTGGCGTGTAAGTGGGCTTATCGGCAGCTAACGTGGGGCGCGCGAAGCCGGCACTTCAATCGGGCCGTTACTCGCGCGCTGACATCGATTGGTGCAGTGCGAATTGGTAGGGCTAAGACGCGTGGCAGGCCGATTTTATGGCGGCTCAAGCCGGAATAGAGTATGCAACTAATGGGAGGGGCAAATTCGCTAATGATTTCAATGGGGCAAAAACCACATTGCGTAGTCAAAGTCGCAGGTTTGGGAATTTGGGTTCAACTGTCCACCACTGGGCAGTTAACGAGCGAGTTATGCTCCGCCACGCCTTCGGCTTCACCCTCGCCAACGGCTCCAGCCAGTGGTGAGTTACTCTGCAGGCTGCGATATCCCCGTCGAGTCCGAGTCGGCCACCACGGGGACCAAGTTCGACATCGCGGCGACCGACCACATCAGGCCAATCGCGACCACGACGGCGATTATCCATGCAAGCATTTGCATCCCCTCTGCGTCGCGTTGAGCTTAGCGATAGAGGGTCCGGCCCGAATGTGAAGTAGTTCACAGACGCCCAAGATTTGAAGCAATTCGGATCGGTTCAAGGATTTCTGGCGATGACGGCGGCGCGCCGCCGGGACGCCGGGAGGGGGGATGGCCCCCCTATTTCTTCCTGCGGCGAACCCCCCGTAATGGCCACGGCCTATCGACGAAGATGCCGCAGTCCGTTTTCAAGACCAATTGGCTACTCTCGATCTGCAAATGAGAGGAATCCGTATGAGCAGTCACGTGCAAAACTGGCGATAGCTGGCAGCTTCGGGATCTCGCTCCTTGGGCTGTATTTCATATTCACTTCGACAAGCACCCCAATGAGCCTCTCCGCTAACGCCATGTTCGTCGTGGGTGCAGTTGTGGGCGTAATATTATCGTGGTCCGCTAACGCGTGAGTGGCGCGCACGACCGGGTTCCATCTTGCACGGTAGAACTTCATCCTCGACTGAGATCGTGTACTGGGTCTCGTGTCCGTGGCGATGACGGCGGCGCGTCGTTGGCCCGCGCGGGCGGATGCGCCGGAAGGAGGGTACCCCTCCCTTTTTCGCCAGAAACGCACCCCCCGTAATGGCCACGGCCTGTGCGAGAGGCGTGTCGTTCTGGAATTTTTGGATTTTTTTTGGAGCATGGACGCCCGCGGCGGCAATGATCTGTTAAATAGCTTTCTGAACGCAACGAAGGAATAGAACTTTGAAGTTTCAGCCTGGGAACCAGCTCGGCGCTGCCGGCCGCGCAAAGGGCGCGCGCAACAAGCTTGCGGGTACCGTTTATGTCGAAGTCTTGGAATTTCTAACCGAGCCCTCCGTTGTCCAAGCGAGCGAGCCGACGAAGTTGCAGGCGCTTTTGCTGACTTTGTTTCGTGAAGCTCCCCGCGATCTCGCGAGGTTCATCGCCTCCATCTTGCCCAAAGAGCTTTCGATTGAGACGAGCAGTGTGAACGAGCTCAGCGACGAGGAATTGGATCGCATGATCGAACTGCTTCGCGCGAGAGCATTGGCGGCCCAGCAGCAATCGCTTGACGATGTGAAAGTAATCGAACATGCCGCTAACTGACAAAGAGGCACTTACACGGCTCGAGCTCGAGCGTGAGCGACGCATCAACGAGAAGATTGAAAGCGGCGCGGCCGTGCGCCTACCACTACTCATCGTTGCCGCCGCGCCCGCATCTGTCGATGCCGAGAGCGCCCGCAAGCGCAAGTTGGAGGAGCTCCGGCGCAATGGCGAGGCCCGCGAAATTTTTTTCGAAGAGATTACGATTATTACGGGTGTGCCCCGGCCGGGACGCGACAACTATACGCCGCCCAACGCGAGCGAGCCGCCCGCGGT
>DATFQX010000130.1:0-83608 GCA_035263865.1 Xanthobacteraceae bacterium
TGGGAGCAGATCCCATGGATCCGGAACATCGCACTCTTATGATCAAGACGCGGGACCTGATCGAGGTGACTCGCCACGAGATCTCCCAACTGCGCGAGGAAATTCAGTCGGCCTGGAAAACGATCGATCAATCGCAAAGGCTTTTGTCGCGCGCCGAACGGTGGTGCAGTTCGTCGCCGTTCAACTCAATCAGATCGAAGGCGTCCAAGAACAGGCTGCCGTCGTAGTGGCGATGGCGCAGCCGGTCACAGGTCGTCCCACAGAAACCAAACTCCGCAAATGCCGTTGACACGTTTGAAGGACAGCGCATTCGACGCGCAAGTGGAGGGCGTCTATTTCGGCATGTGGAACGGCAGCATCCCCGTGCGCGGCCTTGTCTCGCAAGAGGCTTTGACCGATAGGGCTGAGGGGGCAAGTCTAGCAGAGAGCCTTGAGGTCTTCCACGAATATCGAAGTGAGATCGAGAACCTTGCAAGCGCCAAATACGACGCTGGGCAGATCAAAAGCGATGGCCTTGTCGTCGTAGACTCTGCCGACCTCAATCCAGAGCAATTTCAACAGGGGTTGGCCTGAACCGGTGGAGCGATGGGCCCGCACGATTAATGGAGGCTAAGAAGCCGTCAGGCACGGCCCTCACCCCGGAGCTGACCTGGTTGACGCGCGCAGAGGCGACTTCTGATTGGTGCGGCCTCGCACAACGCGGTCGCGGCAGTCGGCCGCCCCCTTCTCGCTCACGCAAACTGATCACGTAATGACGCCGGACACCCTGGTGTTGAGAAATCGGATCACCGGCATCGTCGGCTGCTGCGCGTGCGTCCGCCTGACCTTGACCGCAAGCAGCAGGCCGCCCGCACCGAGCAGTGCAATGAACTCACGCCGCTGCGTGTCAAGCATGGGGGACTTCCTCCCCGATGCGCTATCAGCGCTGCTGACCGGTCCGGTAGGCGGTTTTCCGCACCTCCAGCCTGCCGCAAAGGAGTCGGCAAGTCCTTGGGGCAGATTTGAATTGTTCTGAATCAAAGGCGCTATTAGCGTCGTCCGTGCTTCTACCGAAAGATGGGGCCCAGGCCATCGTGAACCCTCCGCCCTTTTAATATCCGCAGCAGCGCCGGACCCTATTTGGGGTTCGCAAGCACGCGCCGAATGGTTGCGACCAGACTCTCGAATTCGATCGGTTTAGCATCGAACTCCTCGCACCCTGCGGCAATGGCCTTCTCGCGCTCGCCCTCCTCCGCATGCGCGGACATGCCGATGATTGCTGCTGGTGGAAGACGATGCGGACCAACGCGAGCGCCTGCGCGGCTGGCTCGATGGCTGCTCGGCGGCGCGGCGGCCGCGTGGCCGCTTGTGGCGCGCGCACAACAATCGATGCCGGTGATCGGGTTACTTGGCATTACATCGCTCGGGAATAACGAGGCCCGTCTGCGCGCATTCCGTCAGGGTCTGAAGGAGATCGGCTATGTCGAGGGCGAGAACGTGGCGCTCGAATACCGTTGGGCCGAGGATCAAATAGATCGATTACCGGCGTTAGCGGCCGATCTGGTACAACGACGAGCCGCCGTGATCTTCGCCATCAGCCCGCCCGTGGTGCTCGCGGCCAAGACGGCAATCAAGACGATCCCGATTGTCTTCATTATCAACGAAGACCCGGTCAGGCTTGGTCTTGTCGCCAGCCTCAACCGACCGGGCGGCAACCTGACAGGGATCAATATTTTGATCGCTGAGGTGACGGCAAAACGGCTGGACCTCCTGCGCGAGCTAATGCCCAGTGCGACTCGTGTTGGCGTGCTCGTCAATCCAGC
The DNA here is from genome assembly GCA_035263865.1 of Xanthobacteraceae bacterium. GTDB lineage: Bacteria > Pseudomonadota > Alphaproteobacteria > Rhizobiales > Xanthobacteraceae > VAZQ01. The sequence continues at coordinate 1,803 of DATFQX010000130.1, forward strand.
AAATGCTACCAATACCGAGACCACGTTGAGAGAGATGACAACGGCGGCTCGCACCACCAGGCTGCAAGTGAAGGTCCTCAATGCCAGCACCAGCCAGGAGATCGAGGCAGCCTTCGCAAGTCTTCTGCACGAGCGGCCGGACGCCCTTTTCGTTGGGGCGGAGGCTTATTTCTTCAACCGGCGGGTTCAACTCGTTGTGCTGGCGGCATCCCACCGGCTCCCCGCAATCTATTCACAGCGTGACTTTGTCGAAACCGGCGGATTGATGAGCTACGGAACCAATATTGCGGATGCTTTTCGTCAGATCGGGGTATATGCCGGTCGCATCGTCAAGGGCGTCAAGCCTGCTGACCTGCCGGTCGTGCAAGCGAGCAAATTCGAGTTAGTCATCAATCTCCCGACCGCCCGTCTCGAAGTCCCGCCAATGCTGCTCGCCCGCGCCGACGAAGTGACGAATGACCGGCGGGGGTATAAGTTCCTTCCGGTGAGTATGTTCCAGTCAGGGAGAAGGACATGGCGCTGCGTAAGTTCATCATCGAGCGAGATATTCCAAAGGTTGGCACCTTCGAGCGCGAACAGCTTCGAGGAGCAGCAGCAAAGTCGAATGAGGTACTGCGCCAGCTTGGTCCTGACATCCAGTGGGTTGACTCCTACGTCACCGATAACAAGACGTTCTGCGTCTATCTCGCCAGAGATGAGGACATCATCCGCAAGCACGCGGAGATCAGCGGATTTCCGGCGACCAAGATCACAGAGGTGCGCAAGATGATTGATCCGACCACGGAACGGTCAGATTGATCAAATGAGACGGCGCGATTTCATTACGTTGATCGGCGGTGCGGCGGCGGCGTGGCCATTGGCGGCGCGCGCGCAGCAGGCGGCCAAGGTCGCCCGCATTGGCTTCTTCCGATACGCCAGTCCACACCAAAAGCAATTCGATGGATTCCGCGAGGGTCTGCGCGCGAATGGTTATGTCGAGGGACAGAACATCGTCATCGAGCAACGTTACGCCGACGGCGCTTTTGACCGTCTGGGCGAGCTTGCGCGCGAGTTGGTGCGCCTGAATTTGGATGTCATCGTCGTAGATGGGTCAGCCACTGCAAAGGTGATCAAGGCGGCGACCTCCATTATTCCCGTCGTCTTCGCGTTGGCCACGGACCCGGTGGGCGACGGATTGGTCACCAGCATGGCCCGCCCAGGAACGAATCTCACCTGGTTGACACTGTCGGTTGGATACCAGCTGGCGGGCAAGCGAGTGGAGCTGCTCAAAGACTTGAAACCCGATCTCTCCCGCCTCGCAGTATTGCTACCACCTAACAATGTGACCGCCGATTCATACCTGCAAGACGCGGAGAGGGTAGGCCGTGCGCTCGGTCTGAGCACGCGGGCGTTTGCGGCCCAAAGCGTTGACGACTTGCCGCGCGCTTTCGCTCGGATGATCGAGTGGCAGGCGAACGGCCTCATCACTCTCAACGATGCGTTCTTTTTCAGCCAACGCGAGCGTATCGTCGAGCTGACCCTCGAGAACAAGCTTGCTGCCGTGCATCCGGAGGCGGAGTTCGTGGAGGCCGGCGGTCTTCTTTCATATGGCGCAAATCTGAGCGACCTCTTCCGGCGCGCTGCTTTCTACGTCGACAAAATACTCAAAGGGGCGAAACCAGCGGACACGCCCATCGAGCAGCCGAGCAAGTTCGACTTGGTTGTGAATGTGGCGGCGGCAAGAACGCTTGGATTGACGATTAGTCGAGAGTTTTTGCTGCGCGCCGACGAGGTGATCGAGTGAAACGCCGCGAGTTCATCACGCTGCACGCGCAGCAGCCTGCGATGCCGGCGACGATCGGGTCTGGAATCAATCCGCGAGTTTCGGGCGATCGCCGCGGTGACGCGGTAGGCTTTTCACTCTCCAGAAGGCGGCGATGCAAAGGGCGCCGACAAGCCGAAAGAGCGGGAGTAACGCCCCGTATCGCCCGATCAATTTCGGAGGTGCGCCGGAGGCGGAAATCCGCGGATCGGAAGGCAATGGCCGCATGCACAAACCGGACCGCCGTCGCGGCCTCGCGCCGCTCGCCGCGTCTCGCGACGGTGAAACCAACATGAAGCGGCGCGAATTCATCGGGCTGCTATGCGGCGCGGCGGCGGTTACATGGCCACTCGCGGCGCGCGCGCAGACGAAGCAGATGCGGCGCATCGGCGTGCTGATGGCATATGCTGAGGACGATCGGGAAGCACAAGCCTGGATCAGAGCCCTCCTGCAAGGTCTCAAGGGCAAGAATATGACAAATGATTGGTAAGATGAATGCGGTTGACGTTTCCCGACAGCTTATGAACAGTTGGAATCTTTATTACGACGAGAGCAAGAAGTAAGAAGGAGTAGCCGGATTGAGCGCCGCGAAATCCGGACGAGGTTGCGCGGTGCAAACGCCGGGTTTCGCGACGCTCAAGGGGGGCTACATCATTTGCGAGAGGGCATCGTCATGTTGGCGCCGGACGAGAAGCTGAAGCTATCACCGAAGCCATATCTTTCGGCAACGGGGCGCTTTAAGACCGGCGCTGACACGCCGCGCGATTTTCTCGAACGCTGTCTTGCCGATCTCACCGCGCTCGAGCCCAAAATCGGCGCGTTCGTCAATCTCAATCTCGAGGGGGCGCGCGCGGCCGCCGACCTATCGACCGCGCGCTGGCGCACGGGCGCGCCGCGTTCGCCGATTGACGGCATGCCGATCGGGATCAAGGACATCATCGAGACCGCCGACATGCCGACGGAAAACGGTTCGGCCCTGTTCGCCGGCTTCCGCTCCGAACGCGACGGCGCGAGCGTCGCCGCGCTGCGCGAGGCCGGGGCTCTCATCGTTGGAAAGGCTGTCACCGCCGAGTTTGCCTCCACCGAGCCGCGCGGGACGCGCAACCCGCATGACCTGCGTCGCACCCCGGGCGGATCAAGCAGCGGCTCGGCGGCCGCCGTTAGCGCCGGGATGGTGAGCACGGCACTCGGCACCCAGGTGATCGGCTCGACCATTCGGCCCGCCAGCTACTGCGGCTGTGTTGGGTTCAAGGTCTCGCTCGGCGCGCTCAATCGCGGCGGAAGCTACGACGGCTTGAGCCAGAGCGCGACCGGTGTTCTCGCCGTGACGTTGGAGGACGCCTGGCAAGTCGCCTATGAGATCGCGACGCGCGCCGGCGGCGATCCGGGCTATCCCGGTCTGTCCGGGCCGCCGAGCGCGCCACCGCCGCGCAAACCGCGCCGGCTTGCCATCCTCGAAACTGCCGGCTGGGCGGCCGCATCGCCGGGCGCCAAGAAGGCCATGGCCGATGCACTGCCACGGTTCAAAGCTGCCGGGATCGAGCTTCTCACGCGCCGGTCACATGCGCGGCTCGCTGCGGTCGAAGCCGCGATCGCGCAAGCGCGGGAGCTCTCGATGCGGATCAACAGCTGGGAGTCACGCTGGCCACTCAACACCTATCGCGCACGCGACGCGAGCAAGCTCAGCCGAACCATGCTGGCGCGCCTCGCCGATGCCGAGTCGATGACGCTCGACGATTATCGAAAGGATCTCGCGGGACGGGAGAAGGCGCGCGCGCTCTATGCCGAGCTTGCGGAGGAATGCGATGCCTGCGTCAGCCTGTCCGCCCCCGCCGCCGCCCCGCTTGGCCTTCACTCGACGGGCGACCCGACTTGCACAGCGCACGCCTCGTTGCTGGGGATCCCGGCGGTCTCGCTTCCCGTTCTGCAGGATGAAGGCCTGCCGCTCGGCCTGCAGGTGACGGGGTTTATTAATGGCGATGCGCAGGCAGTCGCCGTGGCCGCTGCGATCGCCCCTTTGTTCTAGGGTGAAGTGTCCCAGGCGCGACACCGATGGACGACAGCGCAGCGCAGCGTGCAGTGAGCGCGCTCGAGCCCTACCGCGACGGGTCGCCCACGCATCCGCGCAGCTACCCGGACCTGCACGAGCACGTGCTCGCGCTTGCGCGCGCCGGCCTCCTCGTCGTCGTGGACGAGCCCATCAGCAAAGACACCGAAATGCACCCGCTGGTTCGCTGGCAGTATCGTGGCGGAATCCCCGAGTCAGACCGCAAGGCATTTCTCTTCACCCAGCCGACCGACTCCAAAGGCCGCCGCTTCGACATGGCCGTCCTGGTTGCAGGACTGGCGGCGAGCCGGGAGGTCTATCGCATCGGCTTCGGCAAGCCGCTGGAGGAGATTGGGCAAGCGTGGGTCAAGGCCATCGCCCATCCGATTGAACCGCGTCTCGTCGCCGATGCCCCGTGCCACGACGTGGTGACGTGTGGCGCCGATCTCGAACTGGACGGCAACGGCCTCGACGGACTGCCCGTGCCGATCTCCACGCCCGGATGGGACAACGCACCTTATCTTTCAGCCGGCCACTACATCACCAAAGATCCTAATACCGGCGTGCAGAACGTCGGCAATTATCGCGGTCAGCTCAAAGCGCCGCGCCGACTCGGGATGAATCCATCGGTCGAGCTGCGCGCCGGCATCTTCACCCATTGGCAAAAATGCAAGGCGCGCGGCGAGCCGCTCCCTTGCGCTGTCGTCGTGGGCTGCCCGCCGGTCATCTCCTACGCCTCGGTGCAGAAGATGCCCGAGCATCTCGACGAGCTCGCGGTCGCCGGCGCGCTCGCCGGCGGTCCGATCAACGTGGTGCGCGCCAAGACCGTCGATCTGCTGGTGCCGGCGGAAGCCGAGATCGTGATCGAGGGCCTCATCAACACCGAGACGCTCGAGCCGGAGGCTCCGTTCGGCGAATCGCACGGATACGTCAACCTGCAGGAATATAATGCATTCATGGAGGTCACCGCGATCACGCGACGACGCAATGCGATCCTCACTTCGTTCATCAGCCAGGTCACCCCAAGCGAATCGAGCGTGATCCGCCGGGTGGCAATGGAGCCCGTTTATCTCCATCATCTGCGCTCAGTCCTCGGCATTGCGGGCGTCAAGCGCGTTGCGATGCACGAGCCGCTCACCAGTCTCTATGCCGTCATCGCTATCCAGTGCGCGCGCGGCACGCCCGAGACGGAAATCTGGCGCGCCCTCTACGGCGCAGCCTCCCTGCATCGTTTTGCCGGCAAATGGGTCATCGCGGTCGACGAGGACATCGAGCCCGAGAATGCCGATGCATTGCTGTGGGCAATGTCGTACCGCTGCCAGCCGCAGCATGACCTCAAGGTGGCGCCGCACAAGGATCCGGGCCACGGACCCAGCGGCCCCCGCGACGAGGGCGAAAGCGCGGCCGTGTTGATCAACGCCACGCTCAAAGGCCTTTATGCGCCGGTCGCGCTGCCGAAGCGCGAGTTCATGGAGCGGGCCAGGGCGATCTGGGAGCGGCTCGGGCTGCCGCCGCTGACACCGCAGCCGCCATGGCACGGCTATGATCTTGGCCATTGGCCGGCCGAGCTCGAGCGCCAAGCCGAGATGGCGGTGCGGAGCGAGTACTTTGAGCTTGGCAAGATGCTTGCAAACGAACGGCGCGCCGACGTCCCCATGAATACGCCGATCAAGCGCGACTAGCGCATCGGATTTTCGTTGATTGGGTTCCCAACGTAGTGTGGGCAAAGGCACGAATTTTCGCTTTCGCGGGAATGACCGGAGAGAAACCGGAGTAGTGACATGAAGCTTGCCGTGCCCGACATGATCTCGAACTCGTACTTCCCCGCGATCGCGGCGATCGAGCTCGGCTTCTTCAAGCAGGAAGGCCTCGATGTTTCGCTCGAGCTGATCTATCCGGTCGACAAATGCTATGCGGCGTTGCGCGCCGGCTCCGTCGATTTCGTGGGCGGCTCCGCGCATTCCGCGCTCTCGGCGTTTCCGTCCTGGCACGGCGCAAAGCTTCTGTGCGCGCAGGGCCAAGGCATGTACTGGTTCCTGGTCATGCACACGGATCTTGGCGGCAAACGTGGCGATCTCGGTGTGGTGAAGGGGCGCAGTATCGGGGCGGCGCCGTGGGTCGACATGGGATTGCGCCGTCTGCTCATCGAAGCCGACATCGATCTCGCGCGCGATCAAGTCAAAATCGCCCCGGTGCCGGGCGCGCAAGGCGCGGGCGTGAATTTCGGCGTGACCGCGGCAAAGGCGCTGGAGGAGCGCAAGATCGACGGTTTTTGGGCGAACGGGATGGGTACCGAGGTGGCGGTCCGACGCGGCGTCGGTACGGTGGTGCTCGACGTGCGGCGCGGCGACGGACCGAAACCTTGCTTCAATTACACCATGGCCTCGATCGCCACGACCGACCGGTTGATTGAGCGCTCCCCCGAAACTGCGGCCAGCGCCGTGCGCGCCATCGTAAAGACGCAGGCCGCGCTGAAGGAAAATGTCGCGCGCGCGACCGAAATCGGCCGCAAGCTGTTCCCGCCGGACGAGGCAGAGTTAATCGCCGAGCTTATTCGACGGGACCTTCCCTATTACGATGCGTCGATCTCGCCCACCTTCGTCGCCGGCATGAATCAGTTCTCGCGTGACGTCGGAATCCTCGCTGGCGACGTCCCTTACGAGGGCATCGTCGCCGCGAGGTTTTCCCATTTATGGAAGGCTCAGTAATACCCCACGGCCTAACTCTCCTCCCGTATCGGTGGCAGCTTGAGCGCCGCGTCGACCAGCGCAGTTGCACGTTTGAAATCGAAGTTGCGATAGACGTTCTGCTTTACCAGGAAGGACGCGCCGCCGTAAAACTTCTCGTATTGCTGTTGTCGGCCGCCGAATTCCGATCCGATCAAGTCCCAGGCAAGCCGCATGAGTGCCACTTTGCTTTTGGCATCGGAAGATGCCGAGCGCATGTAGCGCTCGACGTCTGGAGCGGTCTCGCCGCTCTCGAAATCCCGCACCGACGAAGGCAAGGTGATCAAAGCGGAGCCCGCGAGTTCGCGAATGATCTCCAGCATGCGGCCGTTGAGTTCCGACTGCAGCGCCATGGACGAATAGAGGCCAGACTTCGACGGCCAGAGCACGCCATCTTCGTCGATCACGGCTGCCGTCTCGTGTGAGAGCAGCATGTGCTCGTAGATCGATACCCAGGCGGCAAACTCGCCCATCATGATCTGCACCGCCGGGTTGGCGACATTACCGGTCATCTCGTTCATACGCTGGGCGAGCCCGATCATGAAACGCAGCTTGGTGACGTAACGCACTTGCGCCTGATGGTTGCCGTAAAGGTGCGATGGCGTCTTCCACCACTGATCGCGCGATAGCTCGATGTTCCGATAGATGAACACCCGCTCCCACGGCACGAACACGTTGTCGAAGACGACGTAGCTGTCGGTTTCGTCGAAGCGGCTCGAGAGCGGATAGTCGAACGCGTTGCTCGCCGCTGCCGCGAATGACCGCCGCGGATAGAGCTTGACCCCGGGCGCGCTGACCGGAACCGCTAGGCAGTTGGCGTAGTTCTCGTCGCCCGGTTGCAGCGGGTGGATGCAGCTCAAGTGGATGACATCGGAAATTGCCCCGCCGGTGGCAAGCTGCTGGGCGCCGGAGATGACGATGCCGTCATCGCGTTCCTTGACGACGCCGGCATAGAGCGTGGGATCGCTCTGCTTGTGCGCGGGCTTGCTGCGATCGATTTGCGGCGGCACGATCGCATAGGAGGCGTAAAGATGATTGTCACGCAGGTACTCGTAGAAGGCGACGACATTGTCAGCAAAATGCTTGCCTGCTGTCGCGAATAGGCTAGGCAATGCGGCGTAGCCGCAGAAGAAACCGGCGACGTGATCAGGCGAGCGCCCCATCAGGCCAAACGTCGCCTCTGCCCAGGTCTCGGAGAACGAGCGCCGCGCCCGTAGATCGGCATGGCTGCGCGGGATCTGGTAGGCGCGCAGCACCGGCTCTCCAGTCGTGGGCGAGATAAACGTCATGCGCTCGCGCATCTCTGGCGCCGCCGCGATGTCGTAGAGATGTGCGACCGAGCGCGCCGCCTCGCGAAATGCGACATGCGCGGTCACGTCCTTGACGCGCTCGCCATCGACGAACACCCGCCGTCCGTCGTTGAGGGAGCGAAGATAATCGGAGCCGGTTCGCATCGGAGAAGACGCTTTGCCCGGTTACTCGGTTCGCGACCTTACGCCATTGGCGATCAGCTCGACCAGCTTCTGCGGGGTCACCGGGGTTTGCGCAATGTGCACGCCGAACGGTTGCAACGCGTCCTCGATGGCGGAAATCACCGCGGCGGCGGCGGGAATCGTGCTGACCTCGCCGGCACCCTTGGCGCCGAGCGGGTTGAGAGGCGATGGCGTCTCTCTAAAGAGCGTATCGATCGGGGGGACTTCCGTGGCGCTTGGTAGCAGATAATCGGCAAAGCTCGTGGTGAGGGGCTGCCCGGCCGCGTCGTATCCCATCCATTCGAGCATGGCGTTGCCGATCCCGTGCGCCACGCCGCCACGCACCTGACCTTCGACCAGCATGGGATTGATCAACCTTCCGGAGTCCTGAAGCGCCACATAATTGCAAAGCTTGACGCCGCCGGTGCCGGGATCGACCTCGACCTCAACGACGTGGCAGGCATTCGCATAGGCGAGCGCATCGGTGCGCCAATTCACGTTTGCATCGAGGCCGGGGTCGATATCCGCAGGGAAGCCGTAGCCCGGCGCGCCTTTCAGGATACGCGCGAGCTCGCCGAGCTTGACCGAAAGCTGCGGCGCGCCGACCACGCGCACCTCGCCGTTGACGACTTCAAGATCGTGCTCGGCCGCCTCGAGCATGTGACTTGCGAGCTTTTTCGCCTTGCCGACGACTGCCCGCGCCGCCAGCAGTACGGAGGAGCCGGCGGTCACGGTTTGTCGGCTGGCAAAAGCGCCGAGTCCGAGCGACACGCCCGCGGTGTCCCCCGGCACCACGGTAATGTCCTGCGCCCGCAAGCCGAGTTCATTCGCACAAATCTGCGCAAGTGCCGTGTGCAGTCCCTGGCCGATCGCGGCGGCGCCGGTGAACACCGACACGCGCCCAGTATTGGAGACGCGGACCAGACCCGATTCGAATGGACCGCGCCCGGTGCCCTTGATTCCATGCGCGAGGCCGATGCCGATGTAGCGGCCTTCGCGTCGCGCCGCCGCCTGTCGCTGCGGAAAATCCCGCCAGCCCGCCGCCTGCAGGACCTGCGCCTGGCAGGCGGGATAATCGCCGCTGTCGTAGCACATGGTCGCACCGGAACGCGCCTTGAGCGGCTTCGTATAGGGCATCTTCTCCGGCGGAATAAGATTGCGACGGCGCACCTCGGCGCGATCAAGGCGCAGCTCGTGGGCCAAACGGTCCATGACGCGTTCCATGGCGAAGGCAGCCTGCGGATAACCGGCCCCGCGGACCGAAGAGACCGGCGTCTTGTTCGTCGCGGCGACGATTACGTCGATCGCCAGTGCGGGAAGCATGTAGGGCCCGCTGAGCATGGACGCCGAATTGTAGGGAATGTTGACATCTTGCAGGGCATAGGCCCCGAGGTCGTGGATTAATCGGCCGCGGATCCCGAGAAGCTTCGCATCCGAATCCACCCCGACCTCGAGCGCCCAGAATTGGTCGCGCTCTTGGGCGGCGTTGGTGAAATGCTCGCGTCGGTCCTCGATCCATTTGATTGGCCGCTCGACGAGTTTTGCAGCGGCTACGATCGCGATATCTTCCGGATACACGCAAAGTTTTGGACCGAAGCCGCCGCCGACGTCTGGAGTCGCCACCCGCAGGCGGCTTTCGTCGAGATCGAGCAGCGCGGTCAACGACTGGAACAGATCGTGCGCCTTCTGCGTCGAGGCCCAAACGGTCATGGTGCCGTCGCGCCATTCGGCAAGAATGCCGCGGCCTTCGATCGGATGCGCCCCGCCGCGATGCTGCCAAAGCTCCTCGTGAAGAGTGTGGGCGGCGCCAGCGAAGGCGGCGTCGACATCGCCATAGGCGATGCTGTAGGCAGTCGCGATATTGCTGTTTAGCTCGCGCCGCACCGCGGGCGCAGCGCGCTCGATGGCGGCGCGCGCGTCCGCTACCGATGCCAGCACGTCATAGTCGACCGCGACCATGGCCGCGGCGTCTTCGGCAACGTAGCGGTTCTCGGCAAGTACCATCGCGACGGCCTCGCCCACGTACGACACTTCTGCGTCGGCGAGCGCGAACGACCAATAGCGATCGAGCGGCGTACCCGAATTGGAGTGGCGCAGCATGCGGCGCTTGGTCAAGACCGGCACGAGATCCTCGAGTGTGAGCACCGCGTGCACTCCAGGCAGCGCGCGCGCCGCTTCCGCGTCGATTCTTCGGATCGCGGCGTGCGGATGCGGACTGCGAACGAACGCCGCGTGCCATACGCCGGCAACGCCGATGTCATCGACGAAGCGTCCCTTGCCGAGGAGCAGCGCGCCGTCCTCGAGACGAGGAATGCGCGCTCCGATCAGTCCAACCATCTCATCGATGCGTCCGCGTTTCGCTCCTCGGGGCCTTTGCAGTGATCCTGAATGTCGCTTTATTCCGACATCGCCTTGGCTGCTTTGGCCACCACGTCCTTGGGTGTGGCGTAGGCCTCCGCCAACAGGGCATTCAGTTTATCCGCGCTGACGGGGTTGACCTCGAAGTTGAGGCGCCCCGCCTCGGCGAGAAAGTCAGGATCCGCGGTCGTGCGTTCGAAGGCTGCGATCAACGCCGCCCTGCGCTCGTCAGGAATGCCAGGCGGAGCCGCGAAAGGCCGCGCCATGGCTTGCCCGATCAGCAGCAGCTTCAGGATTTGGACCTGATCGGGCTCTTTTGCGAGTTCGCTCGCTGATGGGACATCCGACAGCTCCGGCTGTTTCTTAATCCCGGCTTGAACGAGGATGTTGGCCTTCTTCTCGTTGAGCCAATGTGGGTAGCGGCCTTTGAGGGTGCTCCAGGAGAGTCCGCAGAGCCCGTCCACCTCGCCGCGCTCGGCCGCGAGTTGAATCTCGTTGGTCCCGGGATAGCCGGTCACGATCTTGATTTTGGCGCCGAATACGTTGCGGTAGAGCAGCGCGAAAATGTTGGGATCGGAGCCCGCGCCCTCGCCCCCAAAAGTTGCCGGTTTGACCAGCAGTTCGCCGAAGCTCTTCACCGGGGCGTCATGGCGCGTGACACAGAGGCTCACCTCGTCAGTGACGCTGCCTATCCAGGTGAACTTAGTGCTGTCGAACTCGGCTTTGTCGAGCAGCGGCGCAATTCCCTGACTACGCGAGAAGGTGCCGATGACGGAGCCGTCCTTCGGGGCCACGGAATAAAGGTAATTGGCCGCCTTAAGGCTGCCGGCGCCGCTCATGTTCTGCGGCACAACCGACGGGTTGCCGGGAATATGCTTGCCCAGATGCCGCGCCACCAATCGGCCGTACGCGTCATAACCGCCGCCAACGCTGTAGCCGATGAGGAGAGAAACGGTCTTGCCGCGGTAGAAATCTTCGACGTCCGCCGACGACGCAGGCCGCACCATGACAGTGGTCATGAGCGCGACCGCAATACCGGGACAGATCAGCCGCGCGAAGCTTCGCGCGATCTTATCCCGCAGTATGGGTTGAGCGCAGCGAAACCCATCCCGTCCACCGCCTTGGTCAGATAGAAGATTCGCACTCATCTTTGATGGTCGACCAGTCACCTGATCCAAGATGGCGGTTGATTTTCGCCCGCGTTCGCGGGCGGCACGCCGGCCTACGGGTCGGGGAATAGTTGCGGAAATTTCGTGCGCAACCGCTTGCGTAGATCGGTGCTGACATCGACGGTGACCGGGAACGTGCCCTTCAACTTTCGCTCATAAGGAATGCACGCGTCGATCAGGATGCGGTTGTTGAAGTTGCCAGGAAGGTAGAGCGGATCGCGTTTGGACGCCCAGGCCTTTTGAATCATGTCGATATCGGTCAACGGATCGAACCGGGTGCACATCGCCCACAGCACCTGGTCGAGATCGCCGGCATCGATGTCCTCGTCGACCACGACCGTCCATTTGCCGGCGTAAGCGCCGCCCTGGCACGAGGACGCAATGTGAAGCGCTTGGCGCGCGTGACCCGGATAGCGCTGGCGAAGCTGGATCGCGGTGAAGCGCGTCGCGGGTCCGGCTTCGTGATTCCATACGCCGAGCACCTCGGGAACGCCGCACGCCTCGAGTGCCCGCCAGATCTGCGCGGCGCCGGCAATGCCCTTGAGCAGCCCGGTCTCGTCGACCGGCTTGTGTTGCGGGGCGCAGGTGAGGATCGGGTCGTTGCGATAGAGGATTGTCTTCACGTTGACGAAGGGTCGATCCTGCGTGTCGTCGGAGTAGTAGCCCATCCACTCGCCGAACGGGCCTTCCGGCCGGACCTGGCCGGGTAGGCTTTCGCCTTCGATGGCGATCTCACAATCGGCCGGAATCGGAAAGCCCGTATACGGGCCGCGCACCACGTCCAGCGGCTCGCCACGTAGTCCGCCAGCGATGTCCATCTCGCCGATCTCGGGTAACGGGCTCGAAGCGAGCATAAACAGCAGCGGGTCCTGTCCACACAGGATGACCACTTTCACCGGCTGTCCACGCTCGAAATATTTATCGCGATGAATGCGGCCGTGCTTGCCCTCGGTGATCTGGCAACCGATGGTCTTACCGTCGTAAACCTGGCTGCGATAAGCGCCGAGATTGAACCAACCCGAGTCGGGATCCTGGGTGATGACGCAGTCGGCGGTGCCGATGAAGCGCGCCTTATCGAGCTCATGGTGCCGCGGCACGGGAAATTTGAGCACATCGATATCGTCGCCTTCGAGCACGTTCTCGAGCACCGGACCGTCATTCACGAAACGCGGCGGCAGGGGCTTCAGATTCTGCATCCGGGCATGATAGGTCCCCACCACGTCCACCCTGCGCTCATATTCGAGCGGCAGTCCGAGCGTCAAAGCGATGCGCCGCACTGAGGAGAGCTGCCCGTAAAGCGTGCGGAAGCCTTTTGCATAGCCGGGCACACGGTCGAACAGGATTGCCGGCGCGGTGCCGCGGCTCTTTTCCGTGAGCATGTGAGTGACGGCGCCCATCTCCACATCCCAGTGAGCACCGTCGACCCTGCGCAGCTCCCCCATCTTGTCGACCTGTTCAAGCCAGTCGCGTAACCCGCGATATTGCATCCGCGGTTTCGACGCGGCCTCGCCGTCCATGCGGACCATGCCGTTCTCCCCATTCTAGGAATGTCGGCCATCTATAGCGCCGTCTGAAGGCGCGGGCAAAGTGCACCGGCGCGCGCGACGCGCGGCGCCTGTTGCCGGCCAATCTGCAGCGCTTTAATGCTTTCAGGCGGACGTGGGCTCCGCTCCGCCGCCTTACGGCCCTCCCTCTCCCGCATTACGGCCGGCGCCACCTCTGCCGTTTTTGGTCCGCTGCGGCTCCTTGCTGGTGTCCGAGACCACCTCGAGTGTCGGGCCAGTTGCCGGCGGCGGGCGCCCCGCCAACATATCGCGTTGCAGGCGGGCATAATCGCGACGCGTGGTCTCCAGCGCACCTTGGGCGACAGCGAGTTCGACCCGCTCGCGCTGCAGACTGGCATTGAGCTCCTCGATGCGCCGTTCGGCCTTGGCCCGATAGGCGCCAGCGTCGACCTCGATTTCGGCGACGCGGTCGCTCAGCGCCTTTATCTTCTGTTCGGCATGGGCGAGCGCGGTCTCGCGTGCCTTGAGCGTTTCGGCGAGACCGCTACAGCGCTCCTGGAGCGACGCACGCGATTGCTCGAGCTCACGCGCTTTCACATCGAGCACGTCGCGGGCGGCCGTGAGCCGCTCGACCACCTTCTCGGTGCCGTTTCGGGCGATTGTGGCGTCGACGGCCTTGCGCTCCAACACCCGGATCTCCTCGGTCTGCGCGACGAGACTCTGACGCACCTCCGAGAGCAGTTTCTCCGCAGTGGCCGCACGCGAACGCAGAGCCTCAAGCCGCAGGTTCAATGCACGGGTTTCCGATTGATGCCGCTCGTTGGCCTCGTCACGCGCGGTGGCGAGGGTGGCGCGCTCGTTCTCAGCGGCCGCGAGACTTATGTCCAACTGCTCGAGTCGTGCACGCGCGGCAGTCAGCGCATTCTCGCTCTCGGTCAAGCGGCGCGACAATCGCGAGTTTTCAGCAAGGGTCTGATCGAGCGCGGTTTGCAGCGAGCGCTTGTCATTCTCCAGCAGCAGTAGGTTTTCCCGGGTCTGCGCAGTCTCGGCCTGCAATTCCACGATCCGCTTATCGGCACTGCCGGCGTGGTCGACGAGAATCTGATTGGCCTCGCCTAGCGCTCGTCCATTGGCGGCCTCCTGCGCCAATTGGCTCTCGAGATTGGCGATCTCCGCGCGCGCAGCCACGATTTCGCTGGCGAGTTCCGCCTTGTCTGCCTCGAGCCCTCGTGCCGTCTGCTGCACCAAGGCCAATTCCCGGCGCAGGTCCTCGCCCGCGGTTTCCAATTCGGCCGCACGTTTTTCGAGCAGGCCGTATTCGTTGCGCAAGCTCTCGTGACCGCTGCGGAGTTCTGTGAGCGCATTGCGCAAGCCGAAATTCTCGGTCTTTTCCTGCTCGAGCGCGCGCAGCGAGGAGCCGATGGGCTCGACGAGGTTCCGGAAGGCTTCCTTGAGATCGTCGAGCGCGCCGATACGACGATCGGTATCGATCAGAAGGTTGCGCAGCGTCTCGTTGTCTTCACCGACGCGGGCGCCAATATCGGCAAAGGTCGGCTCGCTGCGCTCTTCGGCGCCGCTCGGTAAAATTTTGGCGGAAGCCGAGCTCGGAAATGAAGTGGACGCGACGCCCTTGCGTGCAAGAAAGTCGGAGATGGTACGCATGGCACCCCCACAACCTGACCAAACCTCCCGGCTTATACAGACTTTTCCAATCGGTCACAATCGAAACACCGGTGCCGCCGACAAAAGTAACCATGTTCAACGGGATCAAGGGTCTATGTCTCGAAAGCTCGCAGCAAAGGCCGCGACGAGAGCAAACAAAGGCATGCTCAGCCGCGCGGCAGCAGGTGCGCCCATTTGCTGCGGATGCGGGCCTCGAGCTCCCGGCTCGCGCGCGCCACGGGCGGGAAACTGTCGCGCCGCGACCAGGGTTTGCAGGCATCGATAACGACGCGCGCATTGCGCGGATCGTCGCCGCCATACGCCATTGGATCAAGCGCCGTGCTCCAGCAGCCGCGCAAGATTTCCATGTCTTCGCGCGGGTCGAAGCGTGTGCACATCGCCCACACGACTTGATCCATGTCGGCGGGATCGATGTCGTCGTCGACCACCACGACGAAGCGGTTGGCGTAGGCGCCAGCATGGCACTGCGAAGCGATCAGCCCAGCCTGCTTGGCGTGACCCGCATACTGCTGCTTGATCGAGACCGTAAGCCACAGCCGGCTCCCGCCCGCCGCATGCGCCCATACGCCCTTCACCTCCGGCACACCGGCCGCTTCGAGTTGATTCCACACAGCGCCGGAGCGGTAGGTCCCACGATAGAAAGAATCGTCATCGGGCGGCACCGCCGGGACCGCGCCCAGCAGAATAGGGTTATTGCGGTGCATGAAGGTCTCGATGCGAATCGCCGGCTCTTTTTTCCTGCCACCCGCGTAATAGCCGGTCCACTCCCCGAGCGGTCCCTCATCGAGCAGATCGTTGGGATGTATGAACCCGTCGAAAGCGATCTCCGCGTGCGCCGGAATCGGCAGCCCAGTGGCCGGCCCTTCGATCACCTCGACCGGTTCGCCGATCAGGCCGCCGGCGACATCGTATTCGTTCTTCCCGTATGGAATCTCGAGTCCCCCTACCATGAACAAGGCGGGATGCATGCCAGCCACCACCGCGATCGGACACGGCTCGCCGCGCTCGTGATAGCGCCGTTTGATCAAATCACCATGCTTGCCTTTGGAGCACATTACGGTGGCCACGTTCGGCCCCTGGTATTGCACGCGATAAGCGCCGTAATTGATCCAACCGGTATCGGGATCCTTCATGATCACCATGCAGCCCGTGCCGATATAGTGGCCGCCGTCGTGCTCGTGCCAACGCGGCGTCGGGATCGTCGCGATGTTTACGTCTTTGCCGCTGCTGACGTTCTCCATGAGCGGTCCGGATTTCACTTTGACCGGTGCGAAACTGCGCGCCTCCTTCATGTATTTGCGCCAATAGGAGACGAGCTCGATCGCAGAAGCGTCGAGCGGCACGCCAAGGGTGAGATTGATACGCCGCACTGAGGTGAGAATGTTCGCGAGGATACGGTGCCCGCGAGGATAGCCCGGAATATCGTCGAATAGCACCGCGCGGTTCCCCATCTTGCGCATGTAGAGGTCGACGATTCCGCCGATTTCGACCTCCCGCTCCGCGCCGTTGATCTCCTGCAGCTCGCCCGCCGCGCGCAACGCATCGACCCAAGTACGCAGGTCCTGGTTCGACGGCTTAGGTGCGCTACTTGCCGAGCGCTTGGTGGCCTGGGCGACGGTCTGCATCTGGCACTCCTCGCTTACCGGGTCGATCGAATTCAGCTCGTAGCCCGCACGCGGGACGACGAGTTATGCGGCCGGCTCAAGAGCTGCTTCAGCCGCTGTGGCGTCACCGGCAACTGCGTCACGGCACCGGGCATTCCGATGGCGTCGTCGATGGCGGACGCAATCGCCGCACCGACCCCGGTGATACCGCTCTCGCCCGCGCCTTTGATGCCGAGGGGATTGAGCGGGCTCCTATAGTCCTCACGCAACATGATACGGACTTCGGGAGTCTCGCGAGCGGTCGGCATGAGGTAATCAGCAAACGTCGTTGCCAGCGGATCGCCGCGCTCATTATAGGTAAATTCCTCGAGCAGCGCCCCGCCCAATCCTTGAACAAATCCACCGACGATCTGCCCTTTCACCAGCGCCGGATTGACCGCGCGCCCGATATCGTAAGCGATGACGTAGTCCTCGACCTCAACATCGCCGGTATCGGGATCGACCTTCACCACCGCGAAATGGAGGCCGTACGGGTAGACTTGGTGCCTCACCCGGAACCAGCCTTCGGCTGATAAACCCGGCATTCGGCCGCCGAGCGTCTTCGACGTCGGGGCAAGATGCTCGGCAATGTCGCCCAGACTCATCGACGGCCCCGCAGGCTCGTCCCTGCGCCGCACGTTTCCGTCGATGATCTCAAGTGTCTCGGGATGCGCTTGCATCAGTGCCGCCGCCGCCTCGATGGCTTTTGCGCGCAGCTTGACAGCGCCGTCATGGGTGGCGGATGCCGTCATGACGGTCGCGCGCGACGCATGCGCTCCGATTCCGTAGGGGATGCGATCGGTCTGGCCGTGGGTCACGCGGACGCGCCGATAATCAATGTCCAAAATCTCGGCACATACCTGCGCCATCACCGTCTCGAAGCCTTGGCCGAGTGAGGCGCCGCCGGTAACGAGTTCAACCGCGCCCGAGCGGTCGACCTCGAGTCGCACGCCGTCGGCGGGACCCAACCCGCTCTTTTCCACGAACATTGCAAATCCGGCCCCGACCGCTTCGCCGGCAGCGCGGCGGCGCGCCAGCTCGACCTTGCGCTTGTCCCACTCGAGCGTGTCTAAGAGCTTGTCGAGCAAGCCTACATAATCTCCGGAATCGTACTCGATCTCCTCGCCCAAGGCCTCGAGCGGCCGATGATAGGGCATCTCATCCGTCGCAATCGCGTTGCGCCGGCGCACCTCGTTTGGGTCGATGCCGAGTCTGGTAGCAATAGCGTCAATCAGCCGCTCGCGAACGAACGTCGTCTCATAACGTCCCGGGGCGCGGTAGGTGGCAGCTGGCGTCTTATTGGTGAGGCGAAAATGGCCGACCGCGCGATAGGCCGGCACTCGGTAGGGACCGGGTAGGATGCCGGCGGTCATATGCACGACGCGGGCGGCGTGGGTGCGCACATAGGCGCCCTGGTCGTGGAAGTAGCGATCATCAATGGCGAGGATCCGTCCCTCATCGTCGACGGCAGCGCGCAGGCGGTGGAGCTGCTGGCGCGAATGATTGGCGGCCATCAAATGCTCGCGGCGGTCCTCGATCCATTTCACCGGCCGGTTGAGTCGCATCGCCGCGATACAGACCAACACATCTTCCGGATAGAGCTCGCCGCGGATGCCGAAACCTCCGCCGACGTGGGATTCGTGCACGTGGATCGAGGACGGCGCGCGTTTAAGCATCCGCGCGAGCAGCTCGCGATTGCGGTGCGGCACCTTGGCAGCGCCATGCAATTCGAGGGTGTCGCGTGCTATGTCATAGCGCCCGATCGCACCGCGCGCCTCAAGCGGCACACCGGAATGGCGCCCGATCGCCAATTCGAGCTCAACGACCTTAGGTGCGGCGTGCAGGATCGCGTCGACGTCGCCGTAGCCCTGGCGGATAATGGACACCTCGGTGCTGCGGCCGGCGGAGAATTCGTTGGGCTCGGCGTCGGCGGCGAGCAAGACGGGCAGTTCCTCGATCTCGAGGGAGACAAGTTCAGCCGCGTCTTCCGCCACATAGGGATCATCAGCGAAAATCGCGGCGACCGGCTCGCCGACATACCGCACCTTCTCGGTGGCGAGCACCGGCTGCCGATAGGGCTCGAGCGCTGGAATTTGTCCCTCGCGGAAGTCGATCGGCGGTACGTCAGCAATATCGGCCGCGGTCCACACCGCGACGACTCCAGCCAAGGCACGCGCAGCCGAGCTGTCGATCGCGGCGATTTTGCCGTGGGCATGGTTGGAGCGAACGATCCGCATGTGCAGCTGATGTGGAAAAGAGATATCGCCAGCGAAACGGCCGCGCCCGCGAACCAGGGGTGGATCCTCGAGTCGCGGCACGGATTGCCCGATCCACTTGTTGGTCGCCTCTACCGTCGCGCCCGCGTGTCGGCTATCGCCGCTCGCTTGTGATTGCTCAGACCGGGGTCTCGCATCGACGCTGACGGTCATGCGGCCGCCTGTTCGAGTGCGCGGCGGGTGACGGTAAGGGCGAGGTCGCGCCGGTATGTTGCGCTGGTCACGGCGTCTTCGAGCGGATCGACTACGGATGCCACCGCCGCCGCCGCCGCCTCGAAAACCGCGCGCTCTGCCGGTTGTCCGGCGAGAGCCCGCTCGGCGTCGGCGATGCGCCGCGGTTGCGGCTCGATCCCGCCAATGGCGACCCGCGGCTCGCAGATCATCCCATCTTGCAGGCGAAAGGTCACAAGCGCCATGCCTAGCGCAAAATCGCCGGCGCGACGATTGAACTCATAAAATCCGAAACGCGAGTCGGACGAAAGCACGGGCAGCCGCACTTCGGTCAAAAGCTCGTCCTCGTTGAGAGCTGTTGTCATGATCCCGCGGAAAAAGTCCTGCGCCGGAACGACGCGGATCCCGCCCGCGCTTCTAGTCACCATTTCCGCCCCGAGCGCCGCGGCGACGAGACACCACTCGGCCGCCGGGTCGGCATGCGCGATGCTGCCGCAGAACGTGCCACGGGTGCGAATGGGATAGTGGGCGATGTGACGCACCACCGCGGCGAGAAGCCGCCCGAGCGGCCCATCCACCACCGGCTTGTGGAACGCGGCATGACGCACGCCGGCGCCAATGCAAAGCCGGTTGCCATCCACAGCCAACCGCCGCAGCGTCTCGACGCCATTGATGTCCACAAGATGCGCCGGGCGCGCCAGACGAAACGCCATGATCGGCACGAGGCTCTGCCCCCCTGCGAGCACGCGCCCATCTTCGGCCGCAACCTCTGCCAGCGTATCGACTGCTTCTTCGATCGTCTTGGGGGCGTGATATCGGAAACGCGCGGGCTTCATCGTTGCTCACCGCGGATACGGCGGCCACCGAAGCAAGGCAGAACGATCACCGCTCGTCGCATATGCGGGAAGCTTATTTTTTTGGATTGAGGCACAGTTGGTGGTGTATGTAAAGAAGCGGCGTCCCAGGAGATCGATGCGCAAAGATGAAGCCGCCACCCTTTCGTTATTACGACCCGAAAACGGTCAGCGAGACGATCGGCCTGCTGGCTAGCCTCGAAAACACCAAGCTGCTTGCGGGCGGCCAGTCGTTGATGCCCATGCTCAACATGCGTTTCGTGCTGCCCGACCACATCGTCGATCTCAACCGTGTTGAAGGCTTGTCCTACATCCGTGAGACCCAAGGCGCGCTTGAAATCGGCGCCATGACGCGCCAACGCGATCTCGAATATTCCGACGCGGTGCGCGCGCGCTGGCCGATCATGCACGAAGCGTTGCTCCAGATAGGACATCGGCAGACTCGCAACCGGGGCACGATCGGCGGCTCGCTATGCCATCTCGATCCGGCGGCGGAACTGGTCTCGCTCGCATTAGGCTATGACGCGACCGTCACGATCGCCGGTCCGACCGGGCAACGCGAGGTCCCGTTCACCGACTTTCCCGTCGCCTATATGACGCCCGCAATCGAGCCGAACGAACTCGTGGTCGGCGTGCGCTACCCGCAGTGGGCGGCCAAGCACGGCTATGCCTTCGTCGAGTTTTCGCGCCGGCACGGGGACTTCGCCATCACCTCCGCGGCCGTTCTGCTCGAGGGCGACGCCTCCGGCAAGATCACGCGCGCGTCGGTGACGATCGGCGGCATGGGGACGGCGCCGAAGCGTGCCCGCGATGTCGAGGGCGCCCTCCTGGGACAGGTCCCAGCGGGCACACTGTTTCGCGACGCTTGCGAGAGCTGCCGCAAGCTTGAAGCGATCGACGACGTGCATGCGCCGGCATCCTATCGCCAGCATCTGGCAGCGGTGCTGTCGCGGCGGGCCTTGGAGAAGGCACACGCGCGCTTACTCGACGCGCACGAGCGTGCGCATTAGGAACCGACGATGGGAGAGAGTCGCAAAATCATCCTGACCGTCAACGGAAAGCGGTACGAGGAAGAGGTCGAGGTCCGCGTTACCCTCGCCGATTTCATCCGTCATCAGCTCGGTCTCACCGGCACGCACCTTGGCTGCGAGCACGGCGTCTGCGGCGCCTGCACCATCCTGTTCGACGATCGCTCAGCACGCTCCTGCCTGATGCTTGCGGTGCAGGCGGACGGCCATGATATCCTCACCGTCGAGGGCATTGCGCCCTCAGCCGACGAGCTGCACCCCTTGCAGCAGGCCTTCCATGAACACCACGGTCTCCAGTGCGGCTTCTGCACTCCGGGCATTCTTACGACGCTGATCGAATTCCTGCGCGACAATCCGGATCCGACCGAGCAAGAGGTGCGGATCGCCATTTCCGGGAATCTCTGCCGTTGCACCGGCTATCAGAACATCGTCATTGCGACGCTGGACGCAGCCAAGCGGCTGCGCGCGCAGGCAACCCAAGCGCAGGCAAATCCTGCGAAAACCCGTTGACCGAAAAATGTTGATTTTCGCGCCGCGCGCAGAGTAGCTAGCGGCAATCTCGAGGGACTTCGAGGCAGGACTTCGTTATGGCGCACCGGCCGTTCGCATCGGCACCTTACGTGGTGGGCAAAGGCGCGCCCGCATCTGTGGAAGAGCATATACCGGCCGAGGAATCGCTGTGTCCGGTCGTCTCGCACGACTGGATCAATTCGGAATACAAGCATCTGGTCGTGGACGCCTCACCCAAGGCGCTCGCGGTCAAACCCGGCCAGTTTTTCAACCTATTGTGTCCTTCGCCGGATGCCGCCGAACTCTGGCTGCGCCGTCCGCAGAGCGTTTATCGCATCGACTGCGAGAATCGCCGCATCGAGTTTCTCTATAAGTGCGTTGGCCGCGGAACGTTTGGACTGGCGACGCTTGAGCCGGGGGATGAACTCAACATGGTCGGGCCGCTGGGCGTCGGCTTCACGATCGATCGCGCCTGGAAGCACATCGTGGTCCTCGGCCGTGGGGTCGGCCTTGCCACCTTGGCGCCAATTTCCCAGCTCGCCGGCGAATGCGGCATCGGCGTCACCGCGATCTTGAGCGCCCGAAGCGCGGAATTCGTGATGGCCGACGATCTCTTCGGCAAGGTCGGCGACGTCGTCGCGGTGCTCGACACCGACGGAACCAGTGCGGTTGAGCACGTGGAGGCGATACTGAAGCGGCTGATCGCGCAGAGCCGAGCCGACGCTTTCTATACCTGCGGCTCGAACCGGCTCTTGCAACTGATGAAGCGCGTCGGCAAGGCGCACGGCATACCCGGTCAGGTCGCCATGGAACAGGTGATGGCCTGCGGGCTCGGCCCCTGCTACGTCTGCGTGCGCACGTTCGAGGTCGACGGCAAGAAGGAGCTTCGCCGCGTGTGCATCGACGGGCCGGTATTCGATCTACAGGAGGCCGTCGGATGGTAAACATGAGCGTGAAGATCGGGAATGTAACGCTCAAGAACCCGATCATGCCTGCATCGGGCTGCTTCTCGACCGATCTTGCGCAGGTGATCGACCTCAACCGGCTGGGCGCGCTGGTCGCAAAGACCGTGTCGCGCGAATTTCGCGCCGGCAATCCGCCGCCGCGCGTGTCCGAAGTCGAAGGCGGCATGATCAATTCCATCGGCCTGCCGACCAAGGGCATCGACTATTTCCTCAGCCACCAGGTGCCGGACTACAAGCGATTTGCGCCGCCGCTCGTCGGCTCGATCTCGGCGACGACGCTGGAGGATTTCGAGGCGATGGCCCGCGACGTCAGCCCGTCCGCGATCGATGTCCTGGAGGTGAATATCTCGTGCCCCACGCGCGATCCCAAGGGCGGCAATTTCGCGCTGCACGAGGAGCATACGTTTAACGTCATGCGGCGCATCCGCCAGACGACCGACAAGCCGATCTGGTGCAAGCTCTCTCCCAATGCCGGCGATGTTGTCGCCATTGCCAAGGCAGCCGAAGCAGCGGGAGCCGACGCGCTGGTGGTGTCGAATACGATCCTTGGCCTCAAGATCGACATCAACACGTTTCGGCCCGCGATCGGCAACAAATTCGGCGGTCTCTCCGGCCCCGGCATCAAGCCGATCATCGTGCGCATGGTCTATCAGTGCGCCAAGGCCGTGAAGATTCCGATCATCGGCTGCGGCGGCATCGTCAAAGTCGAGGATGTCGTCGAATACATGCTCGCCGGCGCCAGCGCGGTCATGATCGGCTATCTCATTTTCCGCAACCCGTCGGGAATCATCGCGATCATCGAGGGCCTCGAAGAATGGTGCGCCAAGCGCGGCTTTGCCCGTGTCGCCGATCTCACCGGCGCTATGATCGACGAGGCGCCGCGCGAGACTTATGCCGCGGCCGCTGCCCCGATCGGTTGATCGAAGCTGCTCGAGCCGAGGCCAATCGCTCGGACGCATGAAATGAGCACCCGCATCACCATTCGAAAACCCGACGATTGGCATCTGCACGTGCGCGATGACGCTATGCTCAAGGCGGTGCTGCCGTTCACGGCCAAACATTTCGGTCGCGCCATCCTCATGCCCAATCTCGTGCCGCCGGTCGTGACCACCAAGGATGCCGTCGCCTATCGCGGGCGAGTGATGGCCGCGCTGCCAAAGGGCTCCAACTTTAAGCCGCTGATGACCTGCTACCTCACCGACGACACCGACCCCGACGACGTCGAACGCGACTTCAAGGAGGGTGTGTTCACCGCGGTGAAGCTCTACCCCGCCCACGCCACCACCTATTCGGCTGCGGGCGTCACGGACCACCGCAAGATCATGCCGGTCTAGAGCGGATGGAAGAGATCGGCATGCCGTTCCTGATGCACGGCGAGGACGTCGACCCCGAGGTCGATATCTTCGACCGCGAAGCCATGTTCATCGAGCGCTATCTCTCGAAGTGGACGAGGCAGTTCCCTGCCCTGCGCTTTACGCTCGAGCACCTGTCGTCGAAGGACGGCGTCGATTTCGTCCGCGGCGCGGCGCCGCAGGTCGGCGGCACGATCACGCCCTATCATCTCGTGTTGACCCGCACCGATTGGCTCGGATGGGGACTCAAGCCGTACAGTATTGCATGCCCGTTATAAAAACGGCGAAGGACCGGGCGGCGCGGCGCAAGGCAGCGACATCGGGCGAGGCCTGCTATTTTCTCGGAACCGATTCCGCCCCTCATCCGGTGGCGAAGAAGATCGCGGTGAACGACATCCCCGGCGTGTTCAACGCGCCGGTCGCCATTGAGACCTATGCCAAGGTCTTCGAGGAGGAAGGCGCGCTCGATAGGCTGGAAGCCTTTGCGTCGCTTAACGGCCCCAGACACTATCGTCTGCCGGTGAATGAAACGACGATCACGCTTGAAAAGTCCCCATGGACTATCCCGCCGGAGGTCAAGGTCGAAGGGCCCGATGAGAAGGCACTCATCTATCGCGGTGGAGAGACGATCGAATGGAAAGTCGTATCCGCCTGAGGTCCCGGCTTGCGCGAAGGCAGCCGTAAGCACCGTGTGAGAGGCTAAATGGCGACATCGCAAGCCGACGTCATCGTCGTGGGCGCAGGCAATGCCGCCTTCTGCGCGGCACTTGCGGCGCAGGAGCAAGGCGCCTCGGTGCTGATGCTCGAGGCCGCGCCCGAGGAGGAGGCTGGTGGTAACAGCCGGTTCACCGCGGGATCGGTGCGTGTGGTCTACACCGGGGTGGACGACATCAAGACGCTGGTCCCCGATCTGACCGAGCAGGAGATCGCCACCACCGACTTCGGCACATATACGCGAGAGCAATTTTTCGACGACATGGCACGGGTGACGCAAAATCGCGCCGATCCCGATTTGGTCGAGCTGTTGGTGACCAGAAGCTTCGACACGTTCTGCTGGATGCGCGACAAGGGCGTACGCTTCATTCCGATCTACGGCCGCCAAGCCTTCAAGATCGAAGGCAAATTCAAATTCTGGGGCGGCTTGACCGTCGAGGCGGTCGGGGGCGGTCCCGGTCTGGTCAAGATGCTCACTGACGCAGCGACCAAACGCGGGATCGAAATTCGCTACCGCACGCGCGCGTTGAGCCTCCTCTATGACGGTGTGCGGGTGAGCGGAGTGCGCATCCGCCACGACGGCGTCGAAACCAAGCTGCGCAGCAAATCGGTCGTGCTCGCGTGCGGCGGGTTCGAATCGAATTCCGAGTGGCGCACGCGCTATCTCGGGCCCGGCTGGGACATGGCGAAGGTACGCGGCACACGATTTAACACCGGCGACGGAATCCGCATGGCCATCGACATCGGCGCGAGCCCCTGCGGCAACTGGTCCGGCTGCCACGCGGTGCAATGGGAGATGAACGCGCCGGAGTTTGGCGACCTCGCGGTCGGCGACCAGTTTCAGAAGCACTCCTACCCTTTCGCCATTCTCGTCAACGCCACCGGCAAGCGCTTCGTCGACGAAGGCGCCGACTTCCGCAACTATACCTATGCCAAATACGGGCGCGTAGTGCTGGAGCAGCCCGGGCAATTCGCCTGGCAGATCTTCGACCGGAAAGTGAAGTATCTGCAGCGTGACGAGTACAAGATCCGGCAGATCACCAAGGTCGTCGCCAACACGATCGAGGAATTCGCGCACAAACTCGACGGCGTTGACGCGGAACAATTCCTCAAGACGATTGCGGAATACAATAAGTCTGTGCGCACCGACGTTCCGTTCAACCCAAACATCAAAGACGGTCGCCGCACGGAAGGACTCGCCGTCAACAAGAGCAACTGGGCAAATACCATCGATGAACCGCCCTTCGAAGGCTATGCGGTGACGTGCGGCGTCACCTTCACGTTCGGCGGCTTGCGCATCACCACCGAAGGCGAAGTGCTCAATACCGACTACCAGCCGATCCGCGGCCTGTATGCCGCCGGCGAACTGGTCGGCGGGCTGTTCTATTTCAATTATCCGGGAGGCTCCGGGCTCACGTCGGGTGCGGTCTTCGGCCGCATCGCCGGCGCCTCGGCAGCGCGCGCTGGCAAGAATTGAGCTCACATGGAATTCGACAATTCATTCGAAGTGCCGCTGCCGCCGGCCGAGGCGTGGAAAGTATTGCTCGACATCGAGCGCATCGCGCCGTGCATGCCGGGTGCCGAGCTGACCGAGGTCGTCGATCAGAGCACCTATAAAGGCAAGATCAACGTGCGACTCGGCCCGGTGGCGTTGACCTTCGCGGGCATCGTCAAATTCGAGCAGATCGACGGGCAAGCCTACACGGCACGCGTCGCGGCGCAGGGCACCGACGCGAAGGGGCGCGGCGGCGCCAATGCAGCTTCGGTTTTTCGGATCGAACCGGCGGGCGGCGGCTCCAAAGTGCTGGTGCACACCAATCTCGCACTATCCGGCGCGGTGGCGCAGTACGGCCGCGGCGTCGGCATCATCCAGGCAACGGCCGCACAGCTCATGAACCAATTCGCGACGCGGTTGAAGGAGCAGCTCGCGCAGGAACGGTCCCCGGCTCCCGTACCCGGAGCGACGCAGCCGTCCCCAACGCAGCCGTCGCCTCCCACCGCGGCAAATGCTGGCCCGACAGCAACGGCAAAGCCGATCTCAGGCTTTGCGCTGCTCGCGAAGGCGCTCTGGAGCTGGATCATCTCCTTATTCAAACGATCCTAAGCTACTCCTTGAGCGCCTCTTCGCGTCTGATCCGAATGGCCGGCACCGCCATCACAACCAAAAGCCCCGCTGCCAACACCAGGAAAGCGAGGCTGATCGGCTCCTGCAGGAAAACCATCGGATCGCCGCGCGAAATCAGAAGAGCGCGGCGAAGGTTTTCCTCCATCATCGGCCCCAAAACGAAGCCGAGAATGAGCGGCGCCGGCTCGCACTCGAGCTTGAGTGCCACGTAGCCGAAGATTGCGAAGAACGACATCACAAACACGTCGAACGCCTTGTTGTTGATGGTATAGGCGCCGATGCAGCAGAACACGATGATGACGGGATAGAGCAGCCGATAAGGCACGCGCAGCAATCTCACCCAGATGCCGACCAGCGGAAGATTCAGTACCACAAGCATGAGATTGCCGAGCCACATGCTGGCGATGAGCCCCCAGAACAGTCCCGGACGATCCGTCATCACGCGCGGGCCCGGCGCTATGCCGTGAATCATCAGTGCCCCGATCATCATCGCCATGGTGGGATTCCCAGGGATGCCCAGCGTCAGCATCGGGATGAACGACGTCTGCGCGCCTGCATTGTTGGCGGATTCCGGCGCCGCGACGCCCCTGATGTCGCCGCTGCCGAATTGCCGCGGCGCGCTCGCGACTTTCTTCTCCACCGTGTAGGCCGCAAAGGATGCCAGCAGCGCGCCGCCGCCGGGTAGCACGCCGAGAATCGCGCCAAGGCCGGTGCCGCGCAGGATCGAGCCCGCGCACTGCTTGACGTCCGCGAAGCTCGGCCACACGCGACCCAGCGCGCCGGTGACCATTTTCGCCGCCTGCTTCTGCTCGAGATTGTAAACGACCTCGGCGATGCCATAGATCGCCATCGAGATCGCGACAAACTCGATGCCGTCGGCAAGGCCCGTCATGCCGAAATTGAAACGTCGTGCGCCGGAATTGACGTCGGTCCCGACGAGGCCGAGCAGCAAGCCGAGCACGACCATCGCGATGGCTTTCAAGAGCGATCCCCGCGCCAGAACAACCGCTGCGATCAAGCCGCAGACCATTAACGAGAAATATTCGGCTGGGCCGAATTGCAATGCGATGGTCGCGAGCGGCGGCGCGGCAAGCGCGATCAGTAGCGTCGCGGCGCAACCGGCGAAGAAGGAACCTAACGCAGCGATGCCCAGCGCCGGCCCGGCCCGCCCCTGCCGCGCCATCGCATGACCGTCGATCGTAGTGACGACGGATGAGGCCTCGCCCGGGATATTGACCAGGATGGCAGTTGTCGAGCCGCCATACTGAGCGCCGTAATAAATCCCGGCGAGCAAGATCATCGCGGATTCTGGCGGTAGCGTGAACGAGATCGGCAGCAGCATGGCCACTGTGGTCACTGGGCCAATGCCGGGTAATACACCGATAAGGGTTCCGAGCAGCGCGCCAATCAAGCAGTAAGTGATGTTCTGGATGGTCAGCGCGACGGAAAATCCCAGGCCGAGATTCGAGATCACGTCCATTCTACATGCTCGGCCAGAGATTGAGCGGAAGGCCGAGGGCATAGACAAAAACGCCGACGCAAAAGAGGATCAGCGCGGCCGCCAATGCGACCGTCTCGGCTAACCGGAACTGCGCGCCGACCCAAGCCGACATCACCGTCAACACGGCGAGCGAAACGATGAGCCCAAGCGGCTCGATGAGAAGGCCGAACAGGCATATCGCAGTTGCAATCACCGCTAGCGGTAACACCTGCAGGCGCGCGACCGGCTCACCGCCAACGAGGATCGAGCGCCCCATTAGCGCCGCTCCGAGCGCACCAAGCAGGCTCGCGAGTAGCAGCGGGAAATAGCCTGGCCCCATCCTGCCGGCACTTCCCATGGAATATCCGCACGCGGCAAAGAGGGCGACGGCGGCAAAGGCGCAGAACATCACGCCCGACCAAAAATCCTTCGGCGCGCGGATTCTCATGCTTCACACCTTTTGTGCTGCCACGGCAGGATCAAATCGGCAGGCGCCTCTTGCGTCAATGCCACGCGCGTCGTGCCTCTCAATCTGGATCGCCGGCACCGCGTCATCTAGATTGCAGCCCTGCCGCGGCATTCCACGGAAATGGCATAGGTGAAAAAGCCTCTCGCATTCATCGAACGGCACGACCTATGGACCGACGAGCAACGACGGCGAGCCGACGAGCTCAGGCGCAGGGTCGAGAAGGACGACCTCAATCTCGTGCGCCTTGCCTGGGCCGATCCGCACGGCGCCGCACGCGCCAAGGCAGTCACAGTGCCGGCTTTCCTCGGTGCGCTTGAGACCGGCTACAACATCAACGTCGCGACCACCACGCTCGATTCCGCCAATGCCCGCACATTTGCTTCGTTCACGCGCGGCGGCGGGATGGGTCTCGACGAGATGACGGGCTCTCCCAACCTCACGATCGTTCCTGATCCTTCCACCTTCCGCGTGCTGCCGTGGGCGCCGGGCACCGCCTGGGTGCTTTGCGATGAATATTTCAACAGCGGCGTGCCGTTTCATTTCTCGCCGCGGCATTTGCTGCGCACGCAGCTACAGCGGCTCGGCAACAAGGGCATGGACTTACGCGTCGGGCTGGAAATCGAGTGGTACCTACTGCGCGTGGCGCAAGATGAGCTTGGCGAGGACAATATTGGCTTTCCCGGCGTACGTGGGCAGCCGATCAAAACGGCCCCGGTAGAACCGGGCTTTTCCTACCACTCCGAATCCAACATGGATTTGATGCAGCCGGTGCTCTCCGCGCTCACCGATCATTTCAAGACAATCGAATTGCCGCTGCGCTCGATCGAGAACGAGTGGGGGCCGGGCCAACTCGAATGCACCTTTGCCGCGCGGCCAGCGCTGGAGGCCGCAGACCATGCGCTGCTGTTCCGCACGGCGGCGCGACAAATCTGTCGCCGGATGGGGTATTTCGCAACGTTCATGTGCCGGCCGGCGCTCAAAGGCTATTATGCGAGCGGTTGGCACCTGCATCAGTCTTTGTTCGAAGCGAAGAGCGGGCGCAATCTGTTCACGGCGGAGCGCGGCCGCGAACATCTGTCTCCGCTGGGCCTTATCTTTCTTGGCGGATTACTGCGACATGCGGCGGCCTCGACCGCGTTTGCGACCCCGACCGTCAATGGGTACCGCCGATTTCGGCCAAATTCCCTCGCGCCCAACCGGGCGTCATGGTGTTACGACCATCGCGGCGTCATGATCCGCGTGCTGGGCGCCCCGGGAGACGAAGCCACGCGGCTGGAGAACCGGATCGGCGAGCCCGCAGCCAATCCGTACCTCTTTATTCTTTCGCAGATCGTGGCTGGACTCGACGGCATCGAGCACCGGCTCGATCCCGGCCCCCCCGAGGATGACCCCTATAACGCGAAGCTGCCGCCCCTGCCCACGAACTTACCGGCCGCGCTGGACGCGCTCGAGCGCGAAGCGTTGTTTCGGCGCGAACTCGGCGACGTATTCATCGATTATTTCCTCAAACTCAAGCGCAACGAGGCGGGCCGGTTTGCGCAATGGCTCAAGGAGACCGGTGTACAGGAGAGCGACGAGCCGACCGCCTGGGAACACAACGAGTATTTCGATTTTTTCTAGACGGATGCATGATGCGCCCATGCGCACAGGGAAAGAGTACGGCAGCAGGCCAGCGGAGAGATAACGCATGCTGGAAAATCTCAATGCATCCCGGATCGACAGCGTCGACCGCTACGATTGGGACGAACTCGTCCAAGAGGATCGCGTCCATCGGCTGATCTACACCGATCCCGCCATCTTCAATTTGGAGATGACGAACATCTTCGGTGCAGTCTGGGTCTACCTGGGCCACGAGAGTCAGATCCCCGCGAACGACGACTACATCACCGTACGCCTGGGGCTGCGGCCCATCATCCTGTTGCGCGACACCCACGGCAAGATCCGCGCCCTATTCAATCGCTGCGCGCATCGCGGCACCACGCTTTGCCGCAAGGACAAAGGCTCGGCGCGCATATTCACCTGCCCGTATCATGGCTGGAGCTATCTCAACACGGGCAAGCTGCGTGCCGTCCCTTGGCCCGACGGCTACGCCTGCGACTTCGACGATGCGAAGTACAATGTCGCGCAGGTGCCGCGCGTGGACAGCTATCGCGGTTTCATCTTCGCAACGCTCAACCCCGATGCGCCCTCGCTTCTCGATTATCTCGGGCCTATCACCAAGCCGATCGACGAATGGCTGGAGCGGCAACCGAAAGGACGGATTCGAGTATGCGAGGCGAACAGGCTCAAGTACAAGGGCAACTGGAAGCTAGCCTACGACAATTCCGGCGACGGCTATCACGTGGTGTTCTCGCACCGGTCGCTGTTGGAGATGGAGAATCGCCAGGCCGACGTCGCGAACAGGGGCATGTCCTACTACAAGAACTCGCCGGACACCGCGCCGATGTACATCGCCTATATGGGCAACGGCCATCATTTCAAGGACAAACGACCCAACATAGAGCGGCGAGCCGGGGGATTGTGGGCGGTGGAAGGCCCTGCGCCGGGCAGCGAGCACTACGCGGAGGCGCTGCGGCAGCGGTTCGGTGCCAAAGCGGAAGACATTCTCGATCTCGCCTCTTCCGAGCCTGTCAACATCAACGTTTTTCCCAACTTCTCGCTCTTGGGCAACCACATCCAGGTGTTCAACCCCATTTCCGTCGGTGAAACCGACGTCACTTGGTACGGCACGGCGGTCGTGGACGAGGACGGTACGCTCGACGGCGCCGTCGACGATATCAATGCGTTGCGCATGCGCACCCAGGAGCAGTTCCCCAATTTCGGCGAGGTCGACGACCTCGCGAATTTCGAAGAGATCCAGCGCGGCCTCGCGTGCCAAGAGGACGAATGGATTTATATGCATCGGGGACTCGGCATTCCCGGCCGCGTGAAGACGCACGCGAATGGCATCATCACGGCGCCGGCCACCGACGAAGTGTTCATGCGGGAGTACATCAAGGAATGGAAGCGACTGATGAAGACGACGCCGAAACTCGTCGTTCAACGCGAGCCGTGACCGTGCAGATGCAAACCGCGCACGATCCCGCGATCAGTTCCTACTACGTCAATGACGAGCTCTACCGGAAACTGGTGGAGCACTTCACCGATTGGCAACGGGAGGAGCTGGTGATCACAGCTCCCGAGGTGCGCGACCAGTTCCGGCTGCTCGTCGAACGCGAGGCCCGTCTGCTCGATGAGCTTCGCTTCGATGATTGGCTCGCGATGTATGCGCCCGAATGTATCTATTGGGTGCCGGGCACGCCCAGCGGCGGAGATCCCCGGCGTGAGATCGCCATCTCGTTCGACGATCGCCGGCGCATGGAAGACCGCATCTTTCGCCTGCGCACCGGCTATGCTTGGTCGCAAGCGCCGAAGTCGCGAACCGTGCGGCTCGTTTCCAACATTGAAGTCTTCGCCACGCGCGAAGGCGCCGCGCGCATGGTTCGTTCCAACTTCCTGATCAGCGAGTTCCGTGTCGATGGAACGCGATTCCTATCGGGCTGGTGCGGCCACCGTTTCGTGCACAGCGCGGAGCGCTGGCAGATCCAGGTTCGACAGGTCAACCTGATCGACTGCGATCGCAACCTACGCAATCCGAGCATCGTACTTTAGGTCGCGTGAGGTCGATCTGCCGGGCGTCCATTCCTCCGAGACCCATGTCCGCTATCGTCACCAAAACAGTGCACTGTGCAGGGGAGCTCCCCGCCTTTCTCGCCGTTCCTGAAACGGATAGCCGCGGCCCCGCCGTCGTGCTCATGCACGAACGCTATGGCATGGTGCAGCACACGCGTGATCTGACGGAGCGCTATGCCAGGGACGGATACGTGTGCATTGCGCCGGATTTCTTTCACAAGCATCCGGATCAGGCGGCACTCCACCGCGGGGAGGTCGGCTACGACATCAGCGATCCCGAAGCGGTGGCATTTCTCGAAGCCGCGATTGGCCACCTCATCGCGCTACCGCGGGTCGACGCGTCACGAATCGCGGTGACCGGCGTCTGCCAGACCGGACGCCATCCGCTGGTGCTGGCGGCGCAGCGGCCGATTGCAGCGGCGATCATCTG
Organism: Xanthobacteraceae bacterium; assembly: GCA_035263865.1. Taxonomy (GTDB): domain Bacteria; phylum Pseudomonadota; class Alphaproteobacteria; order Rhizobiales; family Xanthobacteraceae; genus VAZQ01. The sequence goes on from DATFQX010000130.1 coordinate 34,253, forward strand.
GTACGGAGCTGCCTCGGCGCGCGAGTGGCAGATCAGCTCGCGTTATCCCAAGCCGCTCGAGGAGATCGTCGCCGCGGTGGAATGTCCGGTTCTCGGAATCTTCGGCGAAGCCGACCACGTGATCTCGCTCAACGACGTGCGCCGCCTGCGCGACTGTCTCGATCATCACGACAAGAGCTATACGATTAAAGTCTATCCTGGCGCTCCTCACGGCTGGCTCAACGATACTATGCCCGGTCGGTATCGCCGCGAGCAGGCCGAAGCCGCCTGGGCGCTGCAGCGCGCATTCCTGAAGAGCGTGTTCGACCCGAGCTATGACCGCTCGCGCCGCGTGCAAATCTACGAATGCGACCATTCCGCCGATTATGATTTCGCCAAGAACGTGCGGATGGAGTAATAATTAGCGCAAATGGTGAATGGCGAGGCATGATAGGGGCCATTCGCGACCCGCTATTCCCCGCTCAAATAGGGAGCACGTCATGGCGCGCGACTTCGAAGACCATTGCTGGAAGGACCTCATCGACGCCGACACGATCCAGATCTACCAAGCCTATCGCCGCAAGCTCTATGTGGGCGACAATCCCGCGGTGCTCGCCATCGATCTCTACAATAAGGCGTATCGCGGCGGCGATCGTCCGGTGAAGGAGGTCGATCGGGAATTCTCCGGCTCCTGCGGCGAACATGCGTGGAGGGCGCTTCCGCCGACCCAGGGTTTGTTTGGCGCCGCGCGCAGGGCCGGCATACCGATCATCTATACGACTCGCCATGTTGACACCGGCGGGGTGCATTCGACCAACCGCAACATCGGCCGCGAGGCCGACGACACCTACGCCATCAAAGCCGAGCTTGCCCCGGTAGCGGGCGAACTCGTCATCTACAAAGAGCGGGCTTCGGCGTTCTTCGGCACGCCCTTGATCGCGCATCTTCAGCAAAATCGCATCGATAATCTGATCATTTGCGGTGAAAGCACGTCCGGCTGCGTGCGCGCCTCGACCGTCGATGCCTATTCCTACGGCTTCCACAACGTGGTGGTGGAGGAATGCACCTACGACCGCTCGGTCATCAGCCACAAGGTCAACTTATTCGATCTGCATCACAAATACGCCGACGTCATGCATATCGAAGATGTGCTCGCGCATATCGACGCGCTTGCCCGCGGGCGCAAAGTCGCGTGAAGACACCGCTCACGCTCTACCAGATCGGCGTGATCGGAGATAAAGCATGACCGCGACGGCGCTCGATTCCGCCATCTTCTGCGATATTTTCAGCACGCTGCAGATGCGGCGGATTTTCTCCGACGAAGCTAGGACCTCTTACTGCCTCGAAATCGAGGCAGCCCTCGCACGTGCGCAGGCGCGCGTCGGCATCATCCCCGAGCATGCCGCCCGCGAGATCGTGCGTCAGTGCCGCATCGAGAACATCGACTTCGCGCGCCTGAAGAAGCAGACCGAGCGGATCGGTTATCCGATCCTCGGCATTGTGCAGCAAATCGTGGAGCTGTGCGCCGAGGGCCTCGGCGAATGGTGCCACTGGGGTGCTACTACGCAGGACATCACCGATACCGCGGCAATCCTGCAAGTGCGAGCTGCGCTCGAACTTGTCGAACAGGACATGGATGCAATCGCCAGCGCGCTCGCTGACCTGTCCCGCCGTTACCGCGACACGCCTATGGCCGGCCGCAGCAATCTCCAGCAGGCCGTGCCGCTCACGTTCGGATTCAAGACGGCGGCATTGCTCGCCGCGATGCAGCGACACCGTGAGCGGTTGGCGCAGTTGAGGCCGCGCGTTCTGGTCGGCGAATTCGGCGGAGCCGTCGGGACGCTGGCCTCGCTCGGCAGCGATGGCCTCAAGGTGCAAGCGGAACTGATGCAGGAACTCGGGCTCGGCCAGCCGGATATCGCTTGGCACACTCTGCGCGACCGCATCGGCGAAGTCGCTTGCTTTCTCGGCCTTCTCACCGGCACGCTCGGAAAGATTTCCATGGACGTCAAGCTGCTCATGCAGACCGAGGTGGCCGAGGTTTACGAACCATTCCATGAGGGCCGCGGCTCCTCGAGCACCATGCCGCAGAAACGCAATCCGATCTCGTGCCTTTACATCCACGCCGCCACCGCGCTGGTGCGCCAGCAGGTCGCAGCCCTGCTCGAGGCTGCCGTCGCCGACCACGAGCGGTCGACCGGCCCATGGGAGATCGAGTGGATTGCACTGCCTGAAATCTTTCTGCTCGCCTCGGGCGCGCTCGCGCAGACCAAGCTCATGCTGTCGGGGCTTGAGGTCGATGTCGATCGGATGCGGGCCAATCTCGATCTCACCCGCGGCACGATCGTCTCAGAAGCCGTCATGATGGGGCTTGGGCCCCATCTTGGGCGCCAGCGGGCGCACGACCTCGTTTACGACATCTGCCGCAAGGTCACGGCCAGCGGCGAACCGTTAGTGGAAGTGCTGGCGCGCGACGGCGATGTCTCGCGCCACCTCACCCGCGCGCAACTCGAGAAGATGTGCGATCCGGCGGCCTATCTCGGGCTTGCCGGCGAGATGGTGGACAAGGTGCTCGCGCGGGAACGTTCAATGGATCGATTAGTTTAAAGATTGCCGAGATGCCCGGCGTCCCCTTCCCATTCGCCAGGCCACAACGAGCTGCAAAATGTCGCGGGCCGCGAGTAGCAACAGTACCACGTCATTTGTGCTCGGTGCAGAATCGCGACGCGTATCGTGAATGATCCTGCCGCCAATCAAGAGGAAATGCGCAAATGTCGCGGCCGTTCTCCCACCTGAGAGCGCACGAGCCCATGCGCAGGGCTCGGCGCTTGCTGCTCATTTTAGGCCTGCTCGCGCCGTTCCTGCTTTCGGGGTCGGCGGCGCTGGCACAGAGCTGGCCTCAGCGCACGGTTAAATTCCTGCTGCCGCTCGGTCCGGGTTCGGGAGTGGATATCGGCGCTCGACTGCTGGCGGATCGGCTGAGCGCACGCTGGGGCCAACCCGTGGTGGTGGAAAACCGCCCGGGGGGCGATGGGATCGTCGCGATCGGCGCCTTCGCCAGCGCTCATGACGATCATTTGTTGCTTGTGACTCCCACCTCCTCATTTACCGCCCATCCTTATCTGCATGATAACTTGCCCTACAACCCAAGCGATCTCCTGCCTATCGCAAGGGTTTCCAACACCCTCATCACCATCGCGGCATACACTTCGCTGGAAGCCGGGTCGCTACAGCAACTCGTGGCTCAGGTGCGAGCGCAACCGGGCAAGCTCAACTGGGCGGGGGTCACCGGCGCGCTGGACTTCCTGCTTGCCGGATTTTTACAGCGCAACGGCCTGGCCATGACCAAGGTGCCCTATCGGAATCCGGTCGAGGCCGCCAACGATCTCGCCGAAGGGCGCGTACAGATGTATATGGCGGCACTCGCGATCGTAAGGCCTCAGCTTCAGACCGGAAAAATCAAGTTGCTGGCGGTCACCAACAGCATTCGCGCGCCCGCCGCGCCCGACATTCCCACGGTCAAAGAGGCGGGTTACGGCGAGCTTACCTTCGATGGCCTCGTCGGCTTGTTCGGGCCGTCCGGTATGCCGAACGAGCTTCGCGAGCGCATCGCCGCTGATATTCGCTCGATCGTTGCAGCCGACCCGCTGATTGGGAAGCGCCTCGTCGCCACCGGACAAATACTCAACATCAGCGGGCCCGCCGAGTTCGCGCGAGCAACCGAGGAACAACGCGACAAGGTTGCAACGATTGCTCATGAGCTCGGCATCAAGCCGACGCATTGACAAGGGGCAAGCATGAAGATCGAGGGGAAAGTCATCGTCATCACGGGCGCCGCGCGTGGCATTGGCCAGGAATATGCCCGATATCTCGCAGGCCACGGCGCTCGGGTGGTGATCGCGGATATCAACGACTGCGCGCAGACGCTCAAGCTCCTGCAAGCAGAAAACCGTACGGCGATTACCGCTAAGCTGGACGTGGCGAGCGCAGCATCGGCACTGGACATGGCGCGCACGGCGCTTGATGCGTTCGGACGAATTGACGCGCTCATCAACAACGCGGCGCTTTTCGGTGGGCTCAAGGGCGGCCGGTTCGATACTATCGCCGAGACCGAGTGGGACGCTGCAATGGCTGTCAACGTCAAAGGGATCTGGAACTGCTGCAAGGCGGTCGTCCCGGCCATGCGACAGGCCGGCGGCGGCAGCATCGTCAATGTCGCCTCGCTGGCAGCTACGTACGGAATGCCGTACGGCCTGCATTACACGACGTCCAAGGCCGCCGTTATCGGGCTCACTCGCGGGCTCGCCCGCGAACTCGGCCGCGACAACATCCGCGTCAATGCCCTCGCGCCGAGTGCGGTCTTGACCGAGGGGGCGCGCGAATTCTTCGCGGAAAAGGCGGAAAAGGCACTCGATACCATCAGGATGGGTCAGGCGATCGCGCGAAATCTTAACCCGTCCGATCTGCTCGGCGCCGTTCACTGGTTAGTTTCCGATTCAAGCCAGCTGGTCACAGGACAAACGATTGCGGTGGATGGCGGAACCGTCATGCATTGATCGGTTGGCGGCGATGCTCGCGCGATATAGTGCTGGCCGCCTTCGATCGTTCAGCAGCTCGCCTTCACGTGCGTCTCTGTGGAAATCTCGGCGCGCGCTTCTCGCGCAGCGCCGCCGCGCCTTCCGGCGCTTCGTGTCCGCTGAAGCCGAGGAATTCCATGCCGAGGGAGGCATCGAAGATCGGCCCGGCTGAGCGCAACCAATTGTTCAGCGCGTATTTTGTCCATGCAATCGCGTTGGGAGCGCCCTCCGCCAAGCGCACGGCAATCTCCAGTGCGCGGTCCTGCAGCTCCTCGTCGGGCACGGCGAGGGACACCAGACCGATGCGCTCGGCTTGCGCACCCGAGAGGGTCTCGCACAGCAGCAGATGGTATTTGGCCTTCGCCATGCCGCACAGGAGAGGCCAGATGATTGCCGCATGATCGCCGGCGGCGACGCCGAGCTTGGTATGGCCGTCGATGAGACGCGCCGATGCGCCGGCAATCGAAATGTCCGCGAGAACTGCCAATGCTAGCCCTGCACCTACCGCCGCGCCGTTGATGGCCGAGACGACCGGCTTGTTGCAGTTGATCAGGTTGTAGACCATGTCGCGCGCTTCCTTCCACACGCGGATGCGGGTGTCGAAATCCGCAATCATGTCGTCGAGTAGGTCAAGATCTCCGCCGGCCGAAAACGCTTTGCCAGCGCCAGTGAGCACAACCGCATTGACATTCGCATCGGTATCGATAGCGCGCCAAATTTCGGTCAGCTCCCGGTGCATCTTGCCGTCGACGGCATTGAGCTTCTCCGGCCTGTTCATGATCACCCGCAGCACCCGCGGGTGTGGACGATCGATTTGCAGGCGCGAAAAGCGGGCATAATTTTCGTTCATCGATTCCTCCCAATGATTACCCATATGGCGCCCGTCGGGCTCTTAAGATCGCGGGGCGTGCTCGTGGGTGGCCGACGCACTTGCCGACAGCCATCTTGGGGGGCTTTTTTCGATCTCCTCAACGGGATTTCTTCCGGGATGCGCGCGCGCCGCCGTACCGGGGTGCCACGTCGATTGACGGACTTCGGCCGAAACCGGTACTCTCGGTTGCCGTCGGCACGCACCAACGGGCACGGGTCATGTCCTTCATTTTGCGCATGAATTTCTGGAAAGCGGCGGCGCTCTGCATGGCCGTCTCAGCGGCTATCTCTTTCGCCGACGCACGCGAGTTTCGCGTTGCCGATACGCAATCTGAAGATTATCCCACCGTTCAGGCGCTCATGTTCATGGCACGACTCGTCGAGGAGGGCACCGGCGGCCGCCACCGCATTCGCGTGTTCCATTCACGCCAACTCGGCGAAGAGAAAGAGACGATCGAACAGACGCGGGTTGGCGCGATCGATCTCAATCGCACCAATGTCGCGCCGATCGGGTCGTTGATTCCGGCGGCAAACGTGCTCGCGCTGCCGTTTCTGTTTCGCTCGTTCGAGCACCTTCACAAGGTGCTCGATCATTCGATCGGCGACGAGATCCTGGCCGGCTCGCAGCGCCACGGTTTTGTCGGCTTGACTTTCTACGATTCGGGATCGCGGTCGATCTACAACAGCGTGAGGCCGATCCGCACGCTCGCGGACATGAAGGGGTTGCGAATTCGGGTCCAGCAATCCGAGCTGATGGTCGCGATGATCAAGGCGCTTGGCACCGAACCTATAGAGCTCCCCTATGGGCAGGTATCGACAGGGCTCTCCACCAGATTGATCGACGGCGCGGAAAACAACTGGCCTTCCTATGTCACGACCAACCACTACAAGCTCGCCCCCTACTATACCTTGACCGAGCATACGATGGGACCCGAGGTGCTTGTTATGTCGCCGCGCGCGTGGGAAAGCCTGTCGGCGGAAGACCGGACCATTTTTCGCGATGCGGCGCGCAAGTCCAGCGCATACATGCGTGGCTTGTGGACCGGGTTGGAGGAGCGGTCGCGCGAGCAGGCGCGGGCAGCGGGAAACACGATCATCACCGAGTTCGACCGCACGCCGTTCGAGCAGGCAATGAACACGATCTATGCGGAGACGGTCACCGATCCCGGCTTGCGCCAATTGATCGAGCGCATTCGAAAGGTTCAATGACTGTCGACTTGATTGCGCTGAAGGAGCAACAATCGGCGGCACGATCTGTGCGGCCGCGGCGAAGTCTTGACCAGGAGACGCAAAGCGTCGTGCGGGCGCTGCCGATCAGGTGGCGCCTGCTCTTGATTGCCGCACTCAACGCGACGGCCGCCATCATTCTGGCGGCGCTTATCTGGAACGGCGCCAATGTTCTCAGCCGCGCCTGGGACGACGTGCGCACGGTGCGCGAATCCGACAAGCTCCTAGTCTTGCTGGAAAGCGAAGCCAGCCGCCTACAAAACCTCATCCATCGCTACATCAACCAGCCGAGCCAAGAGGTCCTGACCGAAATTCTTGGACTGCATGGCGAGGTTCTAAGCACGCTTCGCAGCCGCGCTGCGGCAGATCCGGTTCTATCGGGATCCACCGACGAACTGCGCGCCGTCACCGAACGCTTTCTTCAGGGCTTTGGTGAGGTCCGCGCGCTCCAGACGACAATCGCGCACACCTACGAGAGCGACGTACTCAAGCCAGCGCGGGAAATGGCAGGCCTTTACGCGATCATTGAGGGAGCGATCGGCACGCGCGATGCTTTGCTGCTGCCTTCGCTGGGAAAGTCGCGCGAGGCGTTCACCGCGAGCCTCGTTGCCGCCAATGCGTTTTATCTGTCACTGGCATCGGACGCCGCCGACGAGGCGCGCAAAAACATCACCACCGTCGAGCAGACAATCCCGGTGATGATCGATCTTGCGGAAAATAACCTGCAGCGCACGGCACTGACCGCGCTGGCCCAGCGGGCCGCCGCCTTCGGCGACGGCCTGAAGACCCTGGCAGAGCAATTCTCGATGCGAACCAATCTGCTGAAGACCGCGATCGACGACAACCAGGCCGCCATGATCTCGGTGATCAATAAACTCTCCGCGCAGATGACGCTGCGCGAGCTGCAGGCGCAGGGAAGCTTCGACCACACTCTCGCCAATATCTACCAGAACGTCGCGCTCGTGGCGGTCATCTTTCTGACTTTGATCGTGGTTATCGGAGCTCTGATCGCCCGCAGCATCATATTACCGCTGAAGGAAATCATGGCCGCCATGCACGGCGTCGTGTCGGAGAGATACGACCAGGTCATTCAAGGAACGCAGGCCCGCGACGAAATCGGCGAGATGGCGCGTGCAGTAGCGGTGTTTCGCGAAAACGCCATTGCCAAGCGCAAAGCAGAGAACGAATTGCGCGCCTCGAGGGATCGCGCGGAGCAGGCGCTCGAGGACCTGCGCGAGGCGCAGCAAAATCTGATTGCCGCGGAAAAGCTCGCGGCGCTCGGCGGCCTCGTGGCGGGAGTTGCACATGAGGTGAATAATCCGATCGGCATCAGCCTCACCGTGGCCTCAAGTTTCGCGCGCAGGTGCGACGAATTCGCGCGAGAAGTCGAGTCAGGCCCGCTGCGCCGCTCGCGTCTCGACGAATTCCTCGAGGGCGGGCGCGATGCGGCCAACCAACTAGTCACCAACCTGCAGCGGGCGGGCGAACTTGTGCAATCGTTCAAGCAAGTGGCGGTCGACCGCAGCCACGCGGACCGGCGGCCCTTTGATCTGCGCGAATCGACGGACCAAATCGTCGCGAGCTTGCGTCCCTTGTTGAAGAAATCGCAGATCACGTTGACCGTCGACGTGCCGCCCGCCATCAGCATGGACAGCTATCCGGGCTCTTATGGGCAGGTCTTGACCAACCTGTTCCTCAACAGCGTCATTCATGCCTTTCCCGACGGGCGCGCCGGAAGCGTCATCGTCGAGGCGAGGCAAGTGCGCGACGACGTCGACATCTTCGTGTCCGACGACGGAATCGGCATGAGCGACGAGATCCAGCGTCGCGCGTTCGATCCTTTCTTCACGACGCGCCGCAGCGAGGGCGGAACCGGGCTTGGCCTCCACATCATCTTCAATCTCGTCACGCAGCAGCTTGGCGGCCGATTGGCCTTCGAATCCCGGCTCGGCTGGGGGACGCGGTTTCGTATCACGCTGCCCCGCGTCGCGCCCGGCGAATCGCAGCCGGCGCAGGCCGCACAATGACGGACGAAGCGGATGGCTGAGGACGACATCGTCCAATTGATCGAGGATCCGCGCGGCAAACCGGCCGAGCAAGGTCCGCGTTGGAAAGTGGCGGTGATCGACGATGAGCCGGCTGTCCACGATGGCACGCGTTTCGCGCTCAGCGACTACCGTCTTAACGGACAAGGTCTTGAAATTTTATCGGCCTATTCGGCGGCCGAGGGCCGCGAGCTCATGCGCCGCCATCCCGACGTCGCCGTCGTCGTGCTCGATGTCATCATGGAGACCGATACCGCCGGACTCGGCCTGGTGGAATTCATTCGCAAAGACCTCAAGAACGAGACCGTGCGCATCATCCTTCGTACCGGCCAACCGGGCCAAGCGCCGGAGCGCCGTGTCATCGTCGATTACGACATCAACGACTACAAGGCCAAGACTGAGCTCACCGCCGACAAGCTGTTTACCTCCTTGACCGCGGCGCTGCGCAGTTACCAACAGCTGCAGCGCATGGTGGAAACCCGGCGCGGACTCGAAATTATCATCGAGGCGGCATCGACCTTGTTCGACTTCAAGTCGATGCAGCGGCTCGCGGAAGGCGTTCTCACTCAGATTGGCTCGTTGCTGAACGTCGACTGCGCCGGAATCCTAGTGCTGCGCGAAGCGCAAGACACTCGCGAGACCTTCTCGGTACTCGCGGGTTCGGGCTGCTATAGCCGTTTCATTGGCAGTGAGGTGTCGCAAATTCTCGACTACGACCTGCGACGGCTTGTTGCCGAGGCATTCGCCCGCCGGCACCACGAGTTCTCGCCGCGTCGCTCGGTCCTCTACATCAGCACTATGAGCGGACGTGAGGTCGTAGTCGTGCTTGAAGCACCGCGTCAACTCTCCAGCACCGATCGCACGCTCGTCGAGATCTTCTGCAGTCGCCTATCCATCGCCTTCGATAACGTCATCCTGTATGAGCAATTGCAAGGGGCGAACACGCGCCTCGAGGAGCGGGTTGCCGCGCGCACGCAAGAGTTGACGAACGCCAACCGTCGGCTCACCGCCCAGTGGGCACGACTGCGACAAGCGAACGCTTTCAAGAGCGAGATCCTCGGCACGGTCGCACACGACTTGAAAAATCCGCTCGGCGTGATCCTCGGCCGAACCGAAATATTGAAAGAGATGATCGCCGCAGCCGGTGCGCTCGATGACAATGTCAAAGTACAGATCGCCTATATCCGCGACGCAGCCAACCGGCTCACCGAAATGGTCGACGATCTGGTAGCTGACGCGATGGCCGATGCCCTCGACATCACCATCCGGCGCGAGCCTGTCGACATCTCGATCCTGGTGCAGGAAGTGGCGGAGGCGAACCGGCCGCTCGCCGCACGCAAGGAACAGACCATTACGGTCGCCGCGCCCCCCAACCATGCGGCCATGTGCGACGCCGATCGCATCCGCGAGGCGATCGACAACCTCGTAAGCAACGCCGTCAAGTACAGTCCGATCGGCGGAGCCATCGACCTGTTGGTTGACCAGGAGGACGGCGGTATACTGGTCCGAGTCAGCGACCAGGGGGCAGGCTTTTCGCCGGAGGACATTTCCCGACTGTTCGGCCGTTTCCAACGGCTTTCGGCGAAGCCCACTGCAGGGGAAACGTCGACCGGCCTCGGCCTTTCGATCGTCAAGCGTATCGTCGATCTGCATGGTGGGCGGATCGCGGTTGACAGCGCCGGCCCGGGAAAGGGCGCGACGTTCAAGATGATATTGCCCGTGGCATGACCCAAGCGCAGCACATCATCGTAGTGGACGACGAACAGCCCGCACGCGAGATGGTCGGGGACTATCTGCGCATGCACGGCTTCAGTGTCAGCTTGTGCGACGGCGGTGCCAGTCTGCGCAACACGATTGCGCAGCAGATGCCGGACCTCATCGTGCTCGATCTCAACATGCCGGAGGAGGACGGCCTGTCGATCATCCGCGATCTCAAGCGGCGCATCAGCGCGCCGATCATCATGCTCACCGCAACCGCGAGCGCGATCGACCGCGTGGTCGGCCTCGAGCTCGGCGCAGACGATTACTTGGCCAAACCCTGCGAGCTGCGCGAACTCCTGGCGCGCATCCGCTCGGTGCTGCGCCGCAGCAGCGCCGTTCAGCCAGAAGCGCGGCCAGCGGTCGGTGCGCCGGCTGCGGCGCCCACCCCGCGGGTGCGATTTGGCACCAAATGGCTCGACCACGACGCCCGGGCGCTGCGCGACGACGAGGGCAACGAGCATCCGCTCACGGCGTCGGAATATGGCCTGCTGAAGGTCTTCGCCGCCAATCCCAAGCGCGTGCTCTCGCGCGATCGCCTGCTGGAATTGGCCAATGCCCGTGACGCGGAGGCCTTCGACCGGGCCATCGATCTGCGAATCATGCGCATCCGGCGGAAAATCGAGCCCGACCCGGCCCGACCTTCGGTCATCCGCACCGTGCGCGGCGGTGGCTACTTATTCTCCCCAACCGGCGAGGCATCGCCACTGGACTGAGGCAAAATTGCCGCACCGGACGAAACACCGGCCGGTAGCTAATTACCTTTATTTCGTCGTTAAGCTTGCGACGAAACAATTCATCCCCGCCACGAAACCACTTTTCCCCCCTGACGTAACATCGAAGCAACAGCCCTCTGCTAGTGAGATTGGTTAAGGGCTGACTAACAGGGGATCGTTATGCAAAATCAGTATGTGCTGCGCGACATTGCGTCGCCGCACTTGAGGGGTTCTGCGCAAGAGACGTCGGACGAGGCGCTCATCGGCCTCATTGCCGACGGCGACAAGCGCGCCATGCAAGTGCTCTACGCCCGGCATAATGTCAGGGTGTACCGGTTCATTCTCCGCCTGGCGGGAAACCAGTCGCTGGCCGAGGATCTCGTGAGCGAGGTCTTCCTCGACGTGTGGCGCCAGGCCGAGGCCTTCGAATCCAAATCCCAAGTCTCGACTTGGCTGCTCGCAATCGCCCGCTACAAATCGCTCTCGGCGTTGCGGCGCCGGACCGACGAGCACTTGGACGACCAGATGGCCGCGACGATCGAGGATACGGCCGACGATCCGGAGACCGTGGCCCACAAGAAGGATCGCAGCACGATCGTACAGAAGTGTCTGCGGCAGCTTTCGCCTGCGCACCGCGAAGTCATCGACCTCGTGTACTACCACGAGAAATCGGTTGACGAAGTCGCGCAAATCGTCGGTGTGCCCGCAGCAACCGTGAAGACCCGCATGTTCTATGCCCGGAACAAAATGGCCGACCTCCTCAAACAGTCGGGAGTGAGCGCACTCTGATCGCGGCGTCCGCGTCCCTTCGGACGATCGCTCTCATCTCAATGTCCATGATCAGGTTGGGCGGGCTGGCGCCAAAGTGCCAGCCCGCTCTCCATTTTGTGCCGCGCGTGAGGGGAAGGTTAGGCGCTCAGAGGCGCCGCCAAATCAATACTCGGAAAAGACCGATGGCGATGATGACCGCCAGCAGCAAGCCTGCCAGTGGAAGCAGGACGACGAACGCCCCCACCAACAATAGGAAAAAGAGTGCCGCCAGCACCGCGACCATGACCCCCATGAGCGCAAAGCCGACGGGACTAATCCTCGCCACATAGATGCGTTGCGCGCCATCGAATGATGCCCCACGCGAGCGTACATCGCCGGGCGGAATAATTTCCGGCTCGCCGGGTTGATTGGATCGTCGTCGGTCCATGTCCGCCTCTTTTCGTCGCCCTCCTCGAGTTGCAATGTAAGGATGTGAGGCGGCGACCACAACGGGAGCACTGCACCGCGTCGCTCGGGACGGCGGGGGAACTGGCGTAGGCAAGACCGCGCTGCAGGGCTATGCTGCATAACGCCCGCAGGCGCCTTCAATCCTCTAATTCACCGGCCTGCGCCGCCGTAAAGCAAGAACAAGAGGATCACGACGCATTCGCGAGAGGAGTTCATGGCACAACTCAACATCAATGGCAGCATTCGTGACGTGGAGGTGGAACCTGATACGCCGCTGCTGTGGGTCATCCGAGAGCAGGTCGGCCTCACCGGAACGAAATATGGCTGCGGCATCGCTCAATGCGGCGCCTGCTCCGTCCACATCAACGATGAAGTGCAGCGCTCCTGCTCGATCCGCGTCGCAGACGTGAAAGCGACCGACCGGATTGTCACCATCGAGGGGCTCTCCTCCAACGGCTCGCATCCCGTGCAGAAGGCATGGGCGGCAATCGACGTGCCCCAGTGCGGCTATTGCCAGTCGGGACAGATCATGGCTGCTGCTGCATTGCTCAAGCGAACGCCGAAACCAACCGATCAAGACATCGACGAGGCCATGACCAATATCTGCCGATGTGGAACCTATCAGCGCATCCGAGCCGCCGTGCACATGGCGGCCAGCGACACGTCCAGAACATAGGGAGGCCTGCCGTGAAAAATACGCTCCGCGGCAAAGCCGGAAAACTTTCGCGCCGTACATTCATTGTCGGCTCCGCCGCCGCCGCCGGCGGGCTCGCGCTCGGATTCAATTTGCAATCCGGCTTCGGTTCCGCCCTCGCGCAGAGCGCGGATGACGGCGTCGAGGTCACTGCATGGGTCCTCATAAAGCCCGACGACACCTGCGTGATCCGTGTGGCACGCTCGGAGATGGGACAGGGCACCATTACCGGCCTCGCCCAGCTCGTGGCTGAAGAGCTGGAATGCGATTGGAAGAAGGTGACGGTGGAAAGGGTCACGCCCGGACAAAACCTGGCCCGCAAACGCGCGTGGGGTGAGATGTCAACGGGCGGGAGCCGCGGCATCCGTACCTCGCACGATCACGTGCGCCGCGGTGGCGCCGCAGCGCGCATGATGCTGCTGCAGGCGGCGGCCGGGGAGTGGAAGGTCCCAGTTGGCGAACTCACCGTCGCGGACAGTGTAATCACCCACGCCGCGTCCGCCCGGTCATTGAGCTATGGCAAGCTCGCGGCGGCCGCAGCCAAGCTTGCGGCCCCCGATCCCAAAACGATCAGGCTCAAGGACCCGAAAGACTGGAAGATCGCCGGCAAGCCGGTGAAACGGCTCGATACTGCAGACAAGCTCGACGGCAGCAAGATTTTCGGCGTCGACGTCAAGCTGCCGGGCATGCTGTGCGCGGCGATCAAGGATTGCCCGGTGTTCGGCGGCAAGGTCGCCAGCTACGACCAAGCAAAGATTGCGGGCCGCCCCGGCGTCCAGAAGGTCGTGAAGGTGAAGGACAGCGCCGTCGCGGTCGTCGCCGATACATGGTGGCGGGCAAAAACGGCGCTCGAAGCGCTCCCGATCGTGTGGGACGAGGGTCCCAACGCCTCCGTATCGAACGCGACCATTGCCGAGCAGCTCAAGGAAGGGCTCACTGCGGCCGTTACCAACGGCGACCGCCGGAATGGGGACGCGCTCAAAGCGATCGAGACGGCGGCCAAAAAGGTCGAAGCGATTTACAGCACGCCCTTTCTCGCCCACGCGACCATGGAGCCCATGAATACCACGGTGCGGATTTCTGCCGAGAAAGCCGAGGCATGGGTGCCGACGCAGAATGCGGAAGCCTCGCTCGCCGCGCTTTCGGAAGCCTCCGGCGTGCCGCTCGCCCAATGCGAGGTCTACAGGACAGATCTCGGCGGAGGCTTTGGCCGACGCGGCGGCACGCAGGACTTCGTCCATAAGGCGGTGGCGATCGCCAAGGAGTTTCCTGGAGTCCCGATCAAGCTGATCTGGAGCCGCGAGGAAGACCAGGCGCACGATTTCTTCCGGCCGATCTCGCAATGCCGGATGGCCGCTGGACTAGACTCCGACGGCAATCTCATCGCGCTGCATGTGCGCATATGCGGCCAATCGATCAACGCGACGTTGAATCCGGCGGGGATCGTGAACGGCAAGGACCGGCGCCAGTTGCAAGGGCTTTGGGAAGAGCCGGACGCTGCGCAGCTCGGCTACACCGTGCCGAATCTCCTCATCGAATATGTCATGCGCAACACCCATGTTCCGGTCGGGCCCTGGCGCGGCGTCAACACCAACCAGAACGGCGTCTACATGGAATGCTTCATTGACGAGGTGGCGCGCGCAGCGGGCAAGGATCCGCTCGAGTTCCGCCGCGCGCTCATGAGCAAACATCCCAAGCACCTCGCGGTGCTCAACGCCGCGGCACAGAAAGCCGATTGGAGCAGGCCGCTGCCTTCCGGCATTCATCGCGGAATTGCGCAGTTCATGAACCAGGGTACCACTACGGCCGCCGTCGCCGAGGTTTCCGTGAGCGACCGCGGACAAGTCAAGGTCCACCGCATGGTGGTGGCGCTCGATTGCGGGCATGTCGTCAACCCCGACCAGGTCGCGGCCCAGATCGAAGGGACGGTCGCCTTCGGGCTGACCGCGACACTCTATGGCGAGTGCAGGGTCAAGGACGGACGGATGGTGGATTTGAACTTCGACAGCTACCCGATCATGCGGCTCGCCGAGATGCCGAAGGTGGAAGCGGTGCTCGTGCCGAGCGGTGATGGCTGGGGCGGCGTCGGCGAGCCGTCGATCAGCGTGGTGGCACCCGCGGTGCTCAACGCGATCCACGCGGCGACCGGCAAGCCGGTGCGCCAGCTGCCGCTGAAGAACGTCAAGCTGGTTTAGCTCGACTTTCGCCAAGCGCAACCCCCGGCCTAACCGGGGGTCATTTTTCGCGATGCCCATACGTGGAAAGGAGCGGGATCATCGCGCCGCTGTGGTGCGTTTTCGATTCCTCGTTACAATCGGACCATTGCGTTCAATTCAGCCGATCATCGTCGCGAATGAGCCATGACCATCCTGACCGCTTCCTGCTCGCCGGCGTGATGGGCGACCCGGTGATGCATTCGCGCTCGCCAAAGCTGCACAATTACTGGCTCGCGAAGTACGGGCTTGCCGGCGTCTACGTGCCGCTGGCCATTGCCGCCGGACACGTACGCGCGGCCCTGCGGGCGCTCCCGGCGCTCGGCTTTTCCGGCTGCAATCTGACCATCCCGCATAAAGAAGCTGCGCTTGGGATCGTCGACAAAATCGATCCGCTCGCGCGTCGCATCGGTGCGGTGAACTGCGTGGTTGTGGCGGCGGATGGATCACTCGAAGGACAGAACCACGACGCTTTCGGCTACATCGAAAGTGTGCGCGAGGCCCAGCCCAGCTGGCGTGCAGACGCAGGCCCGATCGTGGTGATTGGCGCGGGCGGCGGCGCCCGGGCCGTGCTGGTCAGCCTGATCGATGCGGGCGCCCGCGAAATTCGCCTGGTCAATCGCACGCTGATGCGCGCCAAGACATTGGCGAGCGAACTGGCCGGCCCGATCACGGCAGTAAGATGGGAGGAACGCAAGGCCGCGCTCGAGGGCGCGGTGATGCTGATCAATGCCACCAGCCAGGGCATGGTCGGCGAGCCGCCGTTGGACCTTGCGCTCGATCCTCTGCCGGTGAGCGCGCTTGTATCAGATATCATCTATATTCCGCGCGAGACGGCGCTGCTTGCCGCCGCGCGCAAGCGCGGCAATCCGACGGTGAACGGGCTCGGCATGTTGCTGCACCAGGCGCGGCCGGCCTTCCACGCCTGGTTCGGCATCATGCCCGCGGTAACACCGGAATTGCGCACCATGATCGAGGCGACGACGTGAGTACCCCTTAGTTGAAGCTCAAGGGAACGACGCGATCACGATGACCAGCATGTGGCTGGCGGAGGAAAATGCATGAAACGACGTGAGGTGCTGGGCGGCGGCTTGACCCTCTTGGCCACCGCGATGGCAGCGCCACGCAGCCGTGCCTATCCGGATCATGTCATAAAGCTCGTCATTCCGTTCTCGCCGGGCGGCGCAACCGATGTGGTCGGCCGGCTCTGGGCCGAGAAGATGAAGCCTGTGCTCGGCACCGTGGTGACCGAGAACCGTGGCGGCGGTGGCGGGGTGACCGGTGCCGCCGAAGTGGCGCGCGCACAACCGGACGGCCACACTTTCCTATTCGGCAACACCAGCACGCAAGTGCTCATTCCCGCGATCATCCCTCATCCACCCTACGATCCGCTCAAGGATTTTGCCGGCATTTACATCCTCTGCAACGCACCGACGTCGATCGTGATCCACGCCTCGGTGCCTGCGCGCAACCTCGCTGAGCTCATCGCCTATGCGAAGGCCAATCCGGGCAAACTCTCCTATGGGTCGGCCGGCGCCGGGACGCTCACCAATTTGGCAGGCGAATTGTTCAAACAACTGATCGGCGCACCCGACATTGTCCATATTCCGTACAAGGGCGCGGCGCCCGGCATCGCCGACCTCGCCAGCGGCTACATTCCCATGATGACACCGAACGTGGGCGGACCGCTTATCGAGTTTCATCGTGCGAGGAAGGTGCGCATCCTTGCAGTCAACGCGCCGACGCGCATCAAGGCGGCGCCCGACATTCCCACGGCGATCGAGGCGGGCTTGCCCGACATGATCGCTGGCAATCTCAATGGGCTGTTTGCTCCGGCCGGGCTCGCCAAACCCACGATCGACCGCATCACTGAGGCGACCCGAGATATGATGGCGAACGCCGATGTTCAGCGCATCTTGATCGCCTCCGGCTTCGAGCCGATCCTCGATTCCGGGCCTGAAGCGACACAGCAATTCATCAGCCAGGAGCTAAAGCGCTGGGCCCCGATCATAAAGGCGACCGGTTTCAAGATGGAGTAGCCTTGCCGGTCGAAAGAGAACACTGCAATGGCTCGCGTACCTCTCATCCAGGAGCAAGAGCGTCCCGAACTCGCGGACATGATCGAAAGATTCCGCGCCGGGCGGCGCGGTAAGCTGATCAATATCTATCGCATGCTGCTCAACGCGCCACCGCTCGCGGAGAGCTGGTTCAATCACTCCAACACGGTACGATGGAAGACGACGCTTCCTGGGCGATTGCGCGAGATCGTGATCGTCCGCATGGGTCACGTGACCAAGTCGCAATATGTCTTGCGCCAGCACGTGCCGTCTTTGGCGGTCGCGGACGGACTCTCGATCGAGGAATGCGATGCGCTTTCGGATTGGGGCGCCTCAAGATTCTTCACCGCGAGCGAGCGCGCCGCCCTCGCCTATGCCGATACCATGACCCGCGAAATCGCGGTGCCGGATGCGGTCTTCGCGGAGCTCGACCGCCACTTCAACGCCAGAGAGATCGTCGAATTGACGGTGCTCATTGGCACCTACAATATGAATGCGCGCGTGCTGCAGGCCCTGCAACTCGATCTCGAGCCGCTCCCGCCGTGAGCAGGGCTTTTCGTTTCCATGAGCACGGCGGCCCCGAGGTGCTGCGCTTCGAGGACGTCGAGATCGGCGCCCCTGGACCCGGCGAGGTACGCATCCGCAACTTCGCGGTCGCCATCAACTATCGCGACGTGCTGATGCGGCGTGGCGTGCACGCGGTCAAATCACTACCCTCGGCGATCGGGCTTGAAAGCGCGGGAATCATCGACGCTCTCGGACCCGGCGTGAACGGCTTTGCGGTTGGCGATCGCGTCGTCTATGCCGGGATGCCGGAAGGCTCCTACGCTGAATTGCGCATCGTCCCGACGGCGCGCCTCATCACCCTGCCCACGGGCATTGATGAGCGCACGGCTGCCTCGATGATGATCCGCGGCATGACCGCGCGCTGCCTGCTGCGCGACACATACAAGGTGCAGCGAGGCGACACGATCCTGATCCACGCCGCGGCCGGGGGAGTGGGCCTTATTATGTGCCAATGGGCGAAGCACCTCGGCGCGACGGTCATCGGCACCGTGAGCAGCGATGAGAAGGCCGCGGTCGCCCGCGCGCACGGTTGCGATCATCCAATCGTCTATACGCGCGAGGATTTTGCCGAACGGGTGCGCGGGATCACCGGCGGCGAAGGCGTTCCCGTGGTCTACGATTCGGTTGGGAAGGCGACGTTTGAAGGATCGCTGCGATGCCTGCGCCGGCGCGGGGTAATGGCCTCATTCGGCGAAGCCTCCGGCGATCCCGATCCCATGCCTCCGCGCCGGCTGGGCGCCCTCGGCTCGATCTACCTTACCCACCCAAGCGTCTCCAATTACACCGCCACCCGCGCCGAGCTCTTGACCGCAGCACACGACCTGTTCGCCATGGTCGCGAGCGGCAAGATCAAGATCGAGATCAGCAGGACCTACCCGTTGCAAGAGGCGCCCCGCGCCCATGCCGATATCGAATCTCGTAAGACCACCGGATCGATCGTGATGTTGGTGTGACCGTAGGCTGCGAGCCTGGCGCAGCCTCTCGGACGAGGCCGTCGGCCGTCCGCAATCACTGTCCCGTCGCGAGCGCCGCCAATTTTTCCGGCTCGGCCGGAAAATCATTGCCGCGCCAGACCACATGCATGTCTGGCCGCAACAGCAGCAGATCATACCCGTAGACGTCGCGCGGCCGGTTATCGGGAAGATTGAGAACCTGCAGGGGCGCGCCGATGGCGGCAAATCCCTGGCGCAAGGCGCTCGCATCGGCCTTCGTTCCGCCCAAGCGCAACAGCGTGTAGCCGTGACCGTAGCCGATACGGTCCTGCATCGCGCTGCCGTCGTCGAGCCATACATGCGGCAGTCGCGCACCCGGCCACGTGCTTGGAATATATGTCATGAACTCGTGTGGCGGCCCCTCGCCCGGCTCCGCGGCGATCAGCGGCGAGCCGACATAGCGATAGCCAAGCTCGGCGCCGATCATTTCCGTCGCCTTGTGCTGCTCGACATCGGCGACGCGCGCCAGCTCTTGGCGCAGCGCCGCGCCGGCGGGCGTTCGCTCGCGGATCTCCGGCCGATAGAGTGAGCGCCACCGCCGCCGTCCCTGCGTCGCAAAGCCGGATGCCGCGACGTTGCGTTCACCCACTTGCCGGCGCTCGATCTCATAGGACGGGAGCAGTTTGGGGCCGCCCCATCCAGCAAACGTGGCCGCGAGCTTCCATGAGAGGTCAATCGCATCACCGACGCCGGTATTCATGCCAAGTCCGCCCGTCGGAATGACGAGATGCACGGCGTCGCCGGCCAGAAAAACGCGGCCTTCGCCATAACGGTCCGCCAGCAGCAGATTCATCCGCCACTGGCCGACATAGAGCATGTCGTATTTGACCGGCATGCCGACGACGCGTTCGAACATACGGGCCATGTCCGCGTCCGTCTCGACGACCGAATGCAGCGTGAAATGCCGGGTCGAATCCTGGACGATCAGAAAGCTCCCCTCGGCGTCGACAACGTGATAATGCCGGCCCTTGCCAATTGCGATGCGCTCATAGAGATCTTCGCAATAATAAAGCGCCTGACGCAGCTCCTGGATGTTGGCCTCGCCGCTGAGCTTGATGCCGAGCTGCCGGCGCACGAGGCTCCCCCCGCCGTCGCAACCGACCATGTAGACGGCGCGCAGCGCGGTGAAGGAGCCATCGCTGCGCTTGACCTGCGCGGTCACGCAATTCTCGTCTTGTTCGAAGGAGACGAGCTCGCAACCGTAGCGCAGCGTGATGGTGGGCAGCGCCTCTGCGATCCGTTTCAGCAGCGGCTCGAGCGTGTATTGCGAGATGAGCTGATACGGTTCGAGCGGCTGGCTGCCGTCCTGTGATTTTGCGATCTGCGCCTTTGCCTCCGCCACCGAGGGGTGCACGTGGTGCACCAGTGGTGGTTCGACGAGCGACAGCACGACGAAGATGTCCATGGGACAATCCGCGGGAAGTCCCGCGTCGCGAACCTCCTCGACAATGCCCATGCGCCGGTAGATCTCCATGGTGCGGGCATTGCAGCGCTCCATCTTCGGCAGAAACTGGGGCGCATCCTTCTGCTCGATCACCATCGCGCGCACGCCGCGGAGTCCGAGGTCGATGGCAAGGGTCAAGCCGGTCGGGCCGGAGCCGACGATGAGAACCTGTGCGTCCATGCCGAGAGTGGTACCCATCATCTACTGCGGTCGCGGCGGGGCGTGGCCCACCGCCTCACTGTCTTGCGAAGTGCTTTCGTAAATAGATGGAACGCGAGGTCAAGCCCGGCGAGCAAAATCACATTACTCTGCAGCCGGCTCGAAATCCGCGAGTTCGGTTCCTTCCTGCACGAAGTCGCCGACGGCGCATTTGAGCGCCTTCAGGCGGCCGTTGGCGGGTGCGCGCAGGGTGTGCTCCATCTTCATTGCCTCAAGCACGATGACCGGCGTCCCACGCGCCAAGCCGACGCCCGCTTCGGCGAGAATGCGCGTCACCGTGCCCGGCATCGGCGCGACGATGCGGCCCGCCGCGGCGGCTTCGGATATGTTCGCAGCGAACGGATCGACCCAGTGAAGCTTGCGCGCCCCACGCAACGTACTCAGGTCGAGTTCGCGGCCGACCCATGCCGCCGATACCCGCTCGAGCGCGTCGCCGAGGCACATATCGAACACACCATCCTCGCGCCGCACGAATTGCAATCGATCGTTCTTGCCATCGAACTCCAGGCTCAAGCCGCCGCGGCCGTACCAGAGCACCGCGTCGTAGCGCTCGGTGCCGTGACGAAAGCTCAAGGGACGGCTGCGGCGACCAGCGAGCGTCCAGCCGTCGGTGTGATCCCAGGGCGAGCTCTCGGCTGCAGTCTGCTCAGCCTGTTCGCGTAGCAACACCGCGGCGCAAGCCGCGGCTATATCGAGAACCACGAGCGCAGGCGCACGCCGCGTGAGCGTGGAAAGCTCTCGCTCGATGAAGCCGGTATCGATCTCGTCGCGGACGACCTGCGGATGAGTCAGGAGCGCCTCGAGGAAAGCAATGTTCGTCGTCACACCGCTGATCTCGAACCCATTCAAAGCCTCGACGAGGCGATGGAGCGCCTGCGAGCGGTCGTCGCCCCAAGCGATTAGCTTCGCCAGCAGCGCATCGTAGTAGGGAGTGATGTCGTCGCCTGCGCGAAAGCCGGTATCGACGCGGATGCCCTCGCCCGAGGGCTCGCGCCACGTGCGGATGGTTCCGCTCGCCGGCAGAAACCCCTTCTCGGGATCCTCAGCATAAATGCGTGCCTCGATGGCGTGGCCGTTGGCTGTGATGTGATCCTGTCCCAACGGCAGCTTTTCGCCCATGGCGATGCGCAACTGCCATTCAACGAGGTCGAGCCCGGTGATCAATTCGGTGACTGCATGCTCGACCTGCAGGCGCGTATTCATTTCTATGAAATAGAAACCGGATGAATCCGTGATGAACTCGACGGTACCGGCCCCAACGTAACCCGCGGCCTGCGCGGCGGAGCGCGCCGCTGCCGACATTTCTGCGCGCCGTTCTGCGGTGATGCCGATCGAGAGCGCTTCCTCGACGACCTTCTGGTGCCGACGCTGAAGCGTGCATTCGCGCTCGAACAGCGACACCACGTTGGCGTCATTGTCGCCGAAGACCTGCACTTCGACGTGTCTCGGCTTGGCAATGTGTTTCTCGATCAGGATTTGGTCGTTGCCGAATGAGGACGCCGCTTCGCGCTTGGCTGCCGCGACCGCCTCCGTGAGTTCATCGGCCGCGCCGACGAGGCGCATGCCTCTGCCGCCGCCGCCCGCGGACGCCTTGACCAGAAGCGGATATCCAATCCGGTCGGCAGCTTCCTTGAGCGTCGCGAGGCCCTGATCCTCGCCGTGGTAGCCCGGCACGACCGGGACGCCTGAGGATTCCATCAGCGCCTTGGCCCCCGATTTGGAGCCCATCAGGCGAATGGTTGCAGCGGAGGGGCCAACGAAAACCAAACCAGCATCAGCGCACGCTTGCGCGAAGTCGGCATTCTCGGAGAGAAAACCGTAGCCGGGGTGGATCGCCTCGGCGCCTGTCGCCTGCGCCGCCTCGATGATGGCGCCAATATGGAGATAGCTGTCCTTCGCCGGCGCTGGGCCAATCAGCACCGCCTCGTCGGCAAGGGCAACATGCATCGCGCCTCGATCGGCATCGGAATAGATCGCGACCGTGCGCAGACCCATACGTTTGGCCGTGCGGATGATCCGGCACGCGATCTCCGCACGATTGGCGATCAATAATTTGTCGAAACGCCGGGCGAGCGACACCATCACATCCTGAAGATGCCGAACCGCGTGGGCTCGCTCGGCGGCGCGTTGAGGCCGGCAGCCAGTGCAAGTCCTAGCACAGTACGCGTGTCGGCCGGATCGATGATGCCGTCATCCCAGATGCGGGCCGTCGCATAATAGGGATGGCCCTGGCGTTCGTATTGCTCGCGGATTGGCGCCTTGAACGCTTCGTCATCGGCCGCACTCCAGACGCCGCCCTTCGCCTCGGTTGCTTCCTGTCGCAGCAGTCCGAGCACGCTGGCGGCCTGGTCACCGCCCATGACGGAGATGCGCGCGTTCGGCCACATCCACAAAAAGCGCGGCCCATAGGCGCGTCCGCACATGCCGTAATTGCCGGCACCATAACTGCCGCCGATGATGAGGGTATATTTCGGGACGTTGGTGGTGGCGACCGCCGTCACCATTTTGGCGCCGTCCTTGGCGATGCCTCCCGCCTCGTATTTGCGCCCGACCATAAAGCCGGTGATGTTCTGAAGAAACAGCAGCGGGATATTGCGCCGGCTCGCCAGCTCGATGAAGTGCGTGCCCTTGAGCGCGCTCTCGCTGAACAGAATGCCGTTGTTGGCGAGGATGCCGATGGGGAAGCCATGAATGTGGGCGAAGCCGCAAATCAGCGTCTCGCCGTACAGCGCCTTGAACTCCTGGAACTCGGATCCATCGACAATGCGCGCGATCACCTCGCGAACGTCGTACGGCGTGCGCGGGTCCGCGGGCACGATGCCGTAGAGGTCCTCGACCGGGAACAACGGATCTTGCGACTTGCGGACCTCCAGATATGAATGCTTCAGCCGGTTGAGGTCCGCGACGATGCGCCGCGCAATGCCAATCGCATGACCGTCGTCGGTCGCATAATAGTCGGTCACACCTGATTGTCGGCTGTGCACGTCGGCGCCGCCTAGTTCCTCCGCGCTCACGTCCTCGCCAGTTGCCGCCTTCACGAGCGGCGGGCCGCCGAGAAAGATCGTGCCCTGATGGCGCACGATGATGCTCTGGTCGGACATGGCGGGCACGTAAGCGCCGCCGGCGGTGCAGGATCCCATCACGATGGCGATCTGGGGAATGCCGAGCGAGGACATTTGCGCCTGGTTGTAGAAGATGCGTCCGAAATGCCGCTCGTCCGGAAAGATTTCGTCCTGCAGCGGCAGGAATGCGCCGCCAGAATCGACCATGTAGATGCATGGCAGGTTATTCTCGCGCGCGATATCCTGCGCCCGCAAATGCTTCTTCACCGTCATCGGATAGTAGGTGCCGCCCTTGATGGTGGCATCATTGGCGATGACGACGCACTCGCGGCCGCTCACTCGACCGATGCCGGTGATGATGCTCGCGGAATGCACGTCGCCGCCATACATGCCGTGCGCGGCCAACGGCGAAAGCTCCAGGAACGGGCTGCCCGGATCGAGCAGCAGACCGATGCGCTCACGCGCAAGCAATTTCCCGCGCGCAACGTGCCGCGCGCGCGCTTCCTCGCTGCCGCCTTGCATCGCGGCCTCGAGCTTGCCGCGCAGGTCCGCGACCAGGGCCTTCATCGCCTCGGCGTTGCGGGCGAATTCCGTCGAGCCTGGGTCAATAGCGGATGTGAGCGCGGTCATCGCCGCTCGCTCAGCGCGTCTTATCGAACAGCTGCCGGCCGATCAGCATGCGCCGGATTTCGCTCGTGCCCGCACCGATCTCGTAGAGCTTGGCGTCGCGCAGATATCGTCCGGTGGGATAGTCGTTGATATAGCCGTTGCCGCCGAGAAGCTGAACCGCATCGAGCGCGATCTTGGTGGCGTGCTCGGCGGCGTAGAGGATGGCACCGGCGGCATCCTCGCGCGTGGTCTCGCCGCGGTCACATGCCTTTGCCACGGCATAGACGTAAGCCTTGCACGCGTTCATCCCGACATACATGTCGGCGACCTTGCCCTGGACCAGTTGAAACTCCCCGATCGGTTGTCCGAATTGGCGGCGCTGGTGGATGTAGGGCGTCACGACATCCATGCATGCCTGCATGATGCCGAGCGGCCCGGCCCCCAGCACCACGCGCTCGTAATCGAGCCCTGACATCAGGATCGTGACGCCGTCGCCGACGTCCCCCAGCACGTTCTCCGCGGGGACTTCGCAATCCTGAAATACCAACTCGCTGGTGTCGGAGCCGCGCATGCCGAGCTTGTCGAGCTTTTGCGCGGTGGAAAATCCCTTGAATCCTTTCTCAATGAGAAAAGCGGTGATGCCGCGCGGCCCTGCCGCCGGATCGGTCTTGGCGTAGACCACCAGCACCTCGGCTTGCGGGCCGTTGGTGATCCACATCTTGGTGCCGTTGAGGATGAAGCGGTCGCCATGCCTCTCCGCGCGGGTCTTCATCGAGACGACATCGGAGCCGGCGCCCGGCTCGGACATGGCGAGCGCGCCGACATGCTCGCCGGAGATGAGCTTTCCGAGATAGCGGCGCTTCTGCTCGTCCGTGCCGTTGCGGCGGATCTGATTGACGCAGAGGTTCGAGTGCGCGCCATAGGAGAGCCCGATCGCGGCGGACGCGCGGGAGATTTCCTCCATCGCGACGCAGTGCTCGAGATAGCCGAGCCCTGCCCCACCCCATTCCTCCTCGACCGTGATGCCGTGCACGCCGAGCTTGCCCAGCTCGGGCCAGAGGTCGCGCGGAAAAATGTTGCTGCGGTCGATCTCCTCGGCGCGCGGAGAAATGCGCGCAGCGGCAAAGCCGCGCACGCTCTCGCGCAGCATGTCGGCTGTCTCGCCGAGGCCGAAATCAAATCCGCGAACGTCGTTCACGCGCATGGGCGCCATCTCGCATGCCGGCAGGCCGCTGACAGGCCGCCATCGAGCTTTCGCACTCGATTAATGCACGTCCTTGATCGCACAGGCAATATTGCGCGTGGTGCCACGATTGTACGCTCGACAAACGCGGCAGCACCGCCCTCCTCCCCTTGTGCAAGGCGAGGTGCAAGAGAAGAATGAGGTGCCGACCACCATCCTCAACCTCCCTGGCGGCGCAATACCGCCCTCGCCGCTCCTCCACACCCAAGGGGATTTCCATGTCGCCCAAGTCCCAGGACATCAAGCAGTTCGGCTTGTTCGGCTTTCTCGCGCAACCCGACGCGCCAACCAAGAGCGGCGTCGTCATTCTGCCGACGATCTTCGGCGTCAACGCGTTCGTGCGCGGATATGCAGAGACGCTTGCCCGCGCCGGGCTCGCCGCCGCGGTCTGGGATCCGTACGAAGGCCTGCCGCTGATCACGGATTACGAGGAATCGAAAAAACGCTCGCGCAAGCTGAGCGACAGCGGAATGCAAGCCAACGTGAAAAAATGGGTCGACTATCTGGAAAACGACTTGCGGCTCACTTCCATCGGCGTGGTCGGCTTCTGCCTGGGCGGCCGCTATGCGTTGATTGCCGCCACGCAGGAGAGAAGGATGAAGGCTTGCGCCGCCGCGTATCCCTCCATTGAAAATCCGCGGCTTAGCAACCAGGAGTACGACGCGGTTGCGCTCGCTGCGGATATCCGCTGCCCCGTCCAGGTCCTTCAACCCGGCCACGATCACGTCGCAACGGTCGAAACTTACGGCGCGCTCAGGCAGACGCTGCACGAGCGCGCGGCCCCGACGATCTGGCAGTATTATCCCGACGCCGAGCACGGCTTCATGCATCGCAAGGAGCCGGCCGCCAATCCTGCAGCCACAGTGATCGCCTCACCACAGCTCGTTGCATTTCTCGCCGCCTGCCTATCGTGACGGCAAGCGCGCGGGTCGGGATGAAGAATATGGGTAAAAAGACGGCGGCGAAGACGCGCAGCACGAAGGAGCGGCGCTACAGCGATATTCTCTACGAGGTCCGCGATCAGGTGGCGTGGGCCACCATCAACCGGCCGCGCGTACTCAACGCCTTTCGCGAGCAGACGCTCGACGAGCTGATCGACGCGCTGAAATCGACCCGCGAAGATCCGTCAATCGCCTGCGCGGTTGTGACCGGCGCGGGCGACAAGGCCTTTTCCGCGGGCGGCGATTTCTACGCCATGAAGCGGCTCAATTGGGTCAACGCCGCGATGTGGAACGACCGCATGCTGGGCCTCGCCAATACCATCCGCGGTTTGCCGATCCCGGTCATTGCCATGGTCAACGGCTGGTGCATGGGCGGCGGCCACGAGCTCGCCTTGTGGTGCGACCTGGTCATTGCGTCGGACAATGCCGTGCTCGGCCAAACCGGCGCGCGGGTCGGCGCCTGCCCGACGGTCGGCGCCACGCAGTACCTGCCGCGAATCATCGGCGAACGGCTCGCGCGCGAGATGATCTTCTGCGCCCGCCGCCTCACCGGGCAAGAGGCGGTTGCGATCGGGCTCATCAACAAGTGCGTGCCGCAGCGCGAGTTGCGCAAGGAGACGCTCGCATGGTGCGAGACCATCAAGGGTCATAGCCCGCAGACGCTGCGTATGACGAAGAAAAGCCTCAACTTCGAGTCCGATCTGCTCTATGCCTCGTGGCAGCACGGCATGGAATTGCTGGCCCATGTCTGGGGATCGGAGGAAAGCCTCGAAGGCATGGACGCCTTCCTTCAGGGACGCAAACCGGATTTCCAGAAATTCCGGATGCGCAACAAACGCGAGCTCGAGGATTATCTCGATGGCTGCGCCAAGGATCTCAACGCGCCGCCCTCCATGCGCAGGAAGCAATCATGAGCGAGGATGGACCGCTCGCCGGGATCCGTGTCCTCGACCTGACGCGCATCCTGGCAGGACCCTTATGCACCATGATGCTGGGCGACATGGGCGCGGAGGTGATCAAGGTCGAGCCGCCCGAGCGCGGCGACGATACCCGCGCCTGGGGTCCGCCCTTCCTTGCCGGTGAGGCCGTCTATTTCCTCGGTGTCAATCGCAACAAGCGCTCGCTGACGCTCAACATGGCCGTGCCGGCGGGACAGAAAATTCTCGCCGGGCTGATCGAAAAGGCTGACGTGCTGATCGACAATTTCAGAGTGGGGACGCTCGAGAAATGGGGCTTCACCAACGCATGGTTCGAGCGCCAGGCGCCGCGCCTCGTGCGCTGCTCCATCACCGGCTATGGCTCAAGCGGCCCGAAGGCCGCGCTTGCCGGCTATGACTTCATCCTGCAAGCAGAGTCCGGTCTCATGAGCATCTGCGGCGAGCCGGACGGCCCGCCGATGAAATACGGCGTTGCAATCGTCGACGTGTGCACCGGTATGCTTGCATCGACCTCGATCCTGGCCGCGCTCAACGCGCGCCATCGCAGCGGCAAGGGCCAGAAGGTGGAACTCTCGCTTTACGAAACGTCGCTCGCGATGCTCGTCAACGTGGCCGCGAGCTATCTTGCGGCCGGCCGCGACGCCGACCGGTTCGGCAACGGGCATCCGAGCATTGTGCCGTATACGGCCTACCGGGCCGCCGACGCGATGATCGCGGTCGGAGTTGGCAACGAGCGCCAGTTCGCGCGCATGGCCGGAGTGCTCGGCCACCCCGAATGGACCAAGGATGCGCGCTTTGCGAGCAACCGCGCACGGGTGGAGCACCGGAGCCTCCTCGATGGCCTCATCAACGAGGCACTTTCTCATGACCGCGCCGATGCCTGGCTCGCCAAGCTCAAGGCGGCTGGGATTCCCTGCGGCAAGATCAACTCGGTCGCGCAAGCGCTCGATGATCCGCACACGGCCGCGCGCACCATGATCGAGACTATCGAGCATCCCACCGTCGGCGCCTTGAAGATGCTCGGGATTCCATTCAAGTTCTCCGATACCGCGTGCTCCGTGCGGCGCCCGCCGCCGTCGCTCGGAGAGCACAGCGAGGAAATTCTTGCCGGCGAGCTCGGCCTGGACGACAAGGCGATTACCGAATTGCGCCGGGACAAGGTGATCTAGGGCTAGGACCATGAAGATCAAGCGCGTCGAGGCGATCGCGGTCAGCTTTCCCATGAAGAAGCCCGTCGTCATGGCGGGCGTCGAGATCGCTCGGGCGGACAACGTGCTGGTCCGCGTCCAAGCCGACAACGGCGCCGTCGGCTGGGGAGAGGCCGCCTCCGCCCCGACCATGACCGGGGAAACCGTCGAGAGCATGATGGCGGCGATCGGCTATCTCGCCCCGGCGCTCGAGGGGCGCGAAGCCGAAGACATTGCCGGAGCGCTCGCAGCGATGGCCGCGCGCATGTACGCCAACAACGGCGCCAAGGCGGCAATCGAGATCGCGCTGCACGACGTTGTCGGCCGAGCGACCGGCCGACCGGTCTATGCGCTCCTCGGCGGCAAGCAAAGAAGCCGCATGGCCGTGCTCGGCGTCATCGGTACGGGCGAGCTTAACTCCGACCTGCGCGAAGCGGAAAAGAAGAAGGCGGACGGCTACGTCGCATTCAAGATCAAGGTCGGCATCGATGCGCCCGGTGTGGATGGCGAACGCACGCGGCGTCTGTGCCGGATACTCGGGCCGGATGCGCTGACGTCATCGGACGCCAATCAAGGCTGGAGCACGCAGCAGGCGCTGGAGTACGTGCGCGGCGTCGCCGATGCTGGCCTCGACTTTTTCGAGCAACCCGTGGCGGCGGATGATCTTGCCGCCATGGCGACAATCGCGGCCGCGGCGGGCAAAATCGCCATCGGCGCCGATGAGGGCATCCACTCGCTCGAGGACATCCGCCACCACCACGAGCGCCATGCCGCGCGCGGGGTGAGCCTCAAAGCCATCAAGCTCGGCGGAATGCGCGGCGCGGTCGCGGCTGGCCGTCTCGCCGCTGAGCTTGGAATGAACGTTAATGTTTCTGCCAAGACCGGCGAATCGAGCATCGCCTGCGCGGCGGCAACCCACATCGCCGCTGCGCTGCCGCAGATTGCGTGGGGTCTGACGCTGACCAACGCGGGGCTGGCCGAGGACTTGACGCGAGAGCCGCTGCACATCGCACGCGGGCACGTCGAGGTCTCCGATCGTCCCGGGCTCGGTATCGAGGTCGACGAGGAGCGCCTGCGCCGCTTTCGGCGCAACGTGGCGGTGCGGCAAGTGGCGTAAGGGCGCGCCGACGGCGGGGACTCTCAATGAAGCAAGACAATATCGGCATCGCCGTCGTCGGCGCCGGCCGCATCGGCACGCTACGCGCGAGCCTTGCCGCCAAGCATCCCGCGGTTCGCTTCCTGGCAGTGTCCGACCGCGATCCCGCCCGCGCCCGTGCGCTCGCCGAGGCGGCGGGCGGTGACGTCCACAGCGGCAGCAACGAGGAGGTGATCGCGCATCCGCGCGTGACCGCCGTGATCGTCTCGACGCCGGAGCAGCAGCACACGCAGCCCATCCTCCAGGCGTTGCAGCTCGGCAAGCCGGTGCTGGTCGAGAAGCCGATCGGATTTTCGCTCGCCGAGGCGGACAAGATCCTCGACACCTTGCACGCAACCAAGGGCGAGCTCCGCGTCGGCTATAGCCGCCGCTACAAAGAGTGCTTCCTGCGCGCCAAGGAGCAGATGCGGCACGGCCGTCTCGGCCGAGTCGTGGGCGGCATGGCGCGCGTCTACAATTCGCGCGCGCAGGCATTCGCCATTCTCGAGCGCGACCCGCACGCGACGCCGGTGCTCGACGTGCTCACCTATTACGTCGATCTGATGTGCTGGTTTCTCGAAGGCAACCGGCCGGTCGAAGTGGTGGCGCGGGCGCAGCAGGGCATCTTCAAGGAAGCCGGCTACGGCGCCGACGACGTGACCTGGGCGATCCTCACGTTTGCCGACGGCGCGGTGATCAATCTCGGGATCAGCTACGCGCTGCCGGCGCGCTATCCCACGCTCGGCCAATCCGACCGCCTGGAGCTGCTCGGCACCGAGGGCACCATGATCATCGATGACGATCATCTCGACCATTTGCTGTTCTCGCAAAAGGGGGTGCCGCACGCCTATGTGCCAGATCACACCGTCGACATGGCGTTTCTCGGCAGCAACACCGCCGGCGATTGGGCGGTCGGCGATTTCTGGGGACCGCTCGGCAACGAGACGCGCGCTTGGCTCGACCATCTCGCAACCGGCGCCCCGACGGTCCACACCACGCCGGAGCAGGCGCGGATTAATCTGGAGACGACGATTGCTATCGAGCGGGCGGCGGCTTCCGGCAAGACCGTACGCCTGCCGCTGCAGGTGGAGGAGTAGGCGCTCAGCTCTCCCTCCGTTCGTCCCCGCGAAAGCGGGAACCCAGGCTTTCTGGATTCCCGCTTTCGCGGGAATGAGCGGAGAAAATGCTAAGCGCGGGCGCGGCGCTCTACATTGGCGATGCGTTCCGGCACGCCAAACTCGCGGCGGCACACCTCGGCAAGCACGCCAACGCCCTCCTGGATCGCCTGCACGGAGGGACTGGCGAAACAAAGCCGCAGCCGGTTCTTGCCATAAGCTTTGTTGGTCGACCAATCCGGCCCCGGATTGATGGCGACGCCAGCGGCGAGCGCGGCCTGTCCGAGCTTTACGGTGTCGACCGCGTCGGGGAGCTTCACCCACAAAAAAATGCCGCCCTTGGGCTCGTCGAACTCGGCCGCCGTGCCGAAATGCTCGGCGAGCGCCTCCATCAAGGTGTCGAGTTTGGCGCGCAGCGCGCGCGTGAGCTCGGGCACGTGCTCCGTGAAATGGCGCAGGCAATACTCGGCCAGCACCATCTGCTCGAGCGCACCCGACCCGGCGTCGGTCTTGAGCGGAAGGATGCGCGAGAGAATATCCCAGCGCGCGACGATGTAGCCCACGCGCAACGCGGGCGCGATCGATTTGGAAAACGAGCCGATGTGGATCACGCCGTCGCCGTCGCGCATGGCGTAGAGCGCCGGCGGCCGGCGCCCGTCCCAGATCAGATCGGCGTAGCAATCGTCCTCGAAAATCGGCACCTGGTGTGCTTGCGCGAGTTTTAACAGCTCGCGACGGCGCGCTTCGCTGAGGATGGTGCCGGTCGGATTCTGCACCGTCGGGATGGTGTAGATGTATTTGGCGCGCATCCCGCGGCGCTCGAGGTCCTCGAGCGCGGCAGCGACGGCGTCGATGCGCATGCCGTCGCGATCGAGCGGAATGCCGACCGCGTTGATGCCTTTTCGCGTAAGCCGCGTCAGCGAGCCCTGATAGCTTTCCTGCTCGATGAGCACGGTATCTCCGGGCGCGAGCAGCAGGCCGTTGACGAGATCGAGCCCCTGCAGCGAGCCCGAGGTAATGAGGATTTCATCCGCCGTGCAGGCGATGCCAGCGGTGCGCTTGAGCTTGTCGGCCAAGAATTCGCGCAGCGGACGATAGCCGAGCGGGCCGCTCTCGAGCCCGTAGGTCGCAAGTGTTGCGCCTTCGCGCTTGAGCACCGCGGTGGCCGCGGCAATGAGCCCATCGACCGGAACCTCATCGGCATCGTTGTTGCCACCGATGAAGTTGTATTTGGCGCGCCCCGTCCATTTGGCGGCAGGCGGCGGCAAACCGGGCGCCAAAAGCGGCGCAAAGTCGAACGGTGCGGAAGCCATGTTTTTCCTCCCGATCGAGAAAGCCTAGCATCGCCATAGCGCCGCGTCTAAGCCGATGGCCGTTGCTAGCGTGTCTTAGCTTAAAGTGAGACGACAGCATCGTAAGACTCCGTTCATTCCCGCGAAAGCGGGAATCCAGGAGCCACGGTCCGCAGCTCTGGGTCCCCGCTTGCGCGGGGACGAACGGAAGAGACTGTCTTGGGCAAATTGGGCCAAGCGCAACCAGCTCACGAGGGAGAAATGCAATGGATACGCGCGACCTGCACGAGAAAGGATTAAAACTTCGCCGCCAGATATTCGGCGAGGAAGCGGTGGAGCAGCGAGCGAAGGCCGTCGGCGCGTTCGGCGAGCCGCTGCAGAACATGATCAACACCTATGCCTATGGCGACATCTGGAGCCGCCCCGCGCTGCCGCTCAAGCTAAAATCGCTCGCCGCGATCGCGATGACGGCTGCGATCGGGCGCGCAGCCGAGCTTCGTGTCCATCTCAACGGCGCGCTCACCAACGGCTGCACTGCAGAAGAGATTCGCGAGGTCCTGCTGCTCCTCGCGCTCTATTGCGGAGTTCCGGCCGCGAACGAAGCTCACCGTATCGCGCTCGACGTGCTGCGCGCGCGCGGCGCGATTTGAGACGGGGCGGTCCATTAGCATCTAAATGCATGATGTAGCAGAAGACCTTTGTTTTCGGTTCGCCTCAGGTCAAGCACGATGCTGCGCTCACGGAAAGGGGCGGGTCGGCGTAAGGCGCGATGGAGTGGTTCGACGAGAACGGTGCTTTGTGGCACTCTGCCGCTTCGTTCGGCTGGAGGAAGCCGTGGGGCGATCTCCCAGGCTTTTGGCGCTCGCGGTTTGCGCATGTGCCCTTGCGCTGAGCCTCGCATGCATCAGCGCAACGGCGCAGGACAAGGAACCGCCGCCTCCGCCGCCGGACGTCCCAACGGTCGAAGGTGACCTAGGCAAGAAGGACCCAACACCGGCGCCGGGCTCGGACCAACCAGGCCTGGGTATGTTTGGTTTGACGCGCCTCGGGACTGCGATCGGTCTCGGATCCAGGGACGTGGAAGCGGCGCGCTCGCTAGCCGAGGCGCTGGCCCGCGAGCCATGTGACAAATCCCTGATAGCGAACAGCTCTTCGCCGACATCACAGCAAGTAATCTGATTCTTGAATTGGGCTTTGGCGCCGGATTCCCGGACGCGCTTTTTGCCCAGGGAGCTCTCGACGACTTAACGCGGGCTCAGGCGACCCTGGCGGACGCGCTAGCACGGGCTCGCACGGCAAACTGTGTTATCCCGGCGGACATTCCGTCTACTCCTGCTAATCCGCAACCTGCTGGTCCGTCGCCAACTCCTGCGCCGCGGCCCGCAGCTACCTGCAAGCCGTGCGAGGAGTGGGCAAAGCAGATTGCGGACATCGATGCGCAATTGAAACACGAAAACGAGCAGCTAGAGCGAGTGCCGAGGCTAGCGGGCGCCAGGCTATACGTTCATGGGATTCCAACAGTAGATCGCAGAGCTATTGCTGCGGAATGCCAGCGGCCTCGCGCACCGCGTTCCAACGCGCGTACTCGCGCGCCATGTGCTCGCCGAAGGCCTCTGGCGTCGAGCCGCGCACGACCACGCCGGCGGTGGTGAGGCGCTTTTGCACGGCTTCCTCGGCGAGGCTTTCGTTGATGACCCTATTGAGCTTGGCAATGATCTCCGGCGGCACGCCGCGCGGCGCGAACACGCCGTACCACGTGGTGACGTCGTAGCCGGGAAGCACGCCCGATTCGATCGCCGCGGGCACGTCCGGCACCGCCGGAAAGCGATCCTTGCCCGTGACCGCGAGCGCCTTGAGCTGACCCGCCTGAACCTGCCCCAGAACCGCCGACACCGTATCGAACAGCACGTCGACCTGCTTGCCGAGAACGGCGGAGATCGCTTCGGGCGAGGTGCGAAACGGCACGTGCAAGATGTTGATGCCGGCGGTCTGGCGAAAGAGTTCGCCGGTGAAATGCTGCGTGGCGCCAAAGCCGGGGCTGGCGAAGGAGATTTTTCCGGGATTGACCTTGGCGGCGGCGACCAGTTGCTTGACGTCGGCGGCGGGAAAATCGGGCCGCGTGACGATGATCAGCCCGGCGGTCGCGACCTGCAAGACCGGATCGAAGGCAGTGAGCGTGTCGTAGCGCAGCGACTTGTTCATGACCGCGGCGATGATCTGGCCCGCGGTCATGATGCCGAGCGTGTAGCCGTCCTTATCCGCGCGGGCGACGGCCTCGTTGCCGAGCGTCCCGGCGGCGCCCGGACGATTCTCGATCACCGCCGGCTGGCCGAGCTTCTCCTGCAGCGACTGCGCGATGATGCGGCCGATGATATCGGCCCCGCCGCCGGGCCCGAACGGGACGATCATGTGCACCGTCCGCTGCGGCCAATCATCTGCGCGCGCGTGGCGCGCCCCGCCGAGCAACGTGGCGGCCCAGACGGCGAGCAGGCGGCGGCGCGTGAGCATCAGCTTTCTTCCCTCGGGCTACGGCAGCGATCCTGTTGATTGACGGCTCTGGTCAAAGACGATTTCTATTCGATTGTCGATAGCGCGCGAGCTGCGATGAAACGCGCCACATCGTCCCCTCTCCCGCTTGCAGCCGAACTCGGGTCTACCCGAGTTCGGCCACTCATTAACTGGCCGAAGTCGGATATATCCGACTTCGGCTGGAGGGACAGGGAGGGAGCACACACAAGATTTGCGCACCGACACCCCCTCCCCACCCCTCCCCCGCAAGCGGGGGAGGGGGCAGACCGAGCGTGTGGTTGGCGCATAGTCCGTTTCATCGAAATGGCGAGATAAGCGCATCTCCGCCCGCCTTGCATGCGCACTAGTTTTGGTGCGAACAGTCTTCTGCGATGAAGGAGCATGCGGTGGACAAGACGTTTCTCGAGGATCTCGCGCCCGGGCAGGTATTCACGTCGGACGCGCGCGCCATTGTCGATGCCGGCTCGATCAAAAAATTCGCCGGCGAATTCGACCCGCAACCCTTTCACCTCGACGAGGCGAGCGCGGGAACGAGCTTCTTCAAGAAGCTCGTCGCCAGCGGCTGGCATACGACCGCGATGACCATGCAGCTCATCATCAAGACGCTGCCGCTCTCACACGGAATCATCGGCAGCGGCGTCGACGAATTGCGCTGGCCGCGCCCTGTCAAGCCGGGCGACACGCTGCGGCTGCATTGCGAGGTGATCGATGTGACGCCCTCCATAATGAATCCCTCGCGCGGTACGGTGCGCGTGCGCATGACGACGCTCAATCAGCACGACCAGCCGGTGCAGACCATGGTCGCGAACCTCCTCGCATTCCGCCGGCCGCAGGCGGCCGCGTGAGGCGAGGGAACACGAGGTCATGGAAAGTGAATTCAGCGAACGGCGAACTCGGTGCCCTCGCCCCGCGCTTGCGGGGAGAGGGTGCCCGAGCGCAGCGAGGGCGGGTGAGGGGCGGCGCGCGCACGGGCAAGTCTCTGTCCGCTCATGCCCTCACCCCACCCTCTCCCCGCAAAGGGCGGGGGAGGGAGCACAGTGAGACCGCCGCTATACCGAAGCAAATTGGTCGAGGCGCATGGGACTGACATCCTTGCAAGCGCAGCAGCCACAAGTCGCCCCCGCTGATGGCGCGCGTTCGCGCGCGTGTCCGGCCTGCGGCCGCACGACCGCGCATGCGTTTCGCTTCCGGATCAACGGCTGCGACATCCTGCAATGCGGGGAATGTGGGCTCGGCCGCACGGACACAGCCGCGTTCGATCCGGCCGCCTATTACACCGAGGACTATTTTTCCGGCCGCCGCGCCGACGGCTACGCCGACTATCTCGGCGCCGAGCCGGTCCTGCGCCGCGAGTTCGCCCGCAGCGTCGATTTCATCCGGCGCTATCGCAGCCGCGGCAAGCTGCTCGAGCTGGGATGCGCCTACGGCTTTTTTCTGAACGCGGCGGCGCGCTATTTCGACGTCGCAGGGATCGAGCTCGCGCAGGAGGCCGCCGCGCACGGCCGCCACGCGGGATTGAACGTGCTGCAAGGAACGGCGGACGCAGCGAACCTGCAGCGCATCGGCAAGGTCGACGTCATCGTTCTGTTCGACGTGATCGAGCATCTGCCGCAGCCGCGCGAGACGCTGGCGCTGTGCCGCGATCATCTCAATGGCGGCGGCATTATCGTGATCACGACGGGAGATTTCGGTTCGCCGGCGGCGCGGCTCACCGGTGCGCGATGGCGGCTGATGACGCCGCCGCAGCATCTGTGGTTCTTCACGCAGCCGAGCATGCGCCGTCTGTCCAGCGCGCTCGGGCTTTCGCTCGAGCATCTCGACCATCCCTGGAAGATCGTTCCGGCTTCGCTCATCGCCTTTCAGCTGCGGCGGATGCTCGGGCTCGTCGGCGAGCGCGTGACCACGGCCAGCCGGATCGGCGTTCCCGTCAACCTGTTCGACGCCATGCGGGTCGTGCTGCGCAAGCCGGGATGAGCAGCCCGCGCTCGGTGCGTCCGCTCCTCCGCATGCAGCCGAACTTGGGTTTACCCGAGTTCGACCAATATTAACTGGCCGAAGTCGGATAAATCCGACTTCGGCTCGAGGGATAGGGAGGGGGCAAGCATAGAGACGCGCGCGGATCGCCCCCTCCCCCCGCGGCGGGGAGGGGTGCAGACCGAGTCCGCCGCTCGGGTTGAATGCAAACTCCACAGCAATGGCGGGGCGATTCCGCTGCGCCAACAATATGTCCCGGCACGCGATTCCTGGTCACCGGCACTATGTCTGGCATCGAGCACAAGCCGGAACTTTTTCCGCGCTAGGGTATCGCGACTGGCCCTGCCGCGAATTGTCATGGCGCTGCAACGCGCAAGGGCCAGAAGGGGCACATGGTCTCTCCGGCACAAGTCTACGTGGTCATTCCGGCCTATAACGAAGGGCCGCTCATTTCCCGCGTGGTGGGCGAGGTGAGACGCGCGGGCTATACCGCCGTCGTGGTGGACGACGGCTCGAGCGATACGACCGCGCAACAGGCCGGCGCCGCCGGTGCCACGGTCATCACACATCTCTTCAATCTCGGCCAAGGCGCCGCGCTGCAGACCGGGATGGACTATGCGCTGACGCAACGGGCCGAAGTCATCGTCACGTTCGATGCCGACGGCCAGCACCGAGTGTCGGATATCTCCCGACTGACGGACGCGCTGGTGCAAGAGCGCGCCGACTTCGCGCTCGGCAGCCGCTTTCTCGGCCAAGCGCCGAATCTGCCGCTGCTACGGCGCTTGCTGCTGCGCGCGGCAACCATCTTCACGCGGCTGACCACCGGCCTAGAGCTGACCGATTCCCACAACGGACTGCGCGCCATGACGCCCCGAGGCGCTGCCGCCATAAAACTGCGACAGAGCCGCATGGCCCATGCCTCGGAATGGCTCGCGCAGATCGCCGCGAGCGGGCTCCGCTACGTCGAATGCCCGGTCACGATCGAATACACTGCCTATTCGCTGGCCAAGGGCCAGACGCTCGGCGATGCCGTCCTCATTCTGCTCGATTTGTTCGCACGCAGGCTCTATCGATGATCGCGCAAGTCATTCTCTCGATTCTGCTGGCCGGGATTCTCATCTACGCCTTCGGCGAATACGCGCGTTCCCCGGTTGTTGCGGTGCTCGCAGCGTTCATCACAACGGCCGGGCTCTATTTCGTCTGGATGCCCGAGCACTCAACGCAGCTCGCGGAATTGGTCGGGATCGGGCGTGGCGTCGATCTGATCCTTTATATCTGGGTGTGCTTGAGCCTGATCGTCGGGCTCAATCTGCATCTCAAGCTGCGCACGCAGATGGAATTGATCACGGCGCTGGCGCGCAAAATCGCGCTCGCTAACGCGCAGGCGCCCCGCGCGGCAGGTCATCCCGCAAAAAATCAGGACGATCCAAAATCGTAACCGCCTGCGAAGAGGCCGCCGGATGGTGTCGCCTCTCGAGCCCTCTCCCTGCGGGGGAGGGCTGCTCGTTTTCGCAACATCAAGGAATGGGTGAGGGGGTTCGGATCTATCACTACCACCGGTAACCCCCTCACCCCAACCTCTCCCCAGATGGGGGAGAGGGAGCGCACCGCGTTTGTTGCGCGTTCCGGCGGGCATTGTTCGGCTCCATGCGCCGGCGCAAAATGTCTCGATCGCAACCGTGCCGCGGGCCCGCGACGGGGTTCAACGACGCGAACCCAGCCGCAACCTGTCAAGAGAGGGAGGAGTCCATGAGCAAACCGACACGCCGACATCTACTTGCGGGAGCAGCGGCCGCTGCCGCGGTGCCGGCCGTTGCCGTCCCGCGCGCGCAGGCCGCAGCCCCGCTCGCCGAGAAGCAGAACCCGGGCTGGTATCGCTATAAGGTCGGCGGCTTCGAGGTCACGGTCGTGACCGACGGCATGACCACCGCTGCGCTCGCAGACAACTACGTCGGTAACGCCTCCAAGAGCGACGTCAACGCGACGCTGGTCGCAAACCATCTGCCGCCCGATAAGGTTACGCACTCCTATAGCCCCGTGGTCGTCAACACCGGCTCAAAACTCGTTGCTATCGACACCGGGCTCGGACTCGGCATGTATCAGCAGGGCAAGGGCGCAGTCGGCCAATACCACACCAATCTCGCCGCGGCCGGTATCGATCCCAAGAATGTCGACGCGGTGATCATTTCCCACTTCCATGCCGATCACATCAACCGCCTGCTCGGCCCCGATAACAAGCTCGCGTTCCCGAACGCGGAGCTGCTGGTGCCGGCCGCGGAGTGGGCGTTCTGGATGGACGAGAGCAATGCGGGCCGCTTCCCCGAACCGATCAAGGGCCAGTTCGGCAACGTCAAGCGCGTGTTCGGCGCGCTGGGCAACAAAGCGACGCACTACCAGGCCGGGAAGGAACTAGCGCCGGGGATTACGGCGATGGCGACACCGGGGCACACGCCGGGACACACGTCCTTCGTCGTCGCCTCGGGCAATGACAAGGTCCTGCTCCAAATCGACGTCACCGCCGCGGCGGTCAGCCTGTTCCTGAACCATCCCGAGTGGAAATTGGCGTTCGATACCGACGGACCGGTGGCGGAGCAGACCCGCCACAAGGTCTACGACATGGCCATTGCCGACAACATGCTGATCCAGGGATACCATTTCCCGTTCCCGGGCCGCGGCTATGTGGAGAAGGCGGGCTCGGGCTATCGGCTCGTGCCGGCGGCGTGGAGTTCGACGATCTGACGATTCGCTGAATGAGGAAGGCGCGGGCCGCTGCCGTGGCGGCCCGCGCTTTTCGATCGCCTGGACTCGTCATGCGCGGGCAGAAGCGCATCGAAGACGCGCGTGAACGCGCTTAAGCCCCGCGCATCCATCGTCTTTGCAAAAAGCCTTTTGCGAAGCGGATGGATTGTCGGGTCAAGCCCGGCAATGACGGCGGATAGGTCAGTGTCAACGGCCGCTGGTCATCACGCGAAGCACACGGCATAGACCGGGGGCAGCGTGTGCGTGACGCAGGCCCAGCTGTCGCCTTGATCCTCGCTCACCCACAGCCCGCCGGTCGTCGAGCCGAAGGCGAGCCGCTCGCCCGCCTCGTCGAGCGCCAGCGCATGCCGATAGACGACGTCATAGGCGTGTGACTGCGGCAGGCCCTTGGTGAGGACGTCAAAACTTTTGCCGCCGTCGCGCGTGCGCGTCACGATGAGCTTACCCTCGCGCGGGATGCGTTTCTCGTCCTTGATCTCCGGGACGAACCACGCGGTGTCGGGCTCGCGCGGATGCACGACGACCGGGAAGCCGAAGGTCGAGGGCTCGACGCCGGTGATCTCCTTGAAGGTCTTGCCCTCGTCGGAGGAGACGAAGATGCCGTTGTGGTGCTGCACCCACATGCGCTGGGGCGCCGCACGGCATTGCGCGAGGCAATGCACGTCCTGGGCGATGGGATCGTGAGTCTGCTCGGGCGGGGCGTACTCGGCGCGCATGCCTTCGCCGCGCAAGCTCCAGCTCGCGCCCGCATCCTCGGTGAACCAGATGCCGCCGGTCGACACCGCAATCCACACGCGCTTGGAATTGCGCGGATCGACGCAGACCGAATGGATGCCGGGCAGGTCGGCGCCGCCGCCCATCCACTGCTTGCGCTTGGGATGGTCCCAGAGCGAACGGACCATGTCCCAGCTCTTCCCATGATTGATCGAGCGGAAGAGCCCGCCCGGCAGCGTTCCGCACCAAATGACGCCGGGTTCATCGGCACCGCCCGGCTCGAGCGCCCAGATGCGCGCCGTGCTCCAATTAAGCGGCCGGCCCCACATGTCGTTCTCCTCGTAGCCTTCGGGCTTGGGCGGATATGCCGGCGCGGCGATCTCCTCCCAGCCGTTGCCCGTCGAGCGATGCATCTTGACGCCGAAATGGCCGTGGTCGAGCGCCGCGTAGCGCAGCCCGTCGCGGGGGTCCTTGAGCGTGAGGGTGACGTTGTCGCCCAGGAAATCGACCCCCGCGATCTGCCACTCGCTGCCCTTGCGCGCGACCGTGAACAGACCTTTGCGGGTCGAAACGAGAAGCGTGTCACTCATCATCAACCTCCTGACAGGGCTTGAAACACATAGACGGTGCTGGACTCGCTCACGGCATCGGTCAGCCGCGCGCGGTCGCGGATCATGCGGCCGTCGACGAAGATGGTCATGTGCTTGCGCAGGCTGGCCTGGTCGTCGAGCACGTAGCCGCGCGCCTGCGGATGCTCCGCAAACACCGCATCGAGCACATCGCGCACGGTGCGGCCGGAAGCTTGCGCCTCGGGCAAAGCCACGTGGCGCTGAATGTTGGGCGTGAAGACGACCTTGGCCATTGACTGGGTTCTCTCGGACGGCCCGCGCGTGTTCCGTTCAGATTGACTCGCGGCGATCAGCGCGGCCGCGCATGTTGCGGGACTCCGCGTCTTTTTTGGGGCTTGCTTATATCAAGTCGGAATCGCCACCGGAATCACCCGCTTTCGCAGGCAATCACACGGAAATCCAAAAGTTCCAAAAAAATCAGCGCACATCACCGCCGCAGACGCGCACCGACATCGCTTCCGGGCGGGCCGCGTCTGAGCACCGCCGTGTGCGCCTCGGTGGTCGCGATCCAAATACCAAGAAATACCGCGACCAAACCCACGATAAGGTTCGCGGTGATTGGCTCGTCGACCAACCAAGTGGCGAGCAGCGCGGCGGCAATCGGATTTACCGTCATGGTATTCGCCACGCGCGTCGGCGTTGCTCGCTCGAGCGCGAGCACCCAGAGAATGAATGCCAGCGCTCCCCCGCCGATTCCGAGGTAAGCACCGGCAATCCATTGCAGGGCGCCAAAACCGCTCAGGACCGAGATTCGATTGGTGGCAAGGCCAGCCAGGACAAGCGCCGCCGCGCCGAATCCCATGCCGACGGTGAGGAAACCGAGCGCACTCGATCCCTGCATGAGCGGCCGCGACAAGACATTATAGAAGGCCATGCAGAGCACCGCGCCGACCATGATCAATTCACCGCGCCACGCTCCGGGCGGCGCTGCGGAAAGGCCCGACGCAAGCGCCGCAAAAACGCCCAGCATGGCAATGCCGACGCCTGCCGACTTGCGCACGGTCAGCGGCTCGGCGCCCAGCAGCGCCCCGACCAACATCGTCTGTAGCGGCAACGTCGAGAGCGCAAGGCTGGCGCGAGCCGCGGTCGTATAGGCAACCGCGACGTTGTACAAAATGAAAAACAGTCCGAAGAAACTAATGCCCAATGCGGCGACGGCAGGCCAATCGCGACGCGCGGGCCATCGCACGCGCAGAAGCAGTGCGACCGGCAGCACGCACACAAAACCGATGCTCCATCGCAGAATGGCGAGCGTGAGCGGATCGGCATCACCGACCAGATAGCGCGTGACCGCCGCAGCCGTTCCGCCAAGTGCGCTCGAGACGATCGCGATCAGGACACCAAGTCCCAATCCCACCTCCTGCCGTGTCGAAAAGGAACGTGGCATTTTCCCGCCGCGCACCGATTCTGCAACTACCTAGAGCGTGTGCTCATAACGCGGCATTGACCGAATGTCCGCTGTTGCGGCGAACCGGACCTGCCGGGATGGCGGAATGACGCAAATGACCCCAAGCGGACCTGACGCGCCGGCGCAGTCCGTCGGGCGAGTTGCGTGATTAGGCGGGAACGTAGGTCAGTCTAATCGCGTCCTCGCCAATTCTTGGTCAAAGGCGGAGGGGCGGCTGAGGGCCGGCGAAGAATGGCTTGCCGCGACCAAGCACGACGGGACGGAAATAGAGTCGATACTCATCAATGAGACCAAGGTCGGTTAGGCATCGTGCTAGTTCTGGTCCGGCAACTTGAATCTCCCCAACGAGCTGAGCCTTCAGCCCACGTATCACTGCCTCGATGTCACCCTCGACGAGTGTGGCGTTGGGACCGACCGACTTCAACGAGCGCGACACGACCCACTTCGGTTGCTTCCGCCACGCCGCTGCGAAGTCGTATAGCTCCGGGGTCCAATCAGGATGATCTTCGTCCCAATAGCGCATCGCCTCGTACATGCGGCGACCATACACACTGCCGGTCAGGTCACGCACTTGCTCGATGAAGTGGCGAAAGAGCGCAGGACCGGGCACAAATTCCTGGTGGTCGACGTAGCCGTCCAGGGACACGTTCAATCCGAAGACGAACTTTGCCATGCTGCAAAATCTCCACCCCAGATTTTTTAACATAGTGCCGCTTTGACGGTGTGACAAATAACCAGAGGTCCGTTGACGCCCATTCCGGTCAGCTAGGCTGTGCGGCCGAACGACTGCTCCTGGCACATCGCGTCAATTCGCGGCAACGCAGCGCCTCGGTCGCTTTGGGAGCGAAGCGGACATTGACTAGTCGGGCGTACAGAAATCGAATTCATGAGTACACGCCCTAATGCGGCGAGAACACTGCGCAGTCGCCTGTCCAATCAGGCTCGACGGTCACTTGAGCCATGCACACGCCGGCGCCGAGTCATGGCTTACACGCCCCTCCCTACTCCGGCTGAATGCCGATTGCAGGAATGATTGCGCCCCAATAGTCGACCTCGCGGGCGATGAGGGCTGCGAATTCCGCCGGCGTGCAGGTCATGGCGTGCAGGCCCTGCAGCTTCATCTTGGCGATGATATCGGGCGTTTTCAGCGCCGCCACCGCCACCGCATTGAGCTTATCGATGGTCGGCGCCGGCGTGCCGGCAGGTGCGAGCAGGCCGTTCCAGCCGATATTGATGACGCCGGGAATGGTCTCGTCGATCGTGGGCTTGTCCGGCAGTTCGGGCAGGCGGGTCTTCTCGGCGACGGCGATGATGCGGATCAAGCCGGCCTGCGCCTGCGGCAACGCGGTCGGCAAGGTGTTGAAAGACACCTTCACGTTGCCGGCGATGAGGTCCTGCATCAACGGCGCGCCGCCGCGATAGGGGACGTGCACCATCTCGATTCCGGTTTTCTGCTTGATCAACTCGCCCATGATGTGGTGCATCGTGCCGATGCCGGCGCTGCCATAGGCGAGCGTGGCGGCATTCTTTTTCGCGTAATCGATGAGTTCGCTCACGTTGTGTACCGGCAAGGATGGATGCACGGAGAGCACGAGAGCGACGTCCGAGATCAGCGTAATCGGGGCAAACGCCGTCCTTGGGTCGAACGGAAAGTTTTTCTGCAAAAACTTGTTCGTAATCAGCGCCGAGTTGACCGAGAGAAGCAGCGTGTAGCCATCGGGCTTGGCACCGGCGGCAGCCGCGGCTCCGGTGGTGCCGCCGGCGCCGCCGCGATTGTCGATGATGATATTCTGCCCGAGCGCCTCGCTCAGCGGCTCGCGCAGGATGCGCGCCGTGGCATCGGTCGAGCCGCCGGGCGGGAAGTTGACGATAAGCGTGATGGCACGGCTGGGATAATCCTGTGCCGGCGCGGCAAGGGGCGCCACAATCGCCGCTGCGGCGCCGCCGAGAGCCAGGATGAAGTCGCGCCGTCTCATCGGCTCATGCACTCAGGCCCCGGCTAGCATTTAAGCATGCTCGAGCAGAACCTTCTTGAGCGCCGCCGTGGGCTTGAGGAAGAACACGAGCATGGTGCAGCCCTTGGGCGCGATCGGCGCGTGGCGGCTTCCCTTGGCGCGGATGACGAAATTGCCGGCGGTGCATTCGCCCTCGTCGTCGCGCAGCGAACCTTCGAGCACGAAGGTTTGCTCCAGATCCTCGTGCACGTGCGGCGGAATGCCGGCGCCGGGCTCGAGCTTTGCGAGAATGGTCAGCATGTCGCTCTGCGGATCGTGATAAATGACCTTCATCTTGCTGCCCG
Organism: Xanthobacteraceae bacterium; assembly: GCA_035263865.1. Taxonomy (GTDB): domain Bacteria; phylum Pseudomonadota; class Alphaproteobacteria; order Rhizobiales; family Xanthobacteraceae; genus VAZQ01. The sequence continues at coordinate 78,664 of DATFQX010000130.1, forward strand.
GCGCGGTCGCGATCCATGGCAACGATTCGGTCTCGATGAAGCGCGAGGCAAGCGCGCCGAGCTGGGATACTTGCGCCATGATGTCGTCCTCCGATAACTCCTCTCGGGTCAGCCTACGCGCCGGACCCGAGGCGGTCCACTGCTTCGTGGGGAGTTGGCCTTTGCACAAACTCATTGTGCTTGCGCTCGGCACTTTCGTATGGGCGAGCCTCGTCCTGCCCGCCGGCCACGCGCGCTCGGAGGGCGGAAGGCCGATCCGGGTCATCATTTCGGTTCCGCCCGGGGGCAGCATCGACCATATGGTTCGCGTGCTGGCCGACCACATTTCCATCACCAAAGGCCAATCGATCATCATCGAGAGCAGGCCCGGCGCCGGTGGCGTCATCGCCGCGGAAGCGGTGGCGCGCGCGGCGCCGGACGGCAGCACGCTGCTTGTCAACAACAACGGCATGATCATCAGCGCAATCTTGCGCAAGGTGAATTACGACCCGCGCGCAAGCTTCGAGCCGATCTGCTATCTCGTGACGACGCCGCAGATCATCGCCGTCAACGGCGCGTCGCCCTATCGCACGCTCGCCGAACTCGTGACGGCGGCGCGGGAAAAGCCGGGTGAGCTCTCGATCGCCAGCGTCGGCCCCAACACGACCCAGCATATTGGGATCGAGCGGTTCAAGCGGCTGGCGGGCGCCAATTTGACCTACGTCCCCTATCCGGGCGGCGCGCCGACGGTCAGCGCGCTGCTCGGGGCGCACGTGAACTCCGCTGTGCTGAACTGGTCGGAAATCGGCGAGCAATTGATCGCGGGCAAGGCGCGCGCGCTTGCGACCATGGCGCTCAAGCGGATCGAGCCGCTGCCCGATCTGCCCACGGTTGCCGAATCCGGCTACCCCGATTTCGAAACCGACGTGTGGTTCGGCCTGGTCGCGCCCGCAAAAACGCCGAAAGAAACGGTCGCGCAGCTCATCGACGCCTTCAGCGCGGCGCTTCTCGCCCCGGAGGTCAAGGCGAAGCTTACCGCGCAGGCACTCTATCCCAGCCCGAAATGCGGCGCCGAGTTCGACGCCCATATTGCCCGGCAGGCCGATCTCTACGGGCGACTGATCCGCGAGCTGAACATCAAGACGGAATAGCGGTGCTCGAGCAAGCGCAACCAAATTGCTGGTGAATGAACGGCGCCCGCCTTACCCGTCATTCATCGCCGGCAGGAAGGTTCCAGCGCATATAGATGCGATCGAATCCCTTCTCCACGGCGCGATGCGTCTCAATAAATCCCATATGGGCGTACATGGACAAATTCTCGGTCATTGCCGCGTTGGTGTAGAGCCGGATCGCCGGCAAGTGGCGGCGCTTGGCCTCATGCGCGGCATGCGCCATCAGCTTGCGGCCTAGGCCGTTACCCTGCCGCGCCGGGTCAACCGCAATGTTGTCGACGAAGTAGGCGTCCGTTTCAGGCCAGCCAACCATGTAGCCGTCGACCGCTCCAGCCGTCTCGATCACCACGACGTGGCCGGCCGCCATATGCCCGGCAAAGTCGGCCACCATCGGCGCTGGCTCGCGCCCGATGCGCGGCACGTATTTGGCGTAGGCGGCACGTGCGATCGCGCCGATGCGAGCCGTGTCATCTGCGGTCGCTCTGCGGATCAGCGGAGGCATGCGCAAAGCATAGCCAAGAATGAGCCGTGAGCGCACGATTCCGCCGCCGGGTGAGAATTGCGACCAAACGGGAATTGAAATTGCGTCCATAATCCCGTCCTATTGGCAGCCCCGGTTGCTGCAGGGGAGCGCGGCGTCGCCGGAAGCAAACCCTAAAGAGCCCTCGGGCCGGGGCCACCCGCAAAGGGCCGAATAGAGGAGCGTCCATGGCGTCGGTTGCGATCCGCGACGTCAGAAAGGCCTTCGGCGCGACCGAGGTGATTCACGGCGTCGACGTGAGCATCGGCGACGGCGAATTCGTCGTGCTGGTCGGCCCCTCCGGCTGCGGCAAGTCGACCCTGTTGCGCATGATCGCCGGGCTTGAGAACATCACGTCGGGCGAGATCCGCATCGGCGAGCGGGTGGTTAATCGCGTGCCGCCAAAAGAGCGTGACATCGCCATGGTGTTCCAGAACTACGCGCTCTATCCGCATATGACGGTGGCCGCCAATATGGGCTTCTCGCTCATGCTGCGCGGCGCGCCGAAACGCGAGATCGAGCAGCGCGTGAACGGGGCGGCGGATATTTTGGGCCTTCGGCCGCTCCTCGGCCGTTATCCGCGCCAGCTCTCCGGCGGTCAGCGCCAGCGCGTGGCCATGGGCCGCGCTATCGTGCGCGACCCGCAGGTGTTCTTGTTCGACGAGCCCTTGTCGAATCTCGACGCCAAGCTTCGCGTCGCCATGCGCACCGAGATCAAGGAGCTGCACCAGCGCCTGAAGACCACGACGATCTACGTCACCCACGACCAGATCGAGGCCATGACGCTCGCCGACCGGATCGTGGTGATGCATGACGGGCTGGTGGAGCAGATCGGCGCGCCGCTCGAGCTCTACGATCGGCCGCAGAATCTGTTTGTCGCGGGCTTCATCGGCTCGCCGGCGATGAATTTCCTCACGGGAAAAATCCGCAGCAACGGCGTGCCGCAATTCGAGAGCGCGAACGGCGTCCGCCTCCCGCTGTCGGTGGCGCCGACGGGCAGCGACGGGCGTCCGGTGATCTATGGGATCAGGCCCGAGCATTTCGTCATCGCCGAGGATGGCGGCGAAGCCGAGGTGCTGGTGGTCGAGCCGACCGGCTCGGAATTGCAGGTCGCCGCCAAGATCGGCGGCGAGGATATCGTCGCGGTGTTCCGCGAACGGCACGACTTCAAACCGGGCGACAAGATCCGGCTCAAACCCGATCCCCGTTTAGCGCACCTGTTCGACGCGCCAACCGGGCAACGTCTCACCGCCTGATTAGGGAGGAAAGCATCATGACCATGTTCACCCGCCGCACGCTCGTGCAGAGCACGCTCGCGACCGGGGCGCTCGCCGGCTCAGGACTGCTCGAATGGGCGAAGGCCTGGGCGCAGGCCGCGCCGTGGAAACCCGAGAAGGGCGCGCAACTCTCGCTGTTGCGCTGGAAGTATTTCGTGCAATCCGAGGATAACGCATTCGTCGAGCTCATCGACGCCTTTACCAAGGCGACCGGCGTCAAGGTCAACGTCACCCGCGAATCGTTCGAGGACATCCCGCCCAAGGCCTCGGTGGCGGCGAATACGAATGCCGGCCCGGATCTCTTCTGGGGTCTGTACTCGCTGCCGTTCCTGTTCCCGCAGAAATGCGTCGACGTGACCGACGTCGCGGACTATCTCGGCAAGAAATACGGCGGCTGGGTGCCGGCCGCGGCCGCCTACGGCAAAAGCGGCAACAAGTGGATCGACATCCCCATCTGCTTCGGCGGCAACATGATGAACTACCGCATCGCGGCGTCGAGAAAGGCGGGCTTCTCGAAGTTCCCGGCGACAACCGACGAGTTCCTCGAATACGCCAAGGCGACGAAGCGCAACAACACGCCCGGCGGCATGGCGCTCGGTCACGCCACCGGCGACGCCAATACCTGGGTGCATTGGTGCCTGTGGGCGTTCGGCGGCAATCTCGTCGACAAGAACGACAAGGTCATTCTCAACTCGCCGGAGACCGCGAAGGCGCTCGAATACGCCAAGCAACTCTACGACAACATGATCCCGGGCGTGGCCGCGTGGAACGACGCGTTCAACAACAAGGCGTTCCTCGCCGGCGAGATTTTCTGGACCAACAACGGCATCTCGATCTATGCCGCCGCCAAGGTCGACCCCAGCAAGAAGCAGATCGCCGAGGACATGGACCACGCGCTGTGGCCGGTCGGGCCGGTCGGCAAGCCGACCGAATTCCACGTCTGCTTCCCGATGCTGGCGATGACCTACACGAAATATCCGCAGGCCTGCAAAGCGCTCATGGCCTACCTCTTGGAGGCGGATCAGTACAACAAGTGGCTGGAGGCATCGGTCGGGTATCTGACCCACCCGCTCAATGCCTATGACGCCAACCCGATCTGGACGTCCGATCCCAAGAACACGATCTTCGGTCAGGCGGCCAAGCGCACGCTGACCGCGGGCGGCCTCGGCTCGGTGGGCGAGAAAGCCGCGGCGGCGCTCGCCGACTTCATCGTCCTCGACATGTTCGCCAATGTGTGCACCGGCCGCGAGGACGCCAAGGGCGCGATCAAGATCGCCGAGCGCCAGGCGCTGCGGCTGTACCGGTAATCAGTGATCAGAGAACAGTAACCAGTGTTCAAAGCGCAGGGAACAGGGATCAGTGTCAGACCGGTGATCAGAAAGTCGAGCACGCTTCTGATCACTGACGTCTGACATCTGACCCCTGAGTTACATGGCCGATCTCGCTCTCAAGCACGCGATCGCCGGAAGGCCTATCCGCGACGTCAGCGCGTGGGATCGGCTCAAGGTGAACCGCGACTGGCTCGGGCTGTGGTTCATGCTGCCGGCGGCGGCGTTTCTGCTGCTGTTTCTGGCCTATCCGCTCGGGCTCGGCGTCTGGCTCTCGTTCACCGACGCCCGCATCGGCCGCGTCGGCGCGTTCGTCGGGCTCGAGAACTACGAGTGGCTGTGGGACGATTCGGTATTCTGGCTCTCGGTCTTCAACACGTTGCTCTATACCGGCGTCGCCAGCGTGTTCAAGTTCGCCATCGGGCTTTATCTCGCGCTCCTGCTCAACAACAACATGCCGTTCAAGGCGATGATCCGCGCGCTCGTGCTCATCCCCTTCATCGTGCCGACCGTACTCTCGGCGATCGCCTTCTGGTGGATCTTCGACAGCCAGTTCTCGATCGTGTCGTGGTCGCTGCGCAAGATCGGGCTGATCGCGACCAACATCGATTTCCTCGGCGACACCTGGAACGCGCGCTGGTCCGTCATCTTCGCCAATGTCTGGCGCGG
>DATFQX010000131.1:0-3907 GCA_035263865.1 Xanthobacteraceae bacterium
CAGCCCAGCTCCTGCAGCGCCTGCAAGAACGCCGCGTTGCGGGCCTGCGACACATGCGGCGCATGCGCTCGGGCTGCTGCGCGCGCGCCGCGAGCGGCCACGCGGCTGCAGCACCGCCGAGCAGCGTGATGAACTCGCGTCTCTTCACTCGATCACCTCGTCGGCACGCAGCAGGATCGCAGTGGGAAGCGTCAATCCGATCGCTTTCGCGGCCTTGAGGTTGACGATCAGCTCGACTTTGACTGCCTGCTGCACCGGCAGGTCGGCTGGCTTCTCCCCCTTGAGAAGACGGCCTGTGTAGTTGCCCACCAGACGAAGCGCGTCCTTAAGACTCGATCCGTAGCTCAACAGGCCACCTGCGGCAGCGTAATCAAGGTACGGCGAGATCGCGGGAACGGCATGTCGCGCGGCCAGGGCCACGAGTTGGTCTCGCCGGCTGCTGAAAAACGGATCGGCTTGCAAGAGCAGCGCCCCGACACGCTCACGTCGCACAGCGTTGAAGGTCGCATCGAAATCGTGCTCGTTTCCGGCCTCCACGACCAGCAGCTTGTGGCCGAGCGCGCTGGCCGCCTGCCGTGCGCCGTCGATCTCCTCATGCGCCACCGCGTTGTTCGGGTTGACCAGAAAGGCGACCGGCGTCGTTGTGGGAACAAACTCGTGCAACAATTCCAACTGCTTCGCCACCAGAACCTTGCCCAAGGTGGCGACGCCGGTGAGATTGCCCTCCGGCTTGGCAAGGCTGGCAACCAAGCCGAGCTTCACCGGGTCACCGCCGGTGTGGAACACGATCGGGATCGTCGTCGTCGCCGCTTGCGCGGCACGGGTTGCGGTGATGCCGCTCGCGGCGAGGACTGCGACCGGATGACCAACCAGCTCGGCTGCCAGCCTCGGCAGCTCTTGGTAGCGGCCGTGAGCCGAGCGGTACTCGACCGCGACGCTGCGCCCCTCCTGGAAGCCAGTCTCGGCGAGGCCCTGACGGAACGCATCTACGCGGTCCACGGATGACCCAGGCGCCGCGCTGGAGAGGAACCCAACCACCGGCATCGCCACCTGCTGCGCGCGCGCAGTGAGCGGCCACGCGGCCGCGCCGCTGAGAAGCGTGATGAGCGAGCGCCGGTTCACTGCGGGTCCCTTCCGTGCTTTTCGACAGAAGGTTAGCACATCTCAGCCATGGCAGGAGACTACTGCACTGCGGGATTTCAATGCGGCCTATGACCGCTATGGGGTCAAAAGCGACCGGTCGATAGGCCAGCGGCGGTCGCGCCATGTCCGCTTCGTCCCAAAAGCGGACATGCGAACGCTTGCCTCGGTATGTCCGCTTAGTGCCATAGCGGACATCCCACTATTGAGTTTTCGCGATGTCTCCCGGCGGCCCGGATGGCTAGCAGCCGGTGCCGGATTCATCCTGCCGCGCCTGCCGTGAAGAAGCTGATCAATTCCTGCGCGGTTTCCGACGGAGCCTCCTCGGCGAGGTAGTGGCCGGTTGCGAGCGACCGGCCGCTCACATGCTCCGCCCAACCCCGCCATATGGCGAGAACGTCATACCATTCTGACAATCGCCCCCGGCTTCCCCACAGGACGAGCACCGGACAGGCAATCTTCCGGCCGTCGCGCTGATCGGCCCAGTCATGCTCGCAATCGATCGTCGCACCGGCCCTGAGCTCCTCGCAGATCGCATGCAGCGTGTCCGGATTGGAGAAGCATCGGATGTATTCGTCGAGCGCCGCGGGCGTGAACAATGTCAGTGCCTGCGGCCCGCGCGCAAGAAGGCGCCGCAGGAAGCCCTCGGGATCAAGCCCGATGAAGTGCTCGGGCAGATCATAGGGCTGCGCCATGAACAGCCATTGCCAATATCCGAGCGCCACCTTGTGGTCCATGCGGGCAAAGGCCTCGCCCATCGGAATGATGTCCAGCACGGCCAGCTTGCGGACCGCGGTGGGCGCGTCCAAGGCCATGCGATAGGCCACGCGACCGCCGCGATCGTGTCCGGCGACGAAGAACCCTTCGTATCCAAGGCGCTGCATGACCTTGAGCTGGTCGGCGGCGAGCGTCCGCTTCGAATAGGGCGCGTGCCGCGCATCGGTCGGCGGCTTGGAGCTATCGCCGTAGCCTCGAAGATCGGTCGCGACTACGGAAAAATGCTGCGCGAGGATCGGCGCGACCGCATGCCACATCGCGTGGGTCTGAGGATTGCCATGCAACAGCAGCAACGGCGGTCCGCTTCCGCCGCGACGCACCATGATTTCGGCTTCCCCGACATTCAGCCTGTCCAAATCGAAGCCCTCAAACATTCCCCACCCCGGTTCCAGATTGGCCAGTCAACTTCCGCAAGCGCAGATCCTGATTCTGTCGCAACCCCGGGATCACGACGCCACAGCGACCTAACCATTTTGAGGTCGGGCCAAATCCGACAGCATGCGAGAGGATATTCGCCATCTGCTCGATTGCCTCGTCGCTGACGGCCGCCGAGCCTGACGCAGGCGACGGGGCCCGAAGCGCATCCTAACGCCAAAGTCAGCGCAGCCCCATTCGAGTGAAGTCTCCTTCCTTGATCCTTTGCAAGAGCCACGTCCGGTGCCGGCCAGAGATCAATTTTGGCCTGTGGCCGCCCATCTTGCCGGGCGCAACGCTACCGGTCTCGCGCAGGAGCCGCATGCCGTGCTAGTTGCGGCGGAGCGGGAGCTTGAATGGGAGGGTAAGAAAAAGGCTGCATAAGCACCCCTGTTTTCTTAGGAAAAAGAGGGTGTTTTTTGGCCTTGTGCCCCAGGATTGATTTTGCGCGCTTCGGCCTATGTCCCATAGACGCGAGTTCATTCAAGTGATTGCTGGCTCGGTTGCCGCGTGGCCGCGCGCGGTGCGCGCGCAGCAGGGCGAGCAGGTGCGGCGCATCGGCGTGCTCATGGCGAGCAGCGAGGCTGATGCCGAAAGTCAAGCCCAAGTAAAGCAATTTCGCGACGCGCTGGCGGGCCTGGGTTGGACGGCGGGCCGCAATATCATGTTCGATTACCGCTGGCCCGGCAGCAGTAGCGATCTAATTCGAGCCCATGCGAAGCAGCTGGTGGCGCTTGCGCCGGACCTCATTTTGACCCGAAGCGTGCAACTGGTCATTGCCCTTCGAGATGAGACCCGGACCATACCGATCCTGTTTGGTGCGGCGTCCGATCCAGTCGAAGCTGGCTTGGTGGACAGCCTTGCGCGGCCGGGCGGCAATATCACGGGGTTCACGAGCATTGCAGCCACGACCAACATCAAATGGCTGGAATTGATCAAGGAGCTCGATCCACGCGTGACCCGCGTCTTGGTGTTGATGTCGTCACAGGACCCATCAAATCCGGGACGCTTCCGCGCGATCGAGGCTGGCGGCCCCTCGTTGAAAGTCGACGTAAGCAAGGCCGACATTTCGGCTCCGTCGGATATCGAACGCGCCCTTGGTGACTTTGCAGTGCAGCCGGCCGGCGCGCTGATCATTCTGCCGAACTCGGTCACTACTACCCACCACGCGACGATCATCGAGAAGGCCGCGCAGCATCGGCTACCAGCGATCTATCAATTCCGCTTTCTCGCCCTCGACGGAGGGCTCATCTCCTATGGCCCCGATCAGAGCGATCAATTCCGCCGCGCGGCCTCCTATGCGGACCGCATCCTTAGGGGTGAAAAACCCGGTGATCTGCCGATCCAGGCTCCAACAAAGTTCCAGCTTGTCATAAACCTCAAGACCGCCAAAGCGCTCGGCCTCGACGTGCCCGCAACGGTACTCGCCCGCGCCGACGAAGTGATCGAGTGAAGAGACGCGAGTTCATTACGCTGCTCGGCGGCGCTACGGTGTCGCCACTCGCTTGGCCGCGCGCGGTGGGCGCGCAGCAACCTGCTCCCGGCAAATGGAAAATCGGATTGCTGTGGGCGGAGG
>DATFQX010000132.1:0-5317 GCA_035263865.1 Xanthobacteraceae bacterium
GCGCTGGCGCGTATACGGCAACTTGTGCCGTCACACACCCGAGGCAGGAGCCGTATGCGGGAAAGCCGCACGTACGGATCTGTGCGGGGGGCGTGCGATGAAACGCACGTCCCTACCGCTACAGCGCCGCGCGTTCATCACCCTGTTCGGCGGCGCGGTCCTATTATCCTTCTCGACGTTTGTGTGCGGAACCATGGCGGCTAATGCGGCGCCGGTGCGCATCGTCGCGATCGGTGCCAGCAACACCCATGGCTAGTTTGAGGTTGGCTGCGGTCGCCGCGAATGGGCGAGCATGCGATCGTGTTGAACAAGCGATTTACGGCCACGCTACGAAAGAACCCGGTAAGGGCGCCTGGACTTATGTTCTTATTCGCGCTCCCAAACCAGAATGCTAATCATTTTGCTCCCGAACGCATTCGGATAACGCAGGTGGGTCGTTTCAACGAGCCGCCTGTCGCCGTCCAAGCGGTAGTGATGCAGCTCGTCGGTGCGGGGCCATGCCTGCTCCCAAACCGAATCGATCGTTGCGGCAAGGTCTTTCCCGTCCAAGCGATAGTTGCCTGAATATGAAATTATCGGCGGGGAGGCGTAGCTCTCCGGTGTACTCGCTAGCGGTTCACCGCCTTTCGTGGTCGCGAATCCGAACACGCGACCAGCAGCCGTGAATGTAAGATAGCCCTCCGCCTGCTTGTCGCACACATTTTCTCGCGCCTTGTTGTCGACATTCTCGGTCATGAACGTGACCAGTTTCCAGGTGCCGAAGAGTTTCGTGCGGTCGCCGTCCCCAAAGCACGATGCGCCTTGGAGCAGAAACCCCGTGGTCAACGCTGCACAAATTAGAATCCTGTTTCTGGCGGGCATGGATCCACTCCCGCTGTTGGATGCAAGATCGCCGCCTGTTGCGGCCTCGGCTTTAGATCGTACCGAGACTTTTTTATTGCTTGTATGAGCTGGTTCACACTTGCCCTTACAGCGGAGGAAGCCCTGCCGGCGGGCCGGTCGGCTCGCGTCATCGTTAGCAGTTGAATTGCGAGTTCATCGCAGCCCTGTTGCGACTGGAAATGGACATCCGACATTGACGACGAAGACGACGGTCTCGTGGAGTTTGTTAACGCCACGGCAAATCCGTAAAGGGAAACATAATAGAGGGGACGTCTAAATGGCTATTGCGGCTGCGTGCCGTGCCATTGACCGCTGGCTCGAACGCCATGGAACACGCCTTCGGGGGATGGCGACAACAATACCGGCCGCGAGCCTGCTGTGGCGCGGGATGTAGCGATCGCCAAGGGCATCACGATCAACGGGCTCGACATCGGCGCGTGCGCAGCAGCCCATGCCGGTGATTGGATATCTGGGCGCGAACACGCCTTCGGAGTCAACGGACCGCTGCCTTTGTGCGGCGACTGCGCGAACTTGGCTGGATCGATGGTCGCAATATCGCGATCGAGTATCGCTGGGCGGAGGGACGCCCCGAGCGCGCCGCTGAGATCGCGGCCGAGTTTGTCCGAGCGTCCCGCCTCGGCGCATTGGAGGACACGATGACGACTGAACAGAAGATTATCCGCGCCCAATCTTTCCTTACGGCCCTCGAGTGGATCGCGACGGAAGTCATCGCCGTTCAACTCGATCAGGTCGAAGGCGTATAGAAATATGCTTTCGTCGTGACGCCGGTATCGAACACGATTGAACGAAGTGACGCCGTTCTCATCACAGGCGACGGCCTCACCATCGATGATGCAGGATCGCGAGCGCAGGCCCTTTAGCGTCTCGACAATCAACGGGAAACGATAGGTGAGGTCATTGCCGGGGCGGCTGTAGAGCCGTACCTGAGCGCCCGTCTTGCGAGCGATAACTCGGAAACCGTCGTGCTTTATCTCGTGCAGCCATTGGCTGCCTGACGGCAGTTTATCGGTTTTGGTCGGAAGGCACGGCGCGATGAACCCGGCCGGAAGGGTACGCTGCAACATGCCCGTCTAATGCGGCATGACGCAGGAAGAGTCGAGAGGCGAGTATTTCGTTCCCCTCGCTAGGACTGCTACCATTTTGCTACCCAATTAGACGGGACGAGATAGAACAGGCCGGTACGGCAGCGCTATGGTGAGTGCGTTTTACGCCCGAAAACATTGACTAATTGGTACGCGATAAAACGAAGCGGGATGACCAGAGCCGAATTTCAAGACCGCTGCCTTAAACCACTCGGCCACCCTTCCCTTGTTATTTGTCAATGGCTTACCAAACTGACGCTGCTACCAAAACCGGAAATTGGCACCGAGTTGGCACCGGAAACCGTCAAAGCGTGTGCTCCGGGAGCCGCAACGCGTCAGTGACCATTTTCTTGGCCCTGATCCTAGTGTCACCTGTCGTGTCGATGGTGTTCGCAACCCCAAACAGCCCTTCGCTCGCCCTTTGCGGGTCGTAGCCTAGTAGTTGCAAGGCCCGTCTGGCGAGCGTTTCGTTAAAAGCGAAACTCTTTATCCGAGCCGCCAAATCCCGCAGTGCAATTTGTGCTTCGTGCAATTGGGCGATCTGAGCCTCTGATAGAGTGAGGTCCTCGCTAGTCTCAATGACATCGTTCGATAACCGCCGTTCGTCGTACTTGGCTCGAAGGTTCCCGTATCGTGAAACTGTTTGAACGGCATCCCCGCGCAAGTCAAAGAACTTGCGGATTGGTCGCGCTACGAACTCGGTCACCCCCCAACCGAGCCCGGCACCAATCGCGCCCACAAGAAGAGAGCCTATTGTTTCGAGGATCACCGGCGCTGGTCCTGGATGTATGTCCACGCCGCCTCAGACACTATCTTGGTTGGGTTCCGTTCACACCATTTTCGCATCCAGACATCCATTGCAGGGGGATCAGTCTTAATGTCGCTGCTTGTGCCAAGGCCCACCGACGATATGTTCGTCGCCGTTACAAAGCCCAACAACCATTCCTTATAGAGCGCGTGCTGATCAAAAAATTTTCACCCGAAACTCAACCGTCCCGTACGTTGCAGGCGGATGACCGTAGACGGCCGCAAGGTACTGCCCACAGGAATTGGACCCCATCCCGTACGACGAAACGGCCTGCGCGTATGCAGCAGCTGAGACACAATTCAAAAGCAAAACCGCAACACACCGCATCGGATATTGCTCATCACTTCTCCCTTTCAGCCGTAAGCGCCGCTTCCATGATCGCCGCAGCGCGATCGTCGGTTTTGAACAAGTGCCCGTAGACGCCGAGTGTGATGGCTGGCGAGCCGTGACCAAGGCGTCGGCTGATCGTGAGCACGTCGAGCCCGGATGCGATCAAGGTTGAGGCGTGACTATGCCTCAGACTGTGGAATGTCGCCTTGAGGCCAGCCGCTTCATTGCCAGCGGCAGGCTGAGCAGCGGCTCGCACTCGGCCTTGGGATGGCTTCGGAGGACTCGCTTGTGTTTGCCACTTGGGATGGCTCACCCCGCTCTCCCAATGCGTTGACCAAGGAATGGACCGAGGACGGCGCCAGCGCGACCGAGCGCCGACCGTGCCGCGACTTGGGCTCCCGAAACAGCAGCCCTCCCCGCTTCGGTTCGGCGCTGAAGTGGAGAATGCCGGTCTCGTCGGGAAACCAGCAACGCGAAGATCGTTTATCTTGCCCTGACTTCGCGGCTGTTCGAGCGGCCCATATCTATTGCCATCAAAGGCGTCTCTGCTGGCGGCAAGAGCTTCACTGTTGAACAAGTTTTGAAATTTTTCCCGCCTGCTGCCTACTTCGTCCGCACCGGCATGTCCGAAAGGGCGATTATCTATTCGACTGAGGATTACCGGCACCGCTTCATCATCATTTTCGAGGCGGCTGTCATGAACTCCGACCTCATGTCCTATTTGATTAGGACACTGCTGTCCGAAGGGCGGGTCGTTTATGAAGTTGTCGAAAAAACCAAAGAAGGCTTGAGGCCCCGGCCCATCGAGAAGGAAGGACCGACGGGCCTAATCACCACCACGACAGCGCCGAAGCTCCATCCTGAAAACGAAACAAGGCTGCTTTCGCTTGGCGTGATTGATACGCCCGATCAGACGCGAGCGGTGATGCAGGCACTCGCCGCCGATGACGCCGCCAAGATAAACCCGGTCAACTATGCCCCATGGCACGCGCTACAGGCTTGGCTTGCAACCGGCGAGCGGCAGGTGGTGATCCCGTTTGCTACCGCGCTGGCGGAGCATGTCCCTCCGGTGGCAGTAGGATCGTCGCCTCGTAGAGATTCACCTCTTCCGGCAGGGCGGCCATCAGCACCGCGACCTTGGCCACGTCCTCGGCGGCCATGATGTAATCGTCGCCGGGCTTCTCACCGTAGCCGGCCTTGGTCCGCCCGCGCCGCGTCGAGAACGACGACAGCGTGGCGCCGGGATGGATGATGGACGAGACGATATTGTGCTTGCGCCCATCCATCGTGAGCTGGTGCGTCATGCCCTGCAGCCCGAACTTGGTCACCGTGTAGGGTAGCGAATCCGGCCGCGGGGTCTTGGCCGAAACGCTGCCGATGTTGACGATGCGCCCGCCCTGGGGCTGCTGCGCCTTCATGATGCGGACCGCCTCGCGCGCGCAGAGAAAAGGCGCGGTGATGTTGATGGCGAGCGCCTCGTTCCAGTAGTCGAGCGTGACGTCGTCGGTGTTCTTGTGGGTGGCGATGCCGGCGTTGTTAACCAGCACGTCGAGCCGTCCGAAGGTCTCGACCGTCTTTTTGAACAGCGCGATGATCGCGTCTTCTTTGGTGAGGTCGGCCGACAGCGGCAGCGCTTCGCCGCCTTTGGCTTTGATGCCCGCCGCGACCTCGTCCAACAGCGCGGCGCGGCGCGCCACCAGCACGGTCTTCGCGCCCTCGGCGGCGAACAGCTCGGCGATGCCGCGGCCGATGCCGTTGCTGGCGCCGGTAACGATCGCGATCTTGCCTTGGAGTTGTCCGCCCATCCTGTACTCCCGTTCGCGCAAATGCCGCTACTAACCGACTTTTCGGCTGCGCGACCGGCCGGCGCGCCTGGTCGCGCGTGAGCAGCTTTTGGGACAATGTCCCTTTACCCGCGAAAGCAGACATCGCCGGGCGCCGCCCGCATGTCCGCTAAGGCCAAAAGCGGACTCATGCACCGCAGCAACGACTTCCATTCGATTACGTCGTTGGCGCGGGCGTTAACGCTCCGCCACCGAAGCAAAGCGGTGGGCCGTCCGTCGCTAACACCCTCGCTGCCGGCCGATCATTGATGCAATCCGCCGAACTGTACTCCCATCCCCTCCGGGTCCTTGACGTGGAAGCTCGTCTTGGCGCTCCCCCTGTACTGCAAACCGCGGCGCTTCAGCTCCTC
>DATFQX010000133.1:0-2493 GCA_035263865.1 Xanthobacteraceae bacterium
GTTGTCCAGGAGCCTGAGACGAGTTTCGCGGCAGACGTGGCTGCGACGCGCCGCGTGCTCGACAAGGCCGGTCCTTGTGTGCTGGTCGGCCACAGCTATGGCGGGATGATCATCAACGAAGTGGGGACGCATGCCGGCGTCAAGGCTCTCGTTTTCGTGGCGGCCTTCGAGCCGGATGTCGGGGAGAGCGTTGCCGATCTGAGCGACAAAATGCCGGCGGCCGCCAAAAGCGTCGGACCGGTAGGCGACGGCTTCCTCGCCGTGGATCCCGATGCGTTTGCGGCCGATTTCGCGGCCGATGCGCCTAAGCCGGTCGCGCGCTTCATGGCGATCTCTCAGGTACCGGTTGCAGCTGACGCATTTAGCGCCAAGGCCACGGTTGCAGCCTGGAAACAAAAGCCGAGCTACGCCGTGATCTCCAAACAGGATCGGATGATCAACCCAGACCTTGAGCGGTTCATGGCGAAGCGGGCCCAATCGCAAGTCATTGAACTTCCGGGCAGTCACGCAATCTTTCTTTCGCACGCGCGTGAGGTGGCAGCATTGATCGAGAAAGCGGCTACGGCAGCGAAGTAGGCCATCGTTTTCCCAATATCTGCTTCTGGCCCGAAACGGACCTAGAAGTGCGCGCGCTAGTTTGTCCGCTTTCGGAGCAAAAGCGACGTACGTGGTCGTGTGGCTCCGGCCGCCTGGGTCGCGAATAACCCGAACTGGACATAGAGGGGACTGAAATCCCGCAGCGCAGCAGTCTCTTGCTGTACCGAAGTGTGATACCTTTCCGTCGAAGCACGGGAGCCATTGGCAGCGAAACGTCGCGAGTTCATCGCGCTGCTTGGCAGCGCGGCGGCCGCGTGGCCGGTCGCGGCGCGCGCGCAACAATCCAAGCTGGCTCGTATTGGCGCGCTCTACATAGGAAGCCGTTCAAGAAGAAGTCTCATGGAGAATTCTTTCAATCCGACGATCGGGAATGAGCCATATCACCGCGACGAGGACATACATGGCAACCGATAGCCAAGGGCTGACAAATGCCAGCACGATTCCCGTAACGTAGAGGATTGGCGATATCTTTCCTTTGATATCGCTGCCGAGCGCATTGGCAAGTACAGAATTCGGACCTTGCTTTCGCATGATCGCCTTTTGCAGAAGATAGTAAGCGATGGCGGGCATCAGCAATATTGCTCCATAAACCGCGGTTGGTATTGGCGCTAAAAAGTTTTCGCCCATCCAAGCTGTTGCGGCTGGAATGAGAGACAGCCAAAACAACAAGTAGGAATTGGTCCAAAGGATTAGCCCATCAACCTTCGTGACGGTGTGTAGGAGGTGATGATGATTGTTCCAGTAAATTGCTAAGTAGATAAAACTCAATACATAACTGACAAAGTTAGGAGTGACGCCAAGAAGGACCGTCCAGTCGGCACCGTGCGGCACCTTCAGCTCTAGGACCATGATCGTGATGATGATTGCGATGACGCCGTCACTGAATGCGGTCAGACGATCTTTTCCCATAATCCCCGTCCTGCACCGATCATAGGTGCCTGTTGAGTGGCCAAACGCTATCTTAACAGCACATCCGATGATCCCAGCTTCGGGCTATCGATGTGATCGAGGGACCCATTTTGGGGTATGCGTCAAGGACGCTTTTGGTCAAACTGTGTTAGGCCGCAGCCGGGATTCTTAAAGGTGCCTACGAGGTTCGAACTGGACCACGTCTTACCTGGTTGAAGGGATTTGGCCGGAGCAGTCATTGCAGTTGCGGCGCAGCACCGGCATCCTCGCCTTCGCGAACGTGAATTGTCTCGCACACCGCGCGAAAGGGCTCCTGCATGTCCGTCGTTTCTCCGCATCAGACCATCGCTGCCGAGGCGCTCCGGGACACATCGTCCGGCGCTCGACCGCCTGGCAGCGCGTCCCCCCCGGCCACAAGCGCGGACCGACCGCTCGCGGCGGCGAAACGTTCGCAAACCGCGGTTCCGCGCCGCCTGCGGCGTTACCTGTCGCTTGCGGATTTTGAGAAAACGGCCCGCCGGCGTCTTCCGAGGATGATCTACGGCTTCATCGCCGGAGCCGTCGAGACCGACGCGGCGCTGCGCGATAACCGCCGCGCTTTCGACGAATACGGCTTCGTTCCGCGCGTGCTCAACGATGTCTCGAGTCGCAGCCAGATGACGACGCTATTCGGCATGACCTACGCCGCGCCGTTCGGCGTGGCCGCTCACGGCGCGCGCGCAGCAGGCGGCGATGCCCGTGATCGGAATTTTGGGCGGTCAATTGCCCGAGACGTATGAGCCGTTCCTCGTCCCGTTCCGACAAGGTTTGAGTGAAGTTGGATTTGTGGCAGGCAACAACGTGGCGATCGAGTCGCGCTGGGCGCAGGGTCGCTACGATCGGCTGCCCGACTTGGCCGACGTCCTCGTTAGCCGGCGGCTCGCACTCATTTATGCCGTCGGCGGGACTGAGGTCGCGCTTGCCGCCAAGGGTGCGACCCAGATAATT
>DATFQX010000134.1:0-5196 GCA_035263865.1 Xanthobacteraceae bacterium
CGTTCGCGATGCACGCCGAACCCTTTCACCAGACCCATATCGCATGGATCATTGACTTCATGGCGAAGAACCGGCTGCTGGCAATGTATCAATTGAGCGAGAACGTGCGCGCCGGGGGATTGATGTCCTACGGCGCGAGCGGGCCTGACTTGTTCCGGCGCGCGGCCGGCTACGTGCATAGAATTTTGCAAGACACCAAGCCCGCCGACCTGCCGGTGGAACAGCCGGTCAAATTCGACCTGGCCGTCAACCTCAAGACCGCCAAGGCGATCGGGCTTACGTTACCGCCCGGGATTCTTGCCCTCGCCGACGAGGTGATCGAATGATCGCGAAGTTGAAACGCCGCAAGTTCATCACGCTCGCGCCGCCGCCCAGTACCAGTGCGATTGTCATGCTTAGACCTTTTTCATCGTTTGATTACGCTACAAAAATTTTTTGTCAGTCACCTGAGCCCGTAGAGTATCCCGCGCGCGTTGCGCCTAAGCTTCCTTGACGTGCGCCGACTCACTCGCGATCTCCAATGCCGCTGACACGTTCTCGATACCGCGAGCGATGCCGAGTTGTTCGAATTCCCGCTTCGCCTCTACCAGTTCCGCTAGCCCCGCTGCGCTGTTGCCTTTAGCCTGCAGTACACGTCCCAGCACTAGGCGCGACCACGCAAGATCGCAGCGGCACTCGCGAGCGACCTGGATATCGATCGCCGCGCGCACGGCGGCTTCAGCAGCATCAAGCTGCTGCGGCAATGAAGACAGCCAGATTTCAGACTGCACGCGCAGGGCAATCGACTGGCCCCAGGGTTGGCGCGTTTCGGCGGCGATGTGCGCGGCTTCTTCAATCGCGCGCTGCGCGCCGGCAAGGTCGCCCTCATGCAGCCGCACGCGCGCGCCAAATGCGAGGAACGCACCGCGATGGAACGAGGTGCCGATCTGATCGCCAAGCACGATGCACTGGCCGAGTTCCTTACCGGCCGCAGCATAGTCCCCGCATAGCGCGTAGGCCTCACCTCGCCAGCCGTGCACGAGGTAGCGCCTGAACAGGTCGCCGACGCGTTCAGAGATCGTCTGCGCCTGCTCGAAATCAGACACTGCATCCTGGATGTGACCAAACCAGCCCTTTACTACTCCGCGGTACATGTAGCAGGCGGCGAGTGTCGGCAGGTGATCGAGGCCCTTGGCCAACACCACGCCCTGGTCTGCCGCATTGACCGCGTCGCGATAGCGGCCACTCATCCCGCAAGCAAATGCAAGCACGCCCGATACCGCCGCTTCCTCGACGCGATTGCCAAGGCGATGCATCTGGCCGACGTTGCGCGCCGCGTACTGAGCAGCCGGCGCGGGTTCGCCGCGCAGGCAGTGGATCCGTGCGAGTAGGTTGATGGGCTCGGCGGTAAGGTCGTCGTCGCCGCCGACCTCCTCCGCCAAGCGCAGCGCCTGCTGCGCGTACTCGACACCGCGATCGAAGTTACCCAGCACGAAATGCATGCGGCCGGTCCAGTACAGAATCCGGCACAGCTGTTCGCGGTTCGCGCCGCTTTCAGCGAATTGCCGAACGCCTTCGAGGTTGCGTAAATCGCGTTCGAAATGTTCGCGCCGGGTGGCGACGCTGGCGAGCTTCAGAACTGCTTGCACCCGGGCATTGCCTGCTTCATTAGAGGCCTGCAACTCGCTCGCCATGTCGAACGCCGCCTGATAGTGGACGGTGGCTTCCGAGGATGCATAACGGCTGGCCCCGACATCCCCGGCGCGTATCGAATATGGGATCGCGCGGTCGAACTTGCCGGCAGACTTGTAATGATGGCTGAGCAGCTCGGGCCTAGAATCGACGGTGTCGGGGAACTGGCTTTCGAGTATGCCCGCGATTTCAGCGTGTAGCTGGTGGCGCTTGCTGCGCAGCAGACTGCTGTATGCGACGTCCTGCACCAGCGCATGCTTGAACAGGTATGTCGCATGCGGCGGCACGCCCTGCCGGAACAGCAACCCAGCCGCCATGAGACGGTCGAGCGCCGATCCCAGCTCCGCCTCGGGCTTGCGCACCAACGAAGCCAGCAGGGCATGCGAGAACTCCCGCCCAATTGCCGCCCCGATCTGCGCCAATTCCTTGGCGTGGCCGAGCCGGTCGAGTCGCGCCATCAGTGAGGCGTGCAGGCTTCCTGGAACCGCTAAGCCCGGGGACGGAACCGCCGTAACTATGCGCCGGCTATCGCCCTCGCTCTCCGCCTCCAGCACCGCCTTCGTCAATTCTTCTACGAACAGCGGAATGCCGTCGGTGCGCTCCACAATCTCCGCCATCACATCCGCCGGTAGCCCCTTGTTGCCGACAAGGCGCGCGATGATGGTAGCCGCTTCACGTTCTCCAAGCCGGTTGAGCATTACGCTTGTCACATGCGACTGTCCCACCCACGGCGCATTGAACTCGGAGCGGAAAGTTATGATGAGCAGCGCCGGAAGGGTTTTAATTTGATCCACCGTCCGACCGAACACTTCCAGACTCGTCGGATCGATCCAATGCGCATCTTCGACGATCATTAGCACTGGATTCTGGCGTACCAACACAGCGAGCTGTGCCGTAAGGGCTTCCAGCGTTCTTTGCCGGCCCTGCTGCGGCGTCAGCTCGAGCGCAGGATAGCGTCCATCGTTGGGGAGCGACATCATCTCGGCAAAGAGCGCGGCATCTTGGGTCGAGGTCGAGGTCTGCGCGAGCAGGGCATCGAGCTTGTCGAGCCTCGCCTTCGGTTTGTCGTCGTGCGCCAGTCTAGCGGCGCGTTCCATCTGGCCGATAATCGGATAAAGTGCGGTGTCCGTGTGCTGCGGGGAGCAAAAATAGCGCAAGCGCGTGTGCGGTTCTGCAGCGAGGCGTTCCAGAAGCGCGGCCGTGAGCCGTGATTTCCCAATGCCGGCCTCGCCCGAAAGCAGCACCACCTGGCCCTCGCCTGTCTTTGCCCGGAGCCAGCGACGAAGAAGCAGTTGGGATTCTTCTTCCCGCCCGACGAGAGCGGTCAGGCTGCCTGTGTGTAGCGCCTCGAAACGGCTTTCCGCGGAACTCGCCCGCAGCGCCGCGAAGGCCCGCGCCGGACCAATGCCCTTGAGATCCTTAACCCCGAGATCTTCGAGATCGAACAGATTGGCGAGAAGTTTTCGGGTGCCGTCGGCGATGACGACGGTGTTGGGCTCGGCCAGCGCCTGCAGGCGCGCCGCAAGGTTCGGCGTGTCGCCGACGATCTCATCGTGCTCCTGGGCCGCACCGTTCCCGATGAGGTCGCCGACGACCACGACCCCAGTCGCGATCCCGACCCGCACCTGCAGCGGAGAACCGGCCGCGCTATCAAGCTTCGGTACCGCCTCGACGAGGGCAAGCCCGGCCCGCACGGCGCGCTCAGCATCATGCTCATGGGCCCGAGGATAGCCAAAATAGGCGAGCACTCCATCGCCCACGTACCTAGCGACGAAACCGCCGTTGCGCTCGACCAGCTCCGCGCAGCAGCGATGATAGGTGCCGATGACACCCCCAAAGTCCTCGAGATCGAGCTTAGCGGACAGCGCGGTCGAGCCGACGAGGTCGATAAACATCACCGTGAGGTGCCGCCGCTCGGCGGCGTCGGCGCTCAAACGCAGCGTCGCGGTGCTTGGCGCCGTCGCTGCGGCGCCTAGACCCACAATCGCCTTGAGCAGGCGCTTGCGATGCCCCAGCGGCAGGCCAAGTTTTTCGAGATCGCTCTCGGTTAGCTCATGCAAGATATCCGAGTCGATTTCACTATCGCGGAACGTGGCCTCATACTTGCCAAGCCCAAGGCTTCGCAGCCAATCTCCCACATTCATGGCCATGTACCAAGCGCCTCCGGACTCATGATCTTCCAATGATAACAGGATCCGCAGAACCGTGAGGTGCTCGCCGGTCGCAGTCGATACCGCATCGCACTGTCGATGACAACGCAAAGACTCTGTTCGAGAGGCGAGAGGCTGTCGAAGGGTAACGTCCACAGATGCCGGCGGAGCCACTTCTCCGCGCGGGCCCTGATAACCAATCCGGGCAGCGTCTTCGGACCCTCGTCTAGGATCTGCATCGCCAGGGCATCGAGCTTGGCGTCGTCGCGCACAGGCGCGTGGTGCAAGTCCTCGAAAAAAGAGCCGAGAAGGAGCAGCGCCATATCCGGTTGGGCGGGCTGCGGCGGCTGCGACGGATTGTTCATGCTACTCCTTTGAAAATTATGATGCGCGGGGGCAAAAATTGTGAACGAGTTCACACTATGAGAGTGTGAACTAGTTCACACTCTCATAGGCATAATCTATGGCGTACGGCCGTACCCGGCTGCATTTATTCGCGCCAGTGTGAGCTACTTCACACATCCCCGCAAAAAACATAGCGCAGACTACCCGATCAGGTCAGGGGCTCATCGTTTGTCGAGAGGAAGCGCTTGATGTGATTGATATGATCACGACAGCGCTCGACATAGGAATAATGACCAGCATCGTCATGTTGGTCGCTTTCAGTCTTGCGCTACGCCGGGATGCGCCACGCCGCGGCCCGCACCATGACTCATCCTATCGGGTTTATGAGGACACGCCCTAGCCAATACGACACATGGATGCGTCATGGCTAAGACGATCCCAGGCCGCCCGGGTGTGACTTCAGGCGAACAGCCAACGAATGCGCCATCTGTGCGACCTCTTCCGATGGATAGTCGCCAGTGTCGCCGGCGTTCCCATGTCTCACATTCGGTGATTGCGAGAGTGGACCATAGACACGACAGCCTGGGATCTGGGCATAGAATTGACGCCGCCAGGAAGAATTAATTTTTCTGTCCAGAATAGTTCATTGCGGCGGCCGGTCGTTGTCTCCCAATGGCTCGTTGAATCGGGTCGCGGACTTCCCTCGATCGGTATTCATTGCGAAACAGTTTGGAGTCGATGCTGGGACAGTGCAGCGGATTAGCCGCCCTTTCGACCGCGTAGGCATCGTCGTCGCCTAGCCGTCAGGGGCGCAAAACGAGGCATATGATCCTCTCAGTTTCTTCGTGGGCCATAGAGGCGGCTGACGCCGGCCTGACTGGATTCAGAAACGATTCAGGTCTGGCTCAAGGACCTGCGGACACTTCCGCGGCATCCTGACCCTGCGGTAAGCTGGCACAGCGGGTTCCGGGGAGGAGCCCATGCTCGACCTAAGAAGACGCCAGTTCATCACGCTGCTCGGCGGCGCGGC
>DATFQX010000135.1:0-6085 GCA_035263865.1 Xanthobacteraceae bacterium
AGAATTGACCCCGGCGCGAGTCAAAGGGGCGGAGGAACTAACGCGCCTAGTAGGCCTGCAACAAAATGTGCGCATCATTGAAGGCAACGTTTTGCGGGTCCCGCTGCCAGACGCCAGTTTCGATGTCGTCGTAAGTCAGGAAGCGTTGCTTCACGTGCTCGATAAGCAGCGCACGCTCCATGAAGCTTTTCGGATATTGAAGCCGCAGGGCCGCATTGCCTTCACTGACTGGGTCGCTCATCGCCCACTGTCTGACGCTGACAGAAAGCTGATGTGGCAAGGTATGGCGGTCACAGACTTGTACAGTTTGCAAGCCTACGGCGAGCTCATTCGCGCGGCGGGTTTTACCGTTTGTTCGATCGAAGATTTGACGATGGATTGGGGTGTCATTCTCAAGCAGCGGCTCGCCATGTATATGAAGCTTCGCGAGGAGGCGCGAGAAGCCAACACGCCTGCCGGTCATGATACGTTTTATGAAAGTTACGTGCGCTTTGTCGACTTGGTGAACAATGCTGTTCTTGGCGGGGGCCGTTTCGTAGGGGAAAAGCCGAGATAATCTCGACACTATTTTGTGCGGGTTGTCGACCGGGCGGGCGACTTCAATTCGTGATTCAGAGCGCGACCGAAACGCAAAGTCGCTATGATACTTGCTCGGGCCGTACGCGGTTCTCGATAATCCCGACACCTTCGATTTCGCAGCACACGAAATCGCCCGGCTGCAGAAATCGCTGTGGATTCATGAAGTAGGCAACGCCGGCCGGCGATCCCGTCGCAACCATATCGCCGGGAAAAAGCGTCATCGAACGGCTTGCATAAGCTACCAGCGCCTCGATGCCGAAATAGAGGTCCGATGTGTCACTGTTCTGCCGGATCTCCCCATTCACCTTGGTGCTCATCTTTAGTGCCTTGCCCCAGGTGAATTCGTCCACCGTCACCAGCGCAGGGCCGGCGGGACAAAATGTGTCGAAACTCTTGCCGATGTAGTGGACACGGAAGAATGGGTTCTTTTCATGTTCGGCAAGCTGGATGTCGCGTGCCGAAACATCGTTCGTCACGGTGAAACCAGCAATGTAGTCCTTTACGTCCTTCTCGCTGATGCGTCTCGCCTTGCATCCAATTATGACGCCGAGTTCCACCTCGTAGTCGAGCTTTTTGGTCTCCAGTGGGAGGATGACGTCGTCGTGGGCGCCGCACAGGCTCGACGTCGCCTTGGCGAGCAGCATCGGTTCGCGAGGCCCGACCATTTCACCCAGCACGGCACCCGCCTCCATGATGTGTGTCTTCGTGTTCGCACCCGCGATTATCAACGAGCGCGGAACGGGAACCGGGGCGCCGAGGCGGACTGTGCTCAGGGCGACGGGCGTAACCTTGTCGCGGGTCGCATAAGCGCGGTCAAGCGCCGAACGCCACGCGGGCTGCTCCAGGAATAGACGCATGTCGCTCACTGGAGCTTCGGCGCCCGCGGCTCGCATGGCCTTTTCCAGATCGAAGATTTGCTCGTTCGCGAGGATTCCCGCTCGTTCCGCGCCGAAGGGGCCGTAGCTCACGAGTCGCATGTCGAATGTCCGTCCCTGTTGTTGTTCTTCCCAGATGACGCGCCGCATCAGCTCATTTGAGCGAGATACCGGCCTCGGTGATCACCGTGCGCCACTTCGCTGTTTCGCTCTTGATGTAGGCGCCAAACTCATCCGCGCTGGTCGGCGCGGGTTCGACGCTGAGCTCGGCGAGCCGTTGCTTCACTGCTGGCAGGTTAAGCGCTTTCCGGCAAGCAGCATTGAGTTTGGCGATGATCTCAGGCGGGGTGCCGACCGGCACAGCCAGGCCGTTCCACGCCGAGGCCTCAAAATCCGGGACTCCTGCCTCCGCGATCGTCGGCACGTCGGGCACCGCCGGAATGCGCTTGTCCGTGCCAGCCCCGAGCGCCTTGAGCGCGCCTGACTTGATATGGGTGACGCCGGTTGCCGCATCGACAAACAGCAGTGCTATGCGACCGCCGAGCAGGTCTGCCAGCGCGTCCGCGCCGCCTTTGTATGGGATCGCGGTCGCATTGATGCCGACGCGTTGTTTGAACAGCTCCATTGCAAGGTGGATGGGACTGCCCGGGCCAGGTGCACCATAGTCGATCTTACCCGGCGCCTTCTTTGCGGCCTCGATCAGTTCTTTCACAGAATTGACCTTGATGGTGTTGGGATTGGCGACGAGGATCAACGGCACACGCCCGGTGCGGCTCACCGGCGCAAAGTCCTTGATCGGATCGTAGGTGAGTTGCTTGTCGTAAAGAGTCGGGTTGAGCGCATAGGTTCCGGTATCGCCTATCAGCATCATGTAGCCGTCCGGCGCGCTGCGCGCGACGGCGCTTGCGCCGATCATAGTCCCGGCGCCGGGCCGGTTGTCCACGTAGATCTGCTGACCGAGCTCTTCCGACATCTTCTCAGCAACAATCCGCGCCACGACGTCGGTAGCTCCACCGGCCGGATAAGGGACAATCAGGCGGATCGGGTGGGTCGGAAAAGCCTGCTGGCTCACCGCTGCGGGGGCAAGCGCCGCGAGTGCCATAACGGCAAGCGAGAAGCGAAAAAGAGCTCGCATGGATGTCCTCCCTTTGCAGTAGACCTAGGGAATGAGTGGCCGGTCCGTGGGCGGCCGAGCGCCAGCCCCTGGCCAGCGCCGGTGATAATCGCAACGCGGTCCCTGAGCGAGGGAAAAACGACATTGGGAGTTCGTCGATCCAGCATCGAGCTCTCACGCTGCCTGCTGCATGGCCTCAAGCGCCACTCGCGCGTCCCAGGGCTTCCACCACAACTTCAGTCCGAGATCGCGCGCGATGATGCCGGCCGCGATATAGCCCGCGCCGCCTGAGATTGCGCCGCCGGGGTGGCCGGCGGAGCCCGCGTTGTAAAGGTTGGCGATCGGTGAGCGGTAGCCGAAGTGATTGTACATTACCTGCTCGGCGTTGAACGCACCCATGAAGATATCGCCGCTTCTCATGTTGATGAGTTCGCACGCATAATCCCGCGCAGTGTAGATGTGTCGCGCGATGATGTTCCTGCTCGTCATGTTGGGGCAGTAGCGTGCCCAAGTCTCTATGATCTTGTCTGCGAATTCCTCCTCGAACTCGCCGTAGTCCTGGCCGCCGAGGTCCGGGTTGAGCGGCATGACGTGCCACGCATAGGTCGTGTGCTTGCCCGGTGGCGCCTGCGTCGGGTCGAGCAGGCTCAACGGCCCGGACCCGAACTGCACGAGCTTCGGCACGCGGCCAGCCTGCACGTCGCGGTGCGCCGCGAAGAGGTCCTCCATCGTCTCGGCGCCGATGCTCCATTTTAGTGCGCGGTCGATGTTCGGGTCGAAGCTTGCCGCGGCAAAGCGTGGGCTTTCATGCAGAGCGAGGTGGAGCCCGTAGAGCGCCCAAGGGGTATATTGAAAGCCGTCGAGCTTGCGGCGGAACGGCTCAGGCAGTTGCCCGCGGCCAACAAGCTTCTCGAACGTCTGATGCACATCGAGCGTGCTGGCGATGAACTTGGCCCGCACCGTGCGGCCGTCCGCGAGGGCGATTCCGGTCGCGTGCCCGCCTTCGATAATAATGCGATCGATCGCGACCTGCGGTTGGTAATGCCCACCCGCAGCAATGAACGTCTCCATCAGGCCGCGCGCCAGATTGAACGAGCCGCCCTGACAGAGCTGGTAGCCGGTTTCGAGATCGAAGGCGCGAATCACCGAGCCCATGGGGCTCGTCGACAGCGTGTCGACGAGCCAAGTGCCGAACAGCGAGACCTTGAACAGGAACAGAAGCCGCACGTGCTCGTTCTCGAACAGCTCCTGTACGACATCGAGTGGCTGGCGTTTGGTGACCGCCAGGAACTCGCGGCCGAGCATGGTGCGTGACAGCAACGCTTCGCGCTCAGTTTGTGGCAGCGGCTCCGAATAACGCTCGGGCAAGAAGATGTTGGCCGTGATTCTCTCACCCTTGCGGTTCCACTCGCGAAACGTGGCGGCATCCTTCTTTGAGAAGCGCGCGATATTGGCGACCGTCTCCTCGAGGTCGCGCCCGAGCACGAGGGCGGTGCCATCACTGTGCGCTTGGCCGAATTCGTAGCGCGGCGTGATATAGGTCACGCGTTCGCCGAGGCTGAGGTCCTTGAACCACGGCGTCTCGTTGATATGGAAGTGATTGATGGAATGCAGGTTGTGATAGAAGCCGGGTTCGGTCACCTCTTTGGTGCAAAGACCGCCGCCGTAGTCGAGCCGACGCTCGACAATGAGGATGTCGAGTCCAGCCTTGGCAAGATACGCGCCGAGCACGAGGCCGTGATGGCCGGCACCAATGATGATGCCATCGTAGTTGCGTTCCAGGGCGTGCAAGTTTGCTCTCTCGTTTTGTGCTTCTGCGCTCCTTTGCGGAGGTCAGCAAGCTGTGGGCAGGATCGAAAAAATACCGGATACTCTGCGCAAAGGCGAGCCGACGGAAAGAGCGGGAAGGAGCCCTTCAACGTCGCACGCTGTCGGCGCGCGCTCGGGCAAAATATTCATTGGCCAACTCGGTCATCCCTTATCGCCATGGCGGCCCGATACGCGAAAACGAGGGCTGGCCCAAGCGTGATCCCGGGGCCCGGATAGTGTCCGCGCATGATCGACGCCATGTCGTTGCCGCAGACGAACAGGCCTGGAATCGGTTCGCCCATTTCGGTCAATACCCGGCCATCGGGGTCGGCCTTCAGACCCACGCTGGTTCCTAGCGTGCTCGGATACACGGCCATCGCGTAATAGGGAGGCGTCTCGATGCGGCCGAGGCATGGATTCGGTGCGTGGTGCGGATCGCCGTTGTGGCGGTCGAACTCGGTCGAGCCTTTGCCGAACTCTTGGTCCTCGCCAGCTTCGGCAAAGCGATTGTGTTGTCGCACCGTTTCGCGCAGACCCGCTCCGTCTACTCCAATCTTGCCGGCAAGCGCCTCAACCGAGGTCGCCTCAACAAGATAGCCGCTCGTGATGAACTGGCGCAGGCGGCGCCGTCCAGGCGGGACCCGGCCGAGACCGTATTTCTCGATGAATTCACGGTCACAGACGAGCCACGCCGGGATGGTGGGCACCATCGTGTGCGAGCGGTACATGCCGATTACGAACTCGTGGTATGAAACCGCTTCATCGACGAAGCGACGCCCCGCTGCGTTGACCGCTACGAGACCCGGCTTGGCTCGGTCGAGCGACAGATGCGGGAAGACCCCGCACCCGCCACCGAGCCACCCGGTCTCGGATACCGGCGTCCAGAACGCAGGCGAAGCATGATCCTCCTCAACCGACGCGCCGACCGTGCGCGCCATCCGAATGCCGTCCCCGGCCGCGCCGGTAAACGCCACGGCGTGCGCAAGCGGCGGCCGGACATAGTCGTTCAGCCGATCAACGCTGCCGCCAAATCCACCGGTCGCCAGCACGATCCCTCGACGCACTGTCACGCGGCGGGGATTGCCGTTGACCAAAAGCACGGCGCCGCAAACGCGACCCGCCGCGACTGTTAGGTCTTGCAAGGAAGCGTTCAGCCAAACCGGCACGCCGTTGCGGCGCAAGCTATAAAAGAGCCTGGCGACGAGCGCATTGCCCATCAAGAGCCTGGTGCCGCGCCGATAGCGGAGACGATCGGTCGCGTGCCGCCACAGCAGCGACGTCGCTGCACGAAACGCCGTGAGCGACGCAAACGGCCGCGCGAGCGGCTCGATATCATCGCGGCCAATCATCATGCCGCCGAGTGCCATGAATTCGCCGATGGGCGGTCGCACCAATTCGAAGTCGGCGCCGAGAAGCCGTCCGTCGAACGGCAGCGGAGCCAACGGTCGCCCGCCGATCGTGGCGCCCGGGCGATTCGCCAGATAGTCGGGGTGCCGGGTGTAGGCCGTGAATTTCACCTCGCTGCGCCGATCGAGATAATCGACGACCTGCGGGCCGGTCTCGAGATAGGTCTCACGGCGCTTGTCGGGCGCGGCGCCAATCACCGCGTCGAGATATCGCTTGGCGTCAGCGACATTATCGGTAAAACCGGCTTCGCGACTTTGCCGGGTGCCGGGCACCCAGATCGTACCGGCCGAGGTCGCGGTGG
>DATFQX010000136.1:0-9021 GCA_035263865.1 Xanthobacteraceae bacterium
CGAAGGCCGCAATGTCGCAATCAAGTATCGCTCGGGCGATGGTCGCTTCGACCGATTGCCGGCACTGGCTGCCGAGCTGGTGGCCGACGGCCCGGCCGCGATCGTTGCGGTCAGCCCGGCGGCTTCGCTGGCGTCCAAGGCTGCAACCGCAACCATTCCGATTGTATTTGTGATCGGTGCCGATCCGGTTGATCTCGGTCTCGTGTCCAGTCTCAATCGTCCCGGCGGCAATGTCACTGGCGTGACCTTTTTCATCAACACACTGGGGGCAAAACGGTTGGAACTGCTGAGGGAGCTGGTCCCGAACGCCGCCGTTGTCGGCTTCCTTGTCAACCCGACGAACCCCACCTCTGAATCCCAGATTGCGGACGTGCGCTCTGCGGGGCGCTCATCCGGGGTCGATCTCCTGATCCTGAACGCGGGCAGCGAACGCGACATCGACGCCGCCTTCGCGAGCTTCCTCCAACAACGTGTTAATGCCATTATCATAGGTGCCGATTCACTCTTTTTGAGTCGGCGCGATCAACTCGTTGGGCTGGCAGCGCGCCACGCGCTTCCGGCAATTTATTATTTGCGCGAGTTTGCCGAGGTCGGCGGGCTGATCAGCTATGGCGCGAGCATTACCGACGCCTTTCGACTCGCCGGCGGCTCCGCGGGGGCGAATTCTCAAAGGCGAAAAGCCAGCCGACTTGCCGGTCCAGCGTCGCCTCGCGCCAACCCGGTGCCGACGCACGCCACCGCATGATCTCGTCACGGGATAGCCTCTAAGACCTGATGGGACCTGAATTTTCTGCTGTCCATACAGACATTTGTGCGCTACACCCCTTTCGCGAGGCGAGCCTTCGTCGTGAATTGAGCGGGAGAAATAATGATGAAAACGCTCCACGTTATTGCATTCGCTTTCGTTTGCGCCGCGATCTCCGTTGCGAATCTTTCCGTCATTCAGGCGGCGGGCGACGACGAAGACAATGCGATCGCGAACAGCCTTGCCGCCATGCTGCGGGCAGGCCGCACGGTGATCTCGCGAAATCAAGACCGGATCAATAATCCGGACATCGGCGACAAGGGCCTCGACGGCAAGACCGTGCTCGAGCAGGCGCTTAAGATTTATCAGGAGAATACCAAATCGGATCCGCTGCAGATCGATCCTTCGTCACGCCACGGCCGTCTGTTACGCGCGCAGATGGACGCCATTGCCGAGGTCACGGATTCCAATCAGAAGACGATCAATCAGCCCGGCGTCGGCTTTAAAGCATTCATCCCGGCCACGTTCGGTCGTCTGGTCAACGAAAGCTTTGCCAAACGCGTGGGAAGCGAGGCCGAGATGAAGGTCACCGCGCCACTCGACCTCGTGCGCAATCGCAAGGCTCGGCCCGATGAGTGGGAGAGCGAGGTCATTCGCGACAAGCTGTTGACCGCGAGCTGGCCGAAAGGGCAATTGTTCGCCACGGTCGCAACCAGCCGCGGCCGCCCCGCCTTCCGCGTCGCGGTTCCCGAGTATTACGCGGCGTCTTGCCTGTCGTGCCATGGCGGTCCGAAGGGGCAGATCGACGTCACCGGTTATCCGAAGGAAGGCGCCAACGAGGGCGACCTGGGCGGTGTCATCAGCATCACGCTCTACCGTTGAGCGAGGGGTGGACCGCCGGACCTCGCACAAAATGCGGCTATGCTCGCAAATCTCAGCATAAAGGTCCGGCTACTGCTGCTGTCGAGCGCGCTGATCATCGTGATCACGGCGTCCACGCTCTATCTCACGCGCAAGCTCGCTGACAATTCGGAGGCCGTCACCCGCAATGCCGAGCTCGCGAAGCTCATCGATGTCGCGCAGGACGTGCGCAATACGTTCGGCGAGTACCGCTATTGGATCACCGATCTCGCCGTCAGCCTGCTGCGCCAGTCCGAGATCAACGCCAAAGCAACGCATGACCGGCTGACCAAGCAGCTCGACGTTCTCGCAGGCCGCAGACCCGAGATCGCGGCGCTGCTGAAGGAGGAGATCGCCAAGTTCGACGAATCGGCGAACCGCGCGGTCGAGCACTATACCGACGACCAGCGCGTCATGGGCAATACGTCGCTCGCCGAGGCACGCCAGCACAGCGTGGCCATCAACGACCGCCTCGCGGCCCTGGTCGACGATCTCAACGCCCAGGTTGTCCGGGCACGCGATCAGGTCGTCGCCGACGTCGCCCGGACCACGGAAGTGGCGTACGTCATCGTGGCAATCGCGATTGTGCTCGGGATGGGGCTGACTTGGATCGTTCTGCGCTCGATTCTGGTCCCGTTGAACGCGGTGGTCGCAGCGATCGATGGCGTCACCGCCGGCCGACTGAATACCCCGATTCCGAAGGTGAGGGGCGGCGAGATCGGCGCGATGGCGAGAACGCTTGAGCTATTTCGCGAGAGCATCGTCGAGCGTGAGCGGCTCGCCGCCGAGACCGAGCGTCAGCGGCGCATGATTGCGACCGCCATCGAGACCATCTCCGAGGGCTTCGTGCTTTACGACCCGCAAGACCGGCTCGTGCTGTGTAACAGCAAGTTCCGCGAGCTCTATCCAAAGATCGACGACCTCATGGTGCCCGGCACGCCGTTTGCGACCATCCTTCGCGCCATTGTCGATCGTGGGATGGTCGATCTGGAGGGGCGCACGCCGGAGGAATGGATCGCAGAGCGCCTCGCCAATCACGCAAACCCGAAAGGCTCGCCTGAGTACCGCTATAACCAAATTTGGGCCCGCATCAGCGAGCGCCGCACGCCGGACGGCAGCACCGTCGGCGTGTTTACCGACATTACCGAGCTCAAGCAGCGGCAAGCCGAACTCGAGCAGGCGATGGAACAGGCCGATTCCGCCAATCGCGCCAAGTCGGTGTTCCTGGCCAACATGAGCCACGAGTTGCGCACGCCGCTCAACGCGATCATCGGCTACAGCGAAATGCTGCAGGAGCAGGCCCAGGAGCAGGGGATCTCGGATTTCGCCGGGGACCTCAACAAGATCCAGGATGCGGGGCGGCATCTTTTGAGTCTCATCAGCGACATTCTCGATCTCTCCAAGATCGAGGCCGGAAAGCTCGAACTCTATCTGGAAGATGTCCCTCTACCGGCGCTCATCGAGGAGGTGCGCACAATCGTCGGTCCGCTTGCTGCAAAAGATTCGAATCGCCTCCACATTGAGTGCCCATCGGACATTGGCGCTCTTCACACCGACCGCACCAAGCTCAAGCAGTGCCTGCTCAATCTTTTGAGCAATGCGACAAAATTCACGTCCAACGGCGCCATCTCGCTCGAGCTCAAGCGCCAGGGACCGGCGCTGTCGTTCGTCATTCGCGACACAGGGCTCGGGATGACGCCCGAACAGCTGTCCAAGCTCTTCCAGAACTTCGTGCAGGCCGATGCGTCCACCACTAAACGATACGGCGGCACCGGGCTCGGACTCGCGATCACCAAGCGTTTTTGCCAGGCTCTCGGCGGCGACGTCTCGGTTGAGAGCGAGCCAGGCAAAGGCTCGACATTCACCATCATGCTCCCGGATCGGCAATCCAAGGCGGAGCCCGCGGAAATCGCAAATCCGCCGAGCGTCATCCCCGAGCCCGGCCCTGCTCCATTGGTGTTGATCGTCGACGACGATGCATCCGCAAGAAGACTTCTCGCGGCAGTCCTGCGCAAGGAGGGCCTGCGAGTCGCTGAAGCGGAAACGGGCGAGACTGCAATCACGCTCGCTCGGCGGATCAGGCCCGACTTGATCACGCTCGACATCATGATGCCGAAGATGGACGGCTGGTCGGTCCTCACCGCGCTCAAGTCCGACCCCGATCTGGCCGGTATTCCTGTGATCGTGGTGACGGTCGCCGCGGACCGCGGCGTGGCGTTTTCCCTCGGTGCGGCCGATTTCATGACCAAGCCTGTTGAACGGGGACGGTTGGTATCGCTGGTTCACACCTTGCTAGGTGACCGCGGCACCGTTCTCCTGGTCGAGGACGACCCCGCGAGCCGCGAGCTCACGCAACGCCAGCTCGAGCGCCTCGACGTGGAGGTGGTCGAGGCCAAGAACGGCCGTGAGGCGTTCGAGTGGCTGTCGAAGAATCCGTCACCCGGTATGTTACTGCTCGACCTCCTGATGCCGGAAATGGATGGCTTCTCCTTGCTGGACGCGATCAAAAAACATCCCGAATGGCAGCGCATTCCGGTCGTGATCCTGACCGGCAAGGAATTGACCGCAACCGAGCGGGAATTGTTGGAAGGTCGCGTTCGCAGCGTGATCGCCAAAGGTTCGGTTTCCGCCAACGACCTTGCCTTACTTGTGCGCCGGATTTTGCATGAACATGCCCACGGCGCAGACCCCGAACTGGTCGAACAAGCAGGGAGGGTGGATCATGGCCAAGCTCCTCCTGGTTGAGGACAACGAAATGAACCGCGACATGCTCTCGCGCCGCCTGATCCGGCGCGGCTACGAGGTCGCGATTGCGGTCGACGGCGACCAAGGGGTGACGATGGCGCAATCGGAGAAGCCCGATCTTGTGTTGATGGACATGAGCCTGCCGGTGATTGACGGCTGGGAAGCGACGCGGCGGATCAAATCCAGCGAGGAGACGAGGCATTTGCCGGTGATCGGCTTGACAGCGCACGCGATGGCCGGCGATCGCGAGAAGGCGCTCGAGGCGGGTTGCGACGATTACGACACAAAACCGATCGAGCTCGAGCGGCTGATCGGCAAGATCGAAGCACTTTTGCCAAGCGGCGCCAAACCATCTCCGTGAGACCAACCGGCGCGCGCCATGGGCCACCCGGAAGTTCAGAGCGTTCCCGAGGCCGATCGGCTTGAACGTGCGCTGGGCGCGTTTTTGCGTCAGCAACTGAGCGCCCCCGTCGTTACGATGCGGGGATTTCTCGATATCATCCTCGAAGATACGAGGCGCCTCGGCCTCGACGGCGCAATCCCCGATCTGGAACGCATGCGCCACGCCTGCGCGGACTTGGCGGAGCTTGTCGGCCGCGTCATCGACCAGCCCGACTCCATACGCAAGCCCGAGGAAAGCTTCGAGACCTTTCAAAGCCGCCTGCGACACGACCTACGTACACCGCTCAATGCCATCAAAGGCTACTGCGAAATGTTGATCGAGGACATGCGGGATGGCGAGCAGATGCAGCTGCTGCCTGATCTCGACAAAGTCCGAGACGCGGCGGATCAAATGCTGCAGCAAATCGACGCGATGGTTGAACCAAGCCCTGCGCCGAACCTCGCGGATGAACAGGAACAGCCGGTCGAGATTGTCACCGGACTGCTGCGCGCGATCGCGCCGGTTGATGTGCGGCAGCGCGCGCGCGGGCGCGAGCTCACAGGCCGTGTTCTTGTCGTCGACGATATCGCCGCTAATCGCGATCTTCTTGAGCGACGGCTCACGCGCGAGGGCCATCAGGTCGTCCCTGTCGAGAATGGTGCAGGCGCGCTCGATCTCTTGCTTGCCGAGAATTTCGACCTGATCCTGCTCGATCTGATGATGCCGGGCATGAGCGGCTTTGAGGTCTTGTGCCGGCTCAAGTCGAACTCCCGCACGCGGCATATCCCGGTCATCATGATCTCCGCTCTGGATGAGCTCGACAGCGCGGTACGGTGCATCGAGGCGGGGGCGGAAGACTATCTGCCGAAGCCGTTCAATCCGATTCTGCTGCGCGCCAAAATCAACGCGAGCCTGGAAAAGAAATGGCTGCGCGACCGGGAGCAGAAGCATTTCGAGGAGCTGCGCATGGAGAAGCTGCGCTCGGAATCCCTGCTGCTCAATATCCTGCCGCAAAACGTCGTGGCACGCATGCGGGCCGGTGAAGCCGTCATCGCCGATCGGTTTGACTGTGCGACCATCCTGTTCTCGGATCTCGTCGGATTTACCATGCTGGCGACCGGCTTCTCGGCGGATCGCATCCTGGAAATATTGTCCGGCGTATTCGAGAGCTTCGACGTCGCCGTCCAGAAGCAAGGACTAGAAAAAATTAAGACCATCGGCGACGCCTATATGGTCGCCGGCGGTTTGCCCGAACCATTGCCTGACCACACGCACAGAGTGGCCGCACTCGCGATCGAGATGCTGGATATCGTAGAGCGGATGCGCGCCCGTTTGGATATCGATCTGAAAGTCCGGATCGGGATTCATGTTGGGCCGGTCGTTGCCGGCGTGATTGGCACGCACAAGTTCATTTATGATGTCTGGGGCGACACTGTGAATACCGCGAGCCGCATGGAAAGCTTCGGCGCTTCCGGCCGTATCCACGTCTCGGCTGAAACATATGACGTGCTTCGCCATGACTTTGAGTTTGAGCCGCGCGGGCCGTTGGAAATCAAAGGTAAGGGCGCGATGGAGACGTACTTTCTCATGGGCCGAGCACGCTAATGCGATTTTCTCGCGCAGGACGCTAATTGATGCAGCACTTTACGACTTTCCACGCAAAAGAGTTTCGCAGATGAGCCGTCGTGGCATCGTTTGGCTCGCGCTCTCCCTTGCCGCCCTGGCGGTGCCGCCAGCAGCGCTGGCGCAGAGCGGGATCATTCGTGTCATCATCGGCACTGTGCCGGGCGGCGCCATCGATCCTTATGCGCGAATGATCGCCGAGAATATGTCGAGGACGCTCGGCCAGCCGATCATCGTCGAGAGCAAGCCCGGTGCAAGCGGCACGCTTGCCGCCGAGTACGTCGCGAACGCGCCGGCCGACGGGACGATCCTGTGGCTCGGCACCCAGGCGTTCACCGAGATCAATCCCAATGCGTTCCGCAACGCCCGGTGGTCGATCGATCAGTTCCGGCCGATCATCTGCGGCGTGGAGGCGCCGCTCGTGTTCATCGTCCATCCCAGCGTGCCCGCCAACACCTTCGGTGAATTCGTGACCTGGGCCAAGGCGAACCGAGGGAAGCTGAGCTACTCGTCCTATCAGGCAGGAACGCCGTCACACTTCCTCGGCTTCCAGATAAACGAAAAGTTCGACCTCGACCTCACGCACGTACCTTATGGTGGCTCCGGCTTGCAGGTGACCGGCTTGCTCGGCGGCCATTTCGTTGCTCGGCTTCGCGCAGGCCAATTCGTCGCTGCCGCACGTGCGTTCCGGCAAGCTCAAGGCGCTGGCCACCACCGCGCCGGCCCGCGACCGCTCGATGCCCCAGGTGCCGACACTCGCAGAGCTCGGTTATTCTGAATTCACCGCCAAGGTCTGGTTCGGTCTGCTAGTGAAGGAGGGCGTGCCTGAGGACGTCTTCAAACGGCTGACTGAGGCTGCCAAAGCCGCCGTGAAAGAGAAGCTCGAGGCGCACGAGGTCTCGGGCGAGACCGGTTCGCAGCTCAAGACCGAGATCAAGCAACAGGTCGAGCGCTGGGGCCGCCTCGTCAAGGCCTCCGGCTTTTCCATCGAGGATCGCGGCAGCACGCAGTGAAGTCGTCCTCAATGTCATGCCCGGGCTTGACTCGGGCATCCATCAAAAAAGCATTCATTCAAAGGGTTTGCTTGCCGGATCAACTCCGGCAATGACGGTGGACGGACCCAAATGAATGTGAGCGATATGCGCTGCATCACGCGCGGCGCGTCGGCAGCGGCACGCGGTCAACATATTCGATCTCCGCTATGAGCAGTTGCTCGACCATGCGCGCGCGGGTCGAGGCGTGCGCCGGATCCTCCCACAGGTTCTCGAACTCTCCCGGGTCGGCTTCCAGATCGTACAGCTCGCCCCATCCGGTGCCGTGGAACACGCTGATGCGATAGCGGCGGTCGATCAGACTATGCACGCGCGGCGGCACATTGGTGCCCGGGCTCGGATGCTGATGGTCATACTGGAGGAAGACGCTCTCTCGCGGCGCGCCGGTGCCGCGTAAGACAGGCAGGAGGCTGCGCCCTTGAATGCCACTGAACGGCTCGACCCTGGCGCGGTCGAGCACGGTCGCCGAAATGTCCAGCGTGGACGCGAGCGTATCGGTAACCGCCGGATAGTCTGCGGCCTGCGGATCGCACCAAATGAACGGCACCCGGACGATGCTTTGATACTGTTCCGCGCCCTTGAGCAGAAGCCGGTGGTCGCCGAGATGATCGCCATGATCGCTCGTGAACATGACCACGGTCTCGCCGCGGCGCCCGAACTGCTCCAGTGCGTGCAGCACACGGCCGATGGCATCGTCGATGCAGGCAATCATGCCGCAGGTCAGCGCGCGCGCCTCCTGCGCCTCGCGCGCGGACACGCTGATGGTGTTCATGCCATCGAGCTTGGCTGCGCCCGCTTCGCGCTCGGCAATGATGTTGCGCACGAGCGGGGGCGGCCTCCAGTCGTTGCGCTTGAACGCTTCCGGCACCGCAAACTGCTCGGGCCTGTACATATCCCAGTACTTGCCGGGCGGGTTGAACGGGTGATGCGGATCGGGAAAGGACACCATGAGAAAGAACGGTTGGCCGCCATCGGCAGCCTGCAAAAAGGCCTGTGCTTGCTCGGCGATGAAGGCCGTCGGATAGAGCTCGGCCGGGAGCGCCGTGCGATACGCTTGCGGCACCGTGTAGTCGTGCGGCAAGGGGTGCCCCAGCAGCGCTGTGACCTTGGGATCGCGCTCGGTAAGCCAGCGGGTATAATCGGCGCCGCCATCCTCGCCGTGTGCGCGCACCAGCGAGACCTGCTCGAAGCCGTAGAACGGCGTTTGCACCCGCGCATCATTGGCGCGCCAATACTCTGGCGTCTCCTGCTCGTAAGGGGCTTGACCGAGGTCGTTGCGCAGCGCCTCCACCAGATCGGCTGGCGGTTGACGATAACCCGCGCGCGGCGGCGGCCGTTTGACGACCGGCGGCCAGGCCGTGAAGTTCTGCAGGTGGCTCTTGCCGACCAATGCGGTGCGGTAGCCCGCACCGCACAACAGCTCGACGAATGTAACTGCCTGCATCGACAGCGGAATACCGTTGCTGCGCACGCCGTGTACCGACGGCATCCGGCCCGTCATCAAGCTCGCGCGGTTGGGCATGCATACCGGGCTTGCTACGTAGAACCGACTAAACAGCGTGCCCTTCGCCGCG
>DATFQX010000137.1:0-21205 GCA_035263865.1 Xanthobacteraceae bacterium
CCAATGACCATGCCTGCCCCTATGTTATTCCAGAACGAGGCCGCCAATTTGACTCGCTCATTGCGCTGTAGCGTCGAGCTGCTTTCAAAATGTCCCTCCAGCCGCATGTTCGTCCTCCCGCGGTAGCTGGTTGACCGGCGCCGGGATGATAGCCGAGTACGCGACTTGTCTCTTATTTATTCACCTGGATGGGCGCAGTTGCGCGACGATGGGTAACTCTGTTGTCCCCTGGACGTCCCCCACGCTGAACGGTTTGAGGTGATCGCAATCGATCACTTCGTGGTCTTCTTCATCAGAGGCTATCGCTCCCTCACAAGACCGCCGCTTCGATCACTCTGCCTTCGGCCCAAACTTCTTAATCAACGAGCCCACAACGCTTTTCGAGCGGGCAGTCCAATATGATGTCGAAAAACCTACCGATATGATGCAATTCACCACCTCGCATTAGAGAAATGATCGCTCATGAGCTGGAAAACTTATCTTCTGCTGACCGGAATAGTCTTCGCGCTCGTGGCGCTGGCCCATGCGCTGCGGATTTACATGGACTGGCCAGTCATGATCGCGAGTTGGTCAGTCCCGAAATCAGTTAGTTGGATTGCCCTCATCGTCGCTGGTGGGCTCGCCCTTATCGCATTTAGATTCGCCGCGAAGGACGACAACTGAAAAGTGGCGGTGGTGCCGCGGCCCGCAAGGGGCGGCATCCACGAAATGGGCGCTGCAGTAAGAAACAGGAGCCCTCCAGCCGATCATCTCAGCCGGGGGTCTAAGGGCCTTCCGCAGAGCAGGAAAATTGGCGGCCAGTGTTGCCATCGCGGATTCGAATGCCTGGTTGTGAGCCGTATGCGCGAATCCGCCTGCCAGAATTGATACACCCAGCCATTTCCCAGGTGAAAGCATCTCCGCGGAAAAGCCGAAAACGCAGACTTGCAGACCTCGATCCCTGCGATCCCCACGACCAACTGGCAGGGGTCGATATGAAGCAACTACCCTGGAGATGACATGGCCGACTAGCTTGTCCTACGAAATGACCAGCCCGCGGCTGACCGGATCACTGCTGGTAAGGAAAAAGATGGGAATGGTCGCGGTTGCCGACGCAAGCACGACGTCGTCGCCTTCCATGGCAAGGATCACGCGCACCTTCCGCCGTGCCAGACCCGCCGTCAGCGCCGGTAATCGGTCGCGTTGGTTCTCGGCCCACCGCCTTGGCCGTCTTAAGATTGATGACAATTCGAGCTGTAGCGGGGCAAAGACGCCCCGCTAGGACGACACATCGAGCGATCTGTGACGATCGTTATCACGCCAACCTTGTCCAGACTGCACCACTGCTACGCGCGGATATGATTTTCGGGAAGGATAGATGTGGCTGCCGGGCCAGCTTGTTCCTGACCACAAGACGATTGGTGAGTTCCGCAAGGACACAGGCGTAGCCATTTGTAAGGCGTGCGCCCGGTTTATCGTGCTTTGTTGAGCTCCGGATTTGTCTCTCCACGCGGCAAGCCCGCGGGCGACGAGATAATGGATAAGGATGCCGCCGACGACGATCGCGGCCCCGAACGCGACCTGGTGGCTGAGAGCTTCTGACCGCGTCTCCACGAGCTCGGCCATGGCGCTCAGGACGGTCCCAGTCGCGAAAACCGGCAAACCGCAGCGGCCGATCAGGCAAAGCGGTAGGAATGCCCGGGTCCGCCGCATCAGTCCGGTGAGGCCGGAATGATAGACGATGTAGGCAAGCGCGAGGAAATGCACGAGCCGCGCGAATCCGAGATCGGTCTTGCCGCAGTCGAGCATGTCGCGCACGTCTTGCCACAGCCCCGACCCATAGCCGAAGGCATCGGTGCGCACTACCGCGGCTATCGCCACGATAGCGAGGCTAGCGGCGAAGAGCCGCGCGTCGTAGGCGATACCGCCGCGCTTCAATCGGCGTCCTGCAAAAATGCCGATGGCGAAGATGAGCTGCCACGCGATCGGGTTGAAGAGCCAGGTTCCCGCAACCGGCCAGGTTGGCAAATTGAGAGAGAACGCGCGCGCTGCCAGATAGATCCCGGCCGAGGCTGCGAGCATCAGCCGATCGTCGCGGCGCGCCAGCGCCAGCAGCAACGGCGTCCCCAGCAACAGCGCGATATAGAGCGGCAAGATGTTGGCGTTTTCGAGTTGATGGAGGAGTGCCAAAATGGCGGCGGTTGTCTGCAGCGGGTTAGACACCACCACGTCGGCATCTTCCAGGAGATCGTCTTCGCGCCATAGGGCAGCCGCGCCGACGAAGATGGCTATGATCAGCAACGAGATCAGGATCTGCACCCAGTAGATCGTGAACGCCCGGCGAAGCAGGGCGCGTACCGCCCCGATGGTCTCTCCGTCGAAGAAACGTGTGCCGTAGGCGAGCGCGACGGACACGCCGGATAGAAATACGAACAGCTCGGCCGCATCCGAGAAGCCGAAGTTTTGCTGCGTCACGTGCTGAAATACGTTTTCCGGCACGTGGTCAATGAATATCGTCAACAGCGCAAAGCCGCGCCAGAAGTCGATACCGTCGATGCGTTTTGCCGGAGCCGCCATGTTCCCCCCGCCCCCGATTTCATCGATCGCCCCTGCTTAACAGTCATTCATCTTGACTGATGGTGAAAATGCGACGGTCCTCGGGCCGTCACATGGCCTTGCGGTTAAGGCGCAACCCTGACAGGAATTTCTGTTGAACTGTGTCCAAACGGCAACAGATTCTGGTGCCCGGAATCACGTTTCGGTAATAGGTGACCTGTCGTGCCCGAAAACCCCATCCGGTGCGGATTCGCGCTATGAGGAGGATCAGCTCATCATCCTGCGGGATGCTCCCATTAGTTCCTCAGCTGCGCCCGCGATCTTGCATCATCGACGCGAGCCGCGGCCTGCGATGACAACGCTCGATCTCACGTGGATCGTGCGAGGCGCGATCATCGCCGCACGTACGCTCCTCAAGAAATAGCTTGCAAACTCAAAAAATGGTAGTTTGCGAGTGCTGCTAACTGCGGAGGAAGGTAAGGCCCGATTGCCCTGCGGCAGGGCTAAAAGAGTGGACAATGATTTTCAAGATCATCGCCTTCGTCGCAGCGGTTGTCCCAATTCTCCTTTTCGTACGCTCAATGTTCTTTCGGCGACCAGCGCGGACCAATGAAGGGTTTAAGGAATTCAAGAAGCAGAGCGACCTAGCCGTCTCGATCTTTCTGCTCCTCATTGGATGTGTCGTGCTCTTCACCGCTGGCAAGCTGGTTTGGGCGTGGCTCTGAACGGATCGATCAAATCCCCAACG
Source organism: Xanthobacteraceae bacterium (assembly GCA_035263865.1). GTDB lineage: Bacteria > Pseudomonadota > Alphaproteobacteria > Rhizobiales > Xanthobacteraceae > VAZQ01. The sequence continues at coordinate 3,284 of DATFQX010000137.1, forward strand.
ATATTGAGCAGACCTCACTTGCGAATCGCTATCCACCGCTTTTCCACTCGCGAAAATTCGGCCCTAGGAAACCGGTGGATGTCGTGCACATAATTCTCAAATGGACAAGCCGCATGATGATCGCGCCGACTATTCGGTTGTCGTGAAGAACAGGGCACCTCCTCCGAAGGCGTGGAGGTGGGAGATTTACTGGGCTGGAAATGCCAAACCGATCAAGCAATCATCGATCTATTTCGAGTTGCGGCTATTCGGGCCGTAGAGTTTTCACTACGAGATCGCGCAAGCGGGCCGGATCGCGCTCGCCCTCCTTGGCAAACTCAATGATGAGCTTGGCGACTGTCATCGTCATTTGATCTTCCCGGTCGGCAAGCTCTAATGTGCGCAGCGCGTCCTCGAACGCTTCAACCAAAATCTTGATGTCTTCGGGCGTGAAGGCGTGATCGTGCTCGAGAAGAAGACGAATAGGCACAGCTGATTCCCCTCCGGGCCAGGATGTATCACGGCTCGGCAACGAGCTCCCGAAAAAACGTCCATAAATGTGTGGTTAACGTTCTCTCAGATCGGGGGTTGACCTCTCTTTTCTTCCTGCTATTGGAGCCGCGGCGCACTCGCCGCCACCCAGCCCACAAAACAACCGAGGAACATCGCAAGGAGATGACGGAGGATGATTGATTTCTATGCGACCCAGGTGCGGGGCCATCGTCGAAACATTGAACGCTATTGCAGGCTACTCGCGACCGACCTCACCGAGCTGGAGCGGCAGTACCTGCACAAACGCATCGCGGAGGAACATGCGCAATTAGAGCGGTTGGAAAAGAGGCAGGGAAAACGAGAAGACGCTATGGTCGCAGAGGCTGCGGAGTAGCTCACCCGCGGGCAATGGGAATGTGATATTCACGCTGGTCCGGGCGGCGTTGAGTGTGCAAGATCATGGGAGTTTCTTTCGCCGCCAAATTGCGCTGCGGAAGTACTCGTACATACTCGGCGGCCACTGATAAGGCCGCTCAGCCCTAACCTTGCCGAAAATCATATCCGCACGTAGCGATGGTGCAATCCGGACAGGGCTGGCTCGCTTACGATAGCCCCATATCGTTGGACGGCTCGTCTTAGTGGGGCGTCCTTGCCCAATCCCAGGTGTGTGCGGGTCTGATTGTAATAGAGCGAATACAAACTCAGAACGCCTCGCAAATGCCGTTCACCGAAGATCAGGACATGATCCAAACAGTCGCGACGGAGGGTCCCGATCAGGCGCTCAGCATAGGGGTTCTGCCAGGGCGGCCTCGGTGAGACCGGGCGGTCGCGAATCCCATCGCCCGAACTCTATTCGTGAATACCTGTCCATAGGCGCGATCATTGTCGCGCACCAAATAGGTCGGTGCCGTCCCCCACGGGAATGCCTCCAAGATCTGCTGCGCCGGCCACTCCGCGGTCGCGTGCCGGGTCACCGCGAACCAGAGCAGCTGTCGTCGACCATGCCCCAACACCAGAAACGCAAACAGGCACTCGAACGTCAGGTTGGAACCACGCAGAGATCGATCGCCGCGATGGCGGTCGCATGATTGCGCAGGAATGTCCGCCAAGTCTGCGGCGCTCGGCGCCGGTTCATGTATTTGGAAACCGTCGACTCGGCGATCTCGAACCCGAGCTTGAGCAGTTCACCATGGATGCGCGGGGCACCCCACAATGGGTTCTCCTTGCTCATCCGTTGGATGAGTTCGTGCAGCTCACGGCTAACCCTGGGCCTTCCCGGCCGCCCGCGAGATCTCCAGCGCCAATAGGCCCGAAACCCTGCGCGATGCCACCGCAGGATCGTGTCAGGTTGAATGACGCGGGACAAACCAAGGAGGCTTGGCCAGAGCCAAGTCATCCATACCAATAACGCCCGATCGCTCCCACGAAGCCGTAGACGATGCGGTGCACCCCTTAGAGCAATATTGAGCTGATGGCGGAGAAAGAGATTCTCGACTTCAAGCCGGCGTTGCGACTTGAATAGGTTGGCGATAAACGTCCCAAGCAGATGGAAGATGGCAAGCATCGCGCCAGATGATGCGCTGATTCTCCCTTATCGCGCGAATCCGCGGCCGGATGGAATTTTCGGGAACGACAACCGGCAACCGCGCCGCATCGCCGTTGCCGTAGCGTACCTCCAGCCGGCAGTTGCCGCCGTCGACCCAGCCGACGTCGCGCAACCCGGCGCAGATCGATGCTTCGTAGGGCTTCACGACTCGCTCGCTCGCGACCCAGAGCAACCCGACGACCGGCATTTCCGGCTGCTGCGCATTCCCCGCCAAGGGCCACGCGCCCACCGCGCTGCCAAGCAGCGTGATGAACTCGCGGCGCTTCATTCGTCAGCGCGCAGGAGAAACGATTCGGAGCCGGGATAACAGGGGCATGCGCCAACAAACAACCGATTTTTTTCCTTCCTTTTGTCGCAGTGCGCGCTGAGGCTTATGCTGCGACAGAAATTGTTGAGCTTGGGGGGGAGGACCATGCGCCATTTTAGCGTTCTGCTCATGTCGGCGCAGGGCGCTCTCAATTTAAAAAAAAACGAGCAGCCCGTCCCGGCGCTGCCGCGCGCAGCGACATTGAAAACGGCCATGCCCGCCAAGGCCCGCTTGATGAGAGGCATCGTCACCGGCGCGACCTTGCTCCTCACAATTCCCGCGATCACCGGCGCTGAAGCCGGTCCAGGTGGTGGCGGCAGAGGCGGTGGCTTCGGTGGGCATGTCGGACTCAGTGCTAGGGGTTTTGCTGGCCGCGGCGGGGGTTTGGGATTTACCGGCGGTCCCATCGGTAGCGCGCGGATCGGTGGCCGCGGCCATTTCTCGGGAGGGTCCCTTGCGGCGCCGCGGGCGGGCGTCGCAACGGCACGCTTCTCTGCTAATCACTTTGGAGGCACGCGCGTGGCCGGACCCGGTCGCGGGGTATTCGCTAATCGCGCCATCACCAACGCAGCCTTGCAATCGCGCTTCGGGTTTGCCCGGTTCCATGGCCGATTCTTTGGTTCGCCCTGGCCGTGGTGGTGGGGCGGTTTCGCCATCGGCTGGATCGGACCGGTGTTCTGGCCTTACGTCTACTACGACTTTTTCGATTATGTGTTCTGGCCATATGCCTATGACGACTTTTGGCCCTATGCCTACGACGACATCTACTATGGCATCTACGGTCCCTACGCCTATGGTGGCCCCGCCGTGGGCGCTGCGGCAGGTCCCGGCGCGAGCACTCCTGCTGGTGGCGTCAACCCCGCTAGCCAGCGCGTGGCGAGCGCCGGCCGCTCCGAGCAACGCGCCGCCGAAGTGTGCAGCAGCAGCCCCTCGGACCTTACGAACTGGCCAATTGAGCGCATCTCCGAGGTCGTGCAGCCCACCGAGGCCGAGCGGCCTGCGCTGGATGAATTGCGGGCAGCGAGCCAGAAGGCGATGGACATTCTCAAGGCAGATTGCCCGAAGGACTTGCCAAGCACGCCAACCGGGCGGCTCACGAGCATGGAGATCCGGCTAAAGGTTATGCTGGAGGCCGTGCAGACCGTGCGGCCGCCGCTTGAACGCTTCTACCAGCTACTCAGCGACGAACAGAAAGCCCGGTTCAACGCCGTATTGCCAGGTGGTAAGTCCGTCGCCGAAGAAGATCAGCGCGCTCTCACCAAGTTCTGCCGCGAGCGGGTGCCGGCGGTTACGGACCTGCCATTCGACCGCATTGCCCAGGCGACGCAGCCGACGCCAGCGCAGCGGTCTGCGCTTGACGAATTGAAGGATGTGTCTAGCAACGCGGTAGAAATTCTTAAGGCCAATTGCCCGAGCTATGCAGCAGTCACGCCTACAGGTCGGATCGAGGCCATGGAGAAGCGGCTCGAGGCCACGCACGGGGCGGCGTTAGTCGTGCAGCCCGCGCTCACGAAATTCTATGACGGGCTTAGCGACGAGCAGAAAGCACGCTTCAACTCGCTGCGTGTAGGTCCTGCCAGGACCTCCGCGGCCGTCGTTGTTGATCGAGAGCATTCCCGCCCCCATGAGAGCGGCAAGACTATCTCGTCCTCGACGAGCGTAGCGGCACCTCAGCAGATCGATGAAGAGTGATACGGCATCAGTTCAGCGGAACACCTGCTCGCGTAAGATTGCCTACTAGTGTCAACTCTAATCCGCCTCGGCCGCACTTCAGACTTGCTTCGAGGGGTCAAATCGAGAATTTGAAAAATCAAAAAGGGGGTGCCCCGCGCAAGCTAAACCGCCAGTTTTATATGATCGCCATCAACGAGGTCAGCGATGTGAATGGCTACGCAAGCGTCATCGTTGCACCCGCGGTGATCCAACATTGCGGCACAGCGGCGCCTTTGCATTGGCCTCCTGCTTGCACCATTCAACGGGGATTGGGCTCGCTTTGTATGGGTGTCATCGGTGCGGGCGTCATCGGAGGCAGTGGCTCGGGCAAAAAGCGGTTCGAGTGGTGCAACCGCAATGGGCGGCGCAGCGTTGCGCTGACGCAGCGCACCGCGCGGGCGTTCGGGGGCAATGATGTCGGGCGGCACGCCGGGCGGTGCATAGCCAGGGTCGGGCGCCCTGCGGTAATACACTTGACCGTCTGGTCCGTAATAGGGAACGAGCCCCCTGTGCGTGCGCCGTCGTCGTGATCAGGGCGACAATGGCAATAATGGTGAAGCGCGTCATCACTGCACTTCTACAACGCGGATAGCGATTTGGGTAGGGTTGTGCGGAGACGCGGAGGCTGCGTTCTCTCATTCGATCACTTCGTCGGCGCGCAAAGTAAATGCAAACAGCGAGCTCGCCGCTATTGGGGAGTTCCAATCCTTTACTGCCCGAGCCTTTCTCCACGTTGACGTTGTCTATCGATGCGCGCTCGGCACTCCATATATTCGCGGCTGCCTTCGCGGTAATCGAACGACTTGCACCATTCGTCATCTGTCAGCTCTCGCTGCGAATGTCCGCAACCCGCAAGCATCAGAGCCGCCAAGATAGCTGCCGCCATACGGCTCGTTGCCTCGATCACCATGAGCAATTCTACCTGCCACAACCATAACCGAGGCGGATTTAGCCATCAGCGCCTCCGATTTCAAAGGAAAGAAGGCGGTCGCGGGCGCAAAGCTAGTGGGCAAATTGCCCACAAGCAAAAGAGCCGCGCCACCGATAGGGCTACGAAGACAACGGGGAAAGCGCGCCGTACCGTTCTGCAAGTGGCGAGGGTATGCTGCAACACAAGCCGATAAATAGCCGCGCCTCTCAGCTCTTTTTTTGATTGTGCGACTCCGCGTTTGGACTATCCTCGGAGTGCCCAGAGATTCCCGCTGGGCTTTCTCCCAGGCTTTGAAGCCTCGGCAGACGGTCGGGGCTTTCTTTTGTATTGCGGCGTTGCTCAGCATCTTGATGAGCAAAGAAGGGCCCCGCTACTCGTGTGGGCGGGGCTAAACCCAAGGATTCCAACGACAGCGGCAGCGTGTCAGCTCAGTGCTGATATCCCGCCTATATTGAGGCACCGCGGCGGGGTATAGCCGCCAACCTTTCTCATCATTTCCCCCAATCAATATTTAGAGTTACACCTAGCTTGCCACGGTTGTGTGAACTAGTTCACACTTCCGTTGCACAGCTACGGGTATGCTCCACTGGGGAGATGGTGGAGCAGTTAAATGGCTCACGCTGGGTCTGATTGGCTCATTCTCGTCGCTGCTGCCGCCATGAGCAGCGTCTTGTTGCTGAGCATAAGCCTCATCATTGGCTGACCAACAGAATAAAAGCTTTGGCAACGATCAACTGGGCAATCAGAACACCGACGAGGAACGATGTAATCGGATCAGCGCGCCGGGCATGCTCGCCACCACTTTATTGCTGTTGATATCCGCATCTTTTCAAGGGTCCTACGGTCCAGCAACCAGTTTCTAGACAAGCTTGGTAACGCCTCTGACAGACTGGCTGAGTGCCGCAGTGTGACCGTGCCTGAGAGCAAGTTTCCCGCTCTTGTGCCGATGCCACATTGTAAGGAACAGCAACAAACGGCACGCTAAGCATAACAGCAAGAGCAGTTCCGAAAATAAAGTGCGCCATAACGGGGGCAAGCCTCGCGTTCAGCATCGTCATAGCGATCTCCCCACCTGTACCGATGGTAGATAGTAGCTCGGCCTCGTCCTAGACGACGTGATGGCTGTCACAAAAAATCACTTTCAGGATCGGGGAGCGCTCCAGGGCGCAATCGACAGCGATGCCTACACCAGTGGAGATGACCAACTGTCTGGCCGGTCGTCTGGCAGACCTGCTGCGCTGTGGCATTTTGATCCGAGCGCCGGAGTCAGTTGGCGCGAGCTGACGACCCATGTCCGCTGTTATCCCAATTGCTACCATGATGGCCCGCAGCAGCAGAACGACGCCAAGTGCCAATCGCGTCCCAACGCGCCGCAACAAAAAACGCTATTCGATCACCTCGTCGGCGCGGGCAATGAAAGTCGGCGGAACGTTAAGTGCGAGCGCCTTGGCGGTGCGCTCCCGCCGCTCACGGAATGTCCGCTTCGCTCCGAAAGCGGACAAGTAGGACGACATCGCGCTAAGTCCGCTTTGTGCCAATAGCGACCTAATGCGGTGCAACAGAAAAGCACTGCTACTCGATCACCTCGTCGGCCGTCATTTGCATGATCAGCGGCACCGTGAGGCCGAGCACCCTGGCGGTCCTAAGATTGATCACCAGTTCGAACTTGGTTGGCTGCACGACCGGCAGGTCTGCCGGCTTTGCGCCCTTGAGAATGTCCCCAGTGTAGATGCCCGAGCCTGGCGATAGGCGCCGGTAATGCTTGTCGCATAGCTCATCAGACCACCGGCTTCGACGTGATCGCGAGCATCGTAAATCGCCGGAATGGCATGGCGCGCCGACAGCCTGACCAGCCTTTGGCTTTGGCCAGTGAAGAATGGACCGCCACCGACCAGCACCGCGCCCGCCTGGACCATCTGCGAGAACGCGGCATCGAGTTCGCGTTCGCTTACGGCATTCAGCACTAAGATTTGTCGCCCGAGCGCACGACCCGCCCCTTCAATGGCCGGCAATTCGGTCGCAAACTTTGGATCCATCAGGACGGCGATGATCGCTGCCTTGGGAACCATCTCACAAAGTAGCTCCATTCGCTTCGTGCCGAGGTGGCCGCTAGCGAAGAACACAACGCCCGTTACGTTGCCGCTCGGTCGGTTGAGGCTGGCGCCGAGGCCCGTTGTCACTGGGTCCTCGCCGGTCACAAAGATAACCGGAATGGTCTCCGTGGAGCGAACACCAAGGCACATATCCTTCGCTGTGGCTGCCCGCGGAGTTAGAACCGGCAGGAGGTGGCGGGCCAACTAATGAGTTGGGTGTATATGGCTCTCATTCCGTGGCCCAGTACACAGGGAGGTCGGGTCTGGTGCGGTAGAAGACTGCTGCACCGCGGGATTTCGATCCAACTTGTGTCCGCTTTGGATCATTCACGTCGCAATCGGGATGTTCACGAGGCTCTGGGATGTCCGCTACGCCCCCGATAGCGACCGACTCGGCGGCTCGCGCAGGTAATCGTTCATTGACAATTCATCGCGCACGTCCCTCGGGCTGTAGGCGCGACCATTGATGGTGACGGACAGCATCGTCACTTGAGGGCTCCCTTGATCATGGCTTGGGTCACCGGCAACGATTGGAAGCGGTGATCGGTGGCATCGTAAATGGCGTTGAGAAGCGCAGGGACCACGGGAATTATCACGGCTTCGGCCATGCCCTTCGGCCGCTCGTCAGGATCAACGGGTTGGCAGCATCTCAACTTCGAGCCCCTGTAGCGGCAGGTCCGACCCCCGTGCGACGCGGTATTGACCGAGATTCCATTTCCCGTTGCCCGGTCCATCCTCGTAAAACGGCAGCGACTCGAGCAATGCATAGCCAACACCCATCGCGAAGCCGCCGTGCGCCTGTCCCAGCACGACCTCGGGGACCAACGCCTGGCCGCATTCCAGCACGCTGTATGCTTTTGCGATACGCAACGCGCCGGTGCCGCGATCGATCTCGATGCGGACGACCGCGCCGCACAACGCCGTATAGGTGGGTCCGCTCCGGTTGAGATTGGTAGGCGGAAACTTCACGTTGGAACGATCGATGCGAACAAATTTGCCCGCACCTCGGCGCATCGCAGCCGGCCACAGACCGAAGCGGAACACGACCCGCGCGGCCTCGGCTGCTGGATGGGTCCCGACATGCGCGCCGGTCGAGGCGCCGGTCGCTGAGCTGATCGCAGGCACCCAACGCGGATTGCGCGCCGCCGCGTCCTGCAGCTTCTGATTCATGGTGTAGGGGTCGCCGGAGGTCACGAGCCCCAGCGGACCGAATGCGTCGACTCGCGCGAGTGCGACCTCGTCGGCGACGGCCCCCAGATGCGCCGCGACTCGGTTGGCCGCCGCTGTCCCAATGCCGTTGCCAATCTCGACGCCGTCGCAAGAGATGGTAATCCGGCCGTTGGGACCGATTTCGACGCGTCCCAACGAACAGTCCCCTCCGGTGCCGTAGTTCTTGGTGGCACACGCGACGCCGGTACCGACGAGAACACCCGCCTGCTGTCCGCGTGTCTTCTGCTCGGCTTGCTCCTTCCAGATCGGATGTTGCTCCAGCTTATCCAGGACCTCCGGGGTGCGGATCGACACGCTGTAAGTGTTTCCTGCCAGGGTCCGACCGGCGGTCGCGAGCGCATTGCGGCGCCGGAACTCGATTGGGTCGAGCGGCAGTGCAGTACAAATCTCATCGACCATCACTTCCAGCGCGGTCGTCGTCTGCAGCGTCCCAAAACCGCGCATCGCTCCTGCGGTTACACCGCGCGAGTGGAACGCATACGTCGTCACATCGACTTTCGGAACGTAGTAGATACCGAGCGCGGTGGTGGCGCCCACGGTTGCCACATCGGCCGAAAAATTGGCGAGGCCTCCGCCATCCAACGCATGATCAGCGGCGAATCCGATCATCTTGCCGGTCGCCCGATCTACCCCTATCCGCGTGCGGATTTTGAACGCGTGGCATTTGATTCCCGATTGAAACTGCTCGAAGCGGTTGTTGGCGAGCCGCACCGGGCGGTTCGGGAAGAACACCGCCGCGAGTGCGACATAGAGCGGGAACGGCGTGTGGTCGAGTCCGCCGAATGCGCCGCCGCAATAGGCAAAATTGGTGTTGATGCGAGCCGGTTTGAAGGCCGCCTGCGCATTGCCGAGCAGATAGGCGACGGATTCCGCGGCCTCGTAGGGCGACTGCACGCTGACGACGAGCTCGAGGTTCTTGCGGCGCGCGTCGTACCAGGCAAGGCCGCTTTCCGGCTCGAGCGCCATCGGGTCGACCGACTGCGTCTCGAACTCGCGGTCTAGCACCAGAAGTGCCGGATTGTTCCCTGCAAGTTCTGCGCGGATGTTTTCGCCATAGGTCGCCGCTTCGGCATAGGCTTGTCCGGTCGGGATCGGGAGTGGCGCCCCCATCGGGGGTCCCGTGTTCTCGAAGCGCCCCGGGCTGACCCAGCCGTTCTTGACCGGCGAGTAGACATCGGGCGCGTCGGGGGTTGGGCCGCCCACGCGCGTGAAGCGAAACGCGCCGTAGTTGGGCATTGTGACCGGGCCGGTTTCTTTGCCGAACTTCAAGACAGCTGCGTCGCGCAGCGCGAGCCGCGCCTGATCGAAGGCGTCGAAATCTTCGAAGATCAACAGCGCCACCGGCTGACCGAGATAGAGCGGCGTCTTGCCGACCGGGCAAAGGAGATCGCCGGCATAGAATTCGGGAACGCGCATGCCGGTTTGCGCGAGGTCGGCGGCGGTCACCACCACCGCAGGGTTCAACGCACCGCTCAGGCGCGAAAGGTCGAGGCTGTCGTAAACGTGCGTCGCGTCCGCTGCGCGAATGAGCATGGCGTGCGACGTGGCCTGCGGCCAGTTGGGAAGATCGGCTGCACGAAAATCCGCCCGTAACCTTGGCCACGCCGTCTATGCGACCGACCCGGTGGCGGCGGGGCTCCAGCCTTGCCGTCCCGGCAGCGTCTCGCGCGCGGCAAAGCTCGGTTCCCCGGCGATTGCCAAGGGCGTGATGCTGAGCGCAATGCCGCTCGCCGTGGCCGATTTGACGAAGTCACGTCGCGAGATTCTCATTGTGCCGCGCCTTCATTGGCTGAATTCATTCTTTACTCGGTTCATCGCGATTTAATGCTAACAGCACAACGGCTTCTATGAGCCATTTACGGATGAGGACGGCGCCGCAAAGAATAGCACGAGAACCTGCTGCACTGCGGGATTTCAGTCCCGTTTATGTCCGCTCTGGGTCATTCGCGGCCGAGTTTGCCAAGGCGACAAGTCCATTTATGTCCGCTTCGTCCCGAAAGCGGACAAACAGAAGATCGTGTCGGTAAGTCCGCTTTGCGGCAGGGTGACGGCGCGGTAGTAGACAGTCGCGGGCCACCGCGCGGTCTCGATCGCAAGCGCGAATAATAGCGACGACCACGTCGCAATGCCGGGTTAGCCTGGAGCGAAATTTCAGTCCCCATCGCCCGCCGGGCGACCTAGCGCGTCAGCGACCGGTTGTTTGCGCAGTAATTTCGCGTTGTGGGGAAACAGGGCGTTGAAATAGCTAGTCGTGCTACCTTAAACTTTGAGAGTTGGCTCAACTAAAAGAGGCGGCCCGCCGCGACCGGTGAGCCAGTCGCCCGCCTCTTCGGCCGAGGGCCTCGAACCGACGGCAGGCCCTGGGCCGAGTACAAGGTAAAGGGTGATTTCGGATGCTTTCGTCCAGGACGATTCAGGTCTGCGTGGCGACTCAGGTCTGCGTGGCGACCCTGACGCTCGGGCTGGCGGCGGGATCAGCACTGGCGGGGGGAACCCTGCGGATTGCGATGACCGCGTCCGACGTGCCGACCACAACCGGCGCGCCGGATAACGGCTATGAGGGCGTGCGTTTTCTAGGCTACCCCGTCTTTGAAGGGCTCGTGCTGTGGGACCTGAAGAGCGCGGACAAGTTGGCCGACATTCGGCCTGGCCTGGCCGAGCGATGGGAGCAGGATCCCAACGACAAGGCAAAGTGGGTCTTCCACCTGCGGAAGGGCGTGAAGTTCCATGATGGCAGCGAATTCAATGCCGATGCCGCGATATGGAATCTTGACCGCTACTATAAGAAGGACGCCAAGCAGTTCGACCCGCCGGGCGGCGCGGTCGCGCAGGCGCGAAATCCCTTCGTCGCGGGCTATCGCAAAATCGACGACTACACGGTCGAGATCACCAATCCCCGGCCTCTCAGCTACTTCCCAAACATGCTGCCTTACATGCTCTATTCGAGCCCGGCACAGTTCGAGAAGACGGGATCTTGGGCAGAGTTTGCCAAGTCGCCTTCAGGTACGGGGCCGTTTAAGATCACGGAATTCAAGCCGCGCGTTAGCGTGACGTTGAGCCGGAATGAGGGCTACTGGGAGAAGAGCAAAGTTCCCAAACTGGACCATATGGTGCTCTTCCCGATGCCGGAGGCGAGCACGCGTTTGGCCGCACTGCGCTCCGGGCAGGTCGATTGGATCGAGGTACCGCCGCCAGATGCCGTGCCGAGCCTTAAGGGCGCCGGGTTCGAAATCGTCACCGGCAGCTATCCCCACATGTGGCCGTGGGTGTTCAACCTCGCCAAGGATGATTCACCTTGGAAGGACGTGCGCGTGCGTCGAGCGCTCAACTACTGTCTCAACCGCGAAGGACTGGTCACGTTGTTGAATGGTCTGGCGGAGCCGTCTGTCGGCGCCTTTAAGCCGGTCGATCCCCAATTTGGCAGCCCGAAGGAGCAGTACAAACACGATCCGGCAAAGGCCAAGTCATTGCTGAAGGAGGCAGGCTATGGCCCGGACAAGGCGGTCAAGTCCAAAGTTATGATCTCTACCAGCGGCTCTGGCCAGATGTTGCCTCTGCCGATGAACGAATACCTGCAGCAGAACTTGAAGGAGTGCGGTTTCGATGTCTCCTTCGAGGTGGTCGAGTGGGGCACGATGCTTGTCGCTCTGCGCAATTCGCCGACGGCGCAGCAGGCGCTCGGCTCGGACGCGATGAATATCAGCCTGCCGCCCTCGACCGATATCTCGCAGATTGCCCTCTACTTCCTGTCCACCAATGCGGCCCCGAAGGGCCGCAACTGGGCCAACTGGAAGAACGAGGAGTTCGACATGCTAATCGACCGGATCGAGAAGTCGAGCGACAAGGCACAGATCTTAAAAGACACCCAGCGCGCGCACGAGATCATCGTCGACGAGGCGCCTTGGGCCTTTATCGTCCACGACCGCAATCCCCGGGCCATGACCAAGAAGGTTAAGGGCTTCACCAGCGCGCAGAGTTGGTTCCAGGACTTCACGAGCGTTAACATGGAGTGATCGTGGTCGGCGTTTCGCGCATTCTCAGCGACCAATCTTCCCTCGCTTGGGGGGGAGGGACGGGCTCACGGCCACAGGGGATGGGACGGCGCGGGCAGTCGCGCCAACCGCCGGCAGTTTGCCCGAGGTGAACGGCCCATGTGGGCCTTTACCCTTCGCCGCCTGCTCTATGCCGTGCCGGTCCTGCTCGGCGTGTCGATGCTTGTTTTCGCTCTGATTCACCTCGCCCCCGGGGACGTCGTCGACATCCTGGTACCGCCGGAGGTACCGAAGGAAATCGCCGACAACCTGCGCCGGCGCTTTCGCCTCGATGAGCCTCTGTACATTCAGTATTTGGCCTGGGTCAGCCGCCTTTTGGTCGGAGATTTCGGCATTTCCTTCTTCACCAACCGACCGGTGGCGGAGGAGTTGTTCGGGGCGCTGGGCAACACTCTCGTACTCGCCTTGCCCGCGGCGGTGCTCGGCTTTCTGCTCGGCGTCGTGCTCGGCGCATTGGCTGCGTACAATCACGGCAGCTGGCTTGACAAGCTGTTCTCCGCAATCGCGATCGTCGGCGTCAGCCTGCCGCACTACTGGGTCGGCATCGTCCTGGTGGCGATCTTCGCCGTCGTCCTCAACGTGCTACCGGCGCAGGGCATGGGCTTTGAGGGCATCTCGATCAGCTGGAATCATATCAAGCACCTGATCCTGCCGGTCGTCACCCTGTCGCTGATCCCCATGGGCGTGATCAGCCGCCTCGTGCGCGCTAATGTGCAGGAAATCTTGAGCCAGGAGTTCGTCGGCGCGCTACACGCCAAGGGGCTGCTGAACCGGCGCGTGCTGTACCACACCCTCAAGAATGCAGCGCCCTCTGCGCTGGCTCTGATGGGCTTGCAGTTCGGGTATTTGCTGGGCGGGTCGATCCTCGTCGAGACAGTATTCAACTGGCCCGGCTCCGGCGGGCTGATGAACCTCGCAATCTTCCGGCGTGATGTCCCGATGCTCTCTGCCACGATCGTCGTGCTCGCGACCATTTTCGTGCTCATCAACATTCTCGTCGACGTACTACAGGCACTGATCGATCCGCGCATGCGGCGGTAAGGAGGGCACCATGGTCGATGTCGCCGTCCTGCCGGCCGACCCCGCGGCGGCGTTCAAGCGCGCGCAACAGGGCAAGAGCTATTGGCGCCGTGTCTGGGAGAGGCTGCGCGACGACAAGGTGACGCTGGCCGTGATCGGCGTGCTCGTGATGCTCCTGATCATGGTCGTGTTTGCGCCCTGGTTCACGATGCATGACCCCTACACGGGCTCGGTGCTGCGACGGCTGAAGCCCGTCGGAACTCCGGGCCATTGGCTCGGCACCGACGAGGTTGGACGCGACCTGTGGGCCCGCATGGTATTTGGCGGGCGCCTTTCGCTGCTGGCGGGCGTGATGCCGGTGTTCCTGGCGCTGCTGATCGGTGGGTTCCTCGGCGTCGCCGCCGGCTACGTCGGCGGTCTCGTCAACAGCGCCATCATGCGTCTGACTGACGTACTCTACGCCTTTCCGTCGATCCTGCTGGCGATAGCCATCACTGGCATCCTCGGCTCCGGCCTGCAAAACACCATTCTGGCACTAACGATCAGCTTCATCCCGCCGATCATCCGCATCTCGGAGAGCGTCACGACGCAGGTGCGGCACCTGGACTTCGTTGAAGCGGCGCGGGCGAGTGGCGCGGGGCCGCTGACGATCATGCGCTACCACATCCTGAACAACATGCTCGGGCCGATCCTCGTCTACGCTACCAGTCTGATCAGCGTCTGCATCATCCTGGCGGCGGGGTTGAGCTTCCTCGGCCTCGGCGTCACACCCCCCAGCGCCGAATGGGGGCTGATGCTCAATAATCTGCGCCAAGCGCTATGGGTATCGCCGCTGGTCGCCGCTTTGCCGGGCGTCATGATCTTCATCACTTCCATGTGCTTCAATCTGATGAGCGACGGCCTGCGCCAAGCCATGGACGTGCGGCTGTGAGCGTGGCGAAGGATGCAGCCCTCCTCGTAGGCGCACCCCGCAGCAACGTCCGGGGAAAGCCCGGCCGGATCGGCACAGACGAGGTGATCGGCCAAACCCGGCCGCTCCTGGCGGTCGAGAACCTGACCAAGCATTTCGCTCTCAAGGGCGGACTGTTGAACCGGACAAAGGCTGTCGTGCAAGCTGTCGACGACGTGTCCTTCAATGTGCAGACGGGCGAAACCCTTGGCATCGTCGGTGAATCGGGCTGCGGCAAGTCGACAACGGCCCGGCTGTTGATGCACCTCATCCCGCCGGACATCGGCAGTATCGTGTTCGATGGGCTGGTGGTTGGTGCGGCGGACGGCGGCCTCAGCCACCGCGATCTGTACCGGCAGATGCAAATGGTGTTCCAGGAGTCCTACGCCTCCTTGAACCCACGGCTGCCGGTGGCGATGTCGATCGCGTTCGGTCCGTTGGTGCACGGGCTGGCCAAGCCTGCCGCGCTGAAGCGCGCGATGAAGCTGCTGGAGGCGGTGGGGCTCGACCCCATGCTGTTCGCCAATCGCTACCCGCACGAGCTATCCGGCGGCCAGCGGCAGCGGATCAACATCGCGCGAGCCCTGGCCCTCGAACCGCGCATCGTCATCCTGGATGAGGCGGTGTCCGCGCTCGACAAGTCGGTCGAGGCGCAGGTGCTGAACCTGCTCGTAGACCTGAAGGCGCAGTTCGACTTGACCTACGTCTTCATCAGCCACGACCTCAACGTCGTCCGCTACATCAGCGACCGCGTGATGGTGATGTATCTCGGCAAGGTGGCGGAGATTGGCCCGGTGGAGCATCTCTACCGCGACCCGCAGCATCCCTACACTCAGGCGCTGCTGTCGGCGATGCCGTCGATGGATCCGCGTCGGCGCACCCTCAAGGCGCCGCTGGCCGGCGATCCCCCGAATCCGATCAGCCCCCCTTCGGGATGCCGTTTCCGCACGCGCTGCCCTTTCGCGGAGGCCGTGTGCGAAACGGCACCGCCGGCGTTGATGGCACCGCCGGGCGAGGAGTTGCGCGCGGTTGCCTGCCACATGCGTGTGCCCGGCTCCGGCCACAGCCGTGCCGCCACAGTGGTGAGCGCATGACGCAGGCGGAGGTAGCGAAGCAGCCGGTCGTCTCGGTCGAGAATCTGCATGTGCGCTTCGTGATGCGCGATGCCACAGTGGCCGCGGTCAACGGCGTCAGCTTTGCCCTGGAGGCGGGTCAGGTGCTCGGTATCCTGGGCGAGTCGGGCTCGGGCAAGAGCGTGACCCTACGCGCGCTAATGCGCTTGTTACCGCCGGCGCGCACCCGCATCGAGGGGCGGGTCCGCGTCGCCGGGCATGAGATCACTGCGATGGACGAGGCGGCCCTGCGCGAGGTGCGCGGCACTGAGATCGCCATGATCTTCCAGGAGCCGATGATCGCCCTCGACCCCGTGTTCACCATCGGCGCGCAGATCGCCGAGACGATCGTGCGGCACGAAGGCGTGTCCTACGACGCTGCCAATCGGCGCTCGCTCGAGTTACTGGAAATGGTCCAGATCCCGTCGGCCGCCCGGCGGCTGAAGGCCTATCCGCACGAGATGTCCGGAGGCATGCGGCAGCGGGCGATGATTGCCCTGGCGCTGTCCTGCCGACCCTGCGTGCTGTTGGCAGACGAGCCGACCACCGCGCTCGACGTGACGGTGCAAATCCAAATCATCCTGCTATTGCGCAAGTTGCAGCAGGAGCTTGGAATGGCGGTTGTCTTCGTCACGCACGACGTAGGTGTGGCCGTCGAGGTCGCCGACCGAATCGCCGTCATGTATGCTGGCCGATTTGTGGAGGTTGGCCCCACCGAGGCGGTGATCGATTCGCCTGCGCATCCTTACACAGCCGCGCTGCTGACTTCGACGGTGCTGGGCTCGGCTTTCGGTAGGCGGCTTGAGGCAATTTCCGGCATGCCGCCAGACCTGCGCGCTCTCCCAGAAGGGTGCAGCTTTGCGCCGCGCTGCCGCTTCTCCGAGGACCGTTGCAGCGCTTCCATGCCGCCGGAGTTTGCCCCCACGCCCGAGCGCATGACGCGCTGCCTGCGGGTGGCTGGGCGCGAGATCGATCTAGGGGGGCCTAACCTTAGCGAGCGCAACACATCCAGACCTTGAACGCGTGTCAACCATGCGTCAGGAGCCGAGTCATCTGGCGAAAGAACGAACAACTGCACCTGTTCCGTTATCAGGATATCAGCATTGCAAATTCCCTGTTCCTCGAAAAATTTTCCCTGATACGCGTTTGAAAATTCCCTGTTCCGTTGTGTAGGGAATTTCGTTCTAAGCTACTGAAAACGCGCGCCGATCGGACACGACAATCGCAGTGGAGGCCCGGATTCTCCGAAATTCCCTGTTATTTTCCCTGTTAGCAGGGAATTTGGTGCGGAGACTGGTTCGTAGCTGACTGCATCGTCAGCCACGCAGTCGGGTCTGCGCCGGCTAACATGCCAATACCTTCCAAAAAATGGCACGCCACGGCCGCGTGGCTTCATCATCGATCTATCGCCGCACATTGTCGATTTTGCCGACACGGCCGGAACGCCGCTTCAGCACCTCGCGGCCAAGGCCGACCAATCCGCCACGAACAGTGCTCAGGGTTGCTCGCCGAACGCGGCGCGCTTCTCGTCACCATGTGGTTTGGCCCGGCCGCCAACGGAGACTGAGGCGACGAAGCTGTAACCGCGCCCGGGAACGTTTATGATGAATCGGTTGCCATCGCGCCCGTCGCTCGGGATGAAAAAACAGCCCCGCGTCCTTCAATGTCTGCTTCGCTCCGAAAGCGGACATTCGATTCACGCTGCGGCTTGTCCGCCTGGTGCCAGAAGCGGACTCTTGTGCGGCAAGAAAAAAAGATGATGCCCCCTTCCGCCTGCGTGCAAGCCTAATATAGCGTTTCCTTGGAGCCGCCAGCGGGACGTGCCGAATCCCAATTATTGCAACGGCGGCAGGGGTGCCATCGGCGGGCGTCCACCCAGGGGTAACGCGCCCATGCCAAAACTCTACGAAGCCCTCGCAGAAGCGTTCCTTGCGGAGGGAGTCGACACGCAGTTCGTCCTGATGGGCGACGGCAACATGCACTGGTCCACCGCCTTTGCCAAACTGCCGGGTGTCCATACCGTCCACGTCAGGCACGAGCACGTCACCGTTGCGGCGGCGACAGCCTACAACGTAGCCACCGGCAAGATCGCCGTTGCCTCCGTCACGTGCGGCCCGGGCGTGACCCAGGTGATGACGGCGCTGCCGGCCGCGGTTCGCGCCCGCCTGCCGATGGTGGTGTTCGCCGGCGAGGCGCCGATCAACGCCAAATTCTACAATCAGCAAATCGACCAGGCGCCGCTGGTGACGGCGACCGGGGCGCATTACATCGCCGCCCATAGCGTGCCGCGCATGATGGACTACGTGCGCGAGGCTTTCCATATCGCCAAGTACGAGCGGCGGCCGGCGGTGCTGGGCATTCCCTACGACCTGCAAAAGGTCGAGCACATGACCAACCAGCCCTACGAGACCTCGGCGATGTACCAGCCCAAAGTCGGA
>DATFQX010000138.1:0-2460 GCA_035263865.1 Xanthobacteraceae bacterium
AAGGATCTTCGGCGGCCGCCCGCGCCACCTGCTGCACGAGGCTCTGCTTCACGCCTTCATGGTCCTCTCCCGGAACCGTGCCGATGCTGCCCTTCAGCAGGCAGTTGGCCGGGAACGCGCTCGGATAATTGCCGGCGGAGAAGCTGCCGATAATGCAAGGAAGCGTATCGAGGGCGTTGGGATAGAGGGGGTGGGTGACCGTCGCGACCCGCTTTGCCTCGAGATCCGCGACCGCCTTCGTGATCTTGTTGCCGAGCTCAATGCCGCTGATGCCCTCGTAGCGCTTTTGAATTCCGGCGGGTTTGCCGTGGATTTCGATCTCGAACCAGATCCGGCCGATGCATGCAGGTTGAACCGCCAGGTCGCTGGTTTCGCCGGAAATGCCGGCGTCAGCCTTGTAACCGCGGATCACCGTATCCAAGGTGCCGTGGCCGCTGACCTCTTCATCGACGACGACATTGATGTAAACGTCGCCCTTGGGCTTGAGGCCGGCGGCCAGGAGGGTCTCCACTGCCATGATATGGCTGGCAACACCGCTCTTCATGTCGGCGGAACCGCGGCCATAGATGCGACCGTTCTTGATGGTGGCGGACCAGGGGTTGTCGCTCCAGCCTTCGCCACCGCCAACCGGGATGACATCAGTATGCCCATTCAAGAGCAATGAGCGCCCGCCGCCCGAGCCCTTCAACGTTGCGACGATGTTCGGGCGTCCTTCATAGCCCCTGTCCACGGGTCGGTAGGCGGGATGCTTCTTCAGCGCTCCCCAATCCGTTTCCCACACGTCGACATCGAGGCCGATCTTCGTCATGTAATCCGCGAGAAACTTCTGGATCTTCGCTTCGTCCCCGGTGACGCTGGGAATGGCGATCATCTGCTGCAGAAACGAAATCGCTTTTTCGCGACTGTCGTCGATCTTTTGCACAAGCGTCTGGCCGATACTCGTACTCATTTGAGATCCTCGAAAAAAGCGGTGGGCAGGAGCGTCATTAGGCGGCGATCTTACCTCAGTCAATCCGCGTTCATCCACGCCGTCGCCGATCGAGCGCCACGCCGCCGGCGATGAATTTCACGCTCGAGTGCCGACGCTGCACCGTCGCAATCGCGGCGGCAAAGTTTTTTCATGATCGACCCCGCTCCGCGATGGCCTTAACGATGCGGTGTGGCGTGATCGGCGACACCAGCAACTCGGCGCCAAGCGGACGGAGCGCATCATTCACCGCGTTGGCGATGGCCGCGGGCGGCGCGATGGCGCCGCCTTCGCCGATACCCTTGACGCCGAATTCCGTGTAGGGGGCAAGCGTCTCCATATGATCAAGCACTGGAGCGGGCACCTCGGTCGATCCGGGCAGGAGATAGTCCGCTAGGGTGGAGGCGAGCGGCTGCCCCGAAGAATCGAACGGCATCTCTTCATAGAGCGCCGTGCCCACGCCTTGCGCGAAGCCGCCGTAAATCTGGCCATCCACGATCATGGGATTTACCAGCTTGCCGCCGTCCTCGACGATGACGTAGCCCAGGATTTCCACGTCTCCGATTTCCGGATCGACCGCTACCAACGCCGCATGCGTGGCGTAGCTGAAGGTTCCGCTGTCGCGTGTCGGTTTGTAGCCGGTCGTGGCCTCGAGACCGCCGGGATCGACGTCACCCGGGAGATCCTGCGGCCGCAGGTACCAGGCGCGCGCGATCTCCGCCAAACTGACGGCCCCCTGCGGGCCGACGGCCTGGCCGTCCCGGATGAAGACTTGCGCGGGATCGGTCTGCAGCAGCCGTCCAGCGATGCTCGCTGCGCGCTTGGCGATGACCCGGCAGGCTGTCGCCACCGCGCCGCCGGCCATCACCATCGCGCGCGAGCCCCAGGTGCCGGTTGAATAGGGGGTCAGCGCGGTGTCACCGAGCACGGTTCTGATCTTGGCGATGTCGATCCCGAGAATTTCGTGGGCCACTTGGGCCAGCGTCGTCTCGAGCCCCTGTCCGTGCGAGTGCACGCCGACGCGCAGCTCCAGGCCGCCGTCGGGGGTCAGGCGCGCGGTGGCCTGTTCATATCCGGGCACCATGGGGATACCCCAGCCGTAATACACCGACGTGCCGTGCGCGGCCTGCTCGCAATAGGTCGCAAGCCCAACGCCGACCAAGCGTCCGTCCGGCTCGCCGCGTTTCTGCCGGTCCCTGATCCGCGCGACGTCGATTGCCGCCACCGCGCGGCGCAAGGATTCCGGATAATCACCGCTGTCGAAATGTTTGTTGGTGATATTGTCGAACGGCATCTGCTCCGGTCGCACGAGATTTCTTCTGCGCACCTCGTGCGGCTCGATGCCGGCTTCGCGCGCGACCGCGTCGAGCACGAGTTCAAGGGCGAAGCAGACGCCGGTGCGCGCCACGCCGCGATACGGCAGGATCGGGCACTTGTTGGTTGCGACCGAAAACGTGCGACAGCGGTAAGCGGGAAAATCGTACGGCCCCGGC
>DATFQX010000139.1:0-4450 GCA_035263865.1 Xanthobacteraceae bacterium
CCGGCTTCGGATAGGAGCGTACCGGCGGGAAGTCGAAGAACTCGCCGTGGAACTCGGCCGCGTCTTGCGTCCACAGGGCTTTCATCACGTCGAGCGCTTCGCGGGTCTGCGTCCATCGGCGCGTAAAATTGCCGCCGAACATCTCGACCTCCTCCTTCAGCCAGCCGGTGCCGATGCCGAAAATGAAACGGCCGCCGCTATGCAGGTCGAGCGCGGCGATCTCCTTGGCGAGCAGCAAGGGGTTGCGCTCCGGCACCAGCGTGATCCCGGTTCCGAGCTTGAGCTTGTTCGTCACCCCGGAAGCGCGCGCGAGCGCGATGTAGGGATCGGTGAAATGCGAATAAGTCCAGGGAATGGCGCCGCCGGTGGCCGGGAATGGGCTTGCGCTCTCGACCGGCACGGCGGGATGTTCCGCATACCAAATCGAGTCGAAGCCCAGTCGTTCGGCGGTTCGCGCCATGAAGGCCGGGTCGATGGTGTATGCAGGCAACGGCATGGACAGTCCGATCAGCATGTCGGTGGCCTTTCAGATGTTGCGGTCGGCCTAAGCCTAGCAGGAGTAGACCAATGGTGAACTACTGGATTTCGGCGGTAAAGCCCGCTTAGGGTCGCTTAGCGCAGCTAACACGACTGTCTGCTCACTTGGCTTGGATTTCGTAGAGCGAGTCTGAATGTCAAGACTCTGCCACTCTGCGGCCGGGGCTGCGATAGCTTTGTCGTGGCTACGGTGGTGAAATGTGCGATCAGCGCAAAACAACGAGGAAACGGGAGGGAAAAAGTGACATCGGAAACCCCGACCTTCGGACGCTACGCCGAGATACCCTACGACCAGATGACCCTCGAACAGAAGGATGCCTATGACACCATCATAAAGGCGCGCGGGCGCTTACCGGGCCCAGTTAAGATTTGGATCCACAATCCAAAGCTCGCAAAGGTCGTCAGCGCTTTCGGCGTTCATTTTCAACCCGGTGGCTACTCGCTGACCGAGCGCGAGCGGGAGATCGCGGTCTGTGTCATCACGAGCCACTGGCATTCGGCCTACCCGACCGCCGCGCACGAGCGCCGGGCAAAGGAAGTCGGACTACCGGTCGCCGCAGTCGAGGCTATTATCGGTGGAATGCCGACCGCGTTCGACGACGAACGCGAACAGATCGTCTACGAAATGGCGACAGTACTGTCCGGCGCTCGATGGGTGCCGCGCGGACTATACCAGCGTGCGGTCAACGCCCTCGGCCACGTCGGAATTACTGACGTGATCACACTGATGGGGCACTACTCGAGCGTCGCGATGACACTTGCTTTCTATGATGTTCCAGACGGAGCGACCGGCATTCAGCGCTGAGGGAGGCCTTGCTGGACGACGGCCTTGAGCGCTTGCTACGGATTGGGTGCGCCCAACCGTGCATCGGCCACGGGCATCTTGCCAGGGCTTTCTTTGACCAGAGGTCCCGGTCGGCTTTCACGAAGTCCGGTTTGGCTCAATAGGCGACAAAGTGCGTTGCAACAAAACGAGCCCTAGTCGATCACCTCATCTGCTGTGGTAAGCAGCGATAGGCGTCGTGTCGGACAATTTCAAGACGAAAACACGCTAGCGCGATGAGAGCGAGGAACACGCTAGGCGGAGCAAGCGGTCCGCGAGTTAGATATACGCCGACGGCGCGGCGATCTTGGCTTCTTTAGACACGGCGCGCAGCCGTGGAGTTCGCGATTAAACCCGCTTCAAGCGGAATATCGGCGTGAAACTCGGCTCTATAGTCACACGCGAGACCGGAAGCACGGGGCGTGGGTCGGTGCAAATAACCCGATAGCGGCGTAGTAGCGTGGCCATCATGATTTGGGCCTCGGCCATGGCAAACGTCGCCCCGATGCAGACACGGGGACCCCCGCCGAAATGGCAAAAATGCGTTATTGGACGCGGAGCTTTGGCGCCGGACAGCGCGGTCGCTTCCAAAGCTGCATGGCATCTACACAATCAGGGATATCTACGGATTGAATCGGCTGATCGGTCTATATTTCTACGAAATCGTGAACCCGAGTGCGTTGAGCAACGAATTTGTCCTGCTGCCTGAGGGAGCTGCCGCCCCGCGGGCGACTCAGCTCGCATCCAGGACTCTCAGCAGCAGCGGCGGATCCTATAGGTTTGCCTGGAACTCGATGTAGTCGCGCACCTTCTGGTAGATCTGGAGGCGGTTGCGCTGGCTATCGGCGACGATAATCCGATCGGTCTTCGGGTCGAAGTCGACCGCCGTCGGAAAGCAAAAGCGCCACAGGGGCTCCTGATTGCGCGCCCGCCGGTAGGCCTTCATCATGTCGGGGTTGGCGTCGATGCTCTGCTGGCCCCACTTCGACATCACCTGGGCGTCGCCCACCAGATTAGTCAGCGGCTTGCCTTCTTCGTCGAAGATGCAAACCCGATGGTTGCCCCAATCGGCGACATAGATGTCACCGTCGGGATCGACCGCGACGTCGGTGGGATGATTGAGAAGACCCCCCTGAGGGTATCCCGGCGGGTCCCCGTGCGAGAGGAATGGGCCCAGATAGGTCACGGCAAACGCATTCTCCGGCACCGGCAGCGTGCCGTATCTGCCGATCGACATGACGAACTTGCCGCTCGCAGAGAGCTTCTGCACGCGGTGGTTCTTCCAGTCCGCGACGTAGATGTTGCCCTCGTTGTCGAGCGTGATGCCCCACGGTTTGTTGAATTCGCCCTCGCCGCTGCCGCTCTTGCCCCATTGGGCCACGACCTTGCCTTCCGGGGTGAATACCTGCAGGCGGTCGTTGCCGCTGTCGACGACGATCACGTTGCCGTTGGGCTCGCAGATGATGCCGGCGGGATTGCGCAATTCGCCCGGGCCGCTGCCCGGCGTTCCCCACTTGCGAATGAACTTGCCACCGGCATCGAACACCGACACGGTGTTCGTCCATTCGTCCGTCGCATAGACGTTCCCGTTCTTGTCCACCGCGACGCCAAACGGCCAGACGGATTGCCCATCCGCTTCGCCGTAGGTGAAGAACTCGGCAAGCAGTTCCTCCTCGCCCGGACCGCCGATCTTCACACGATTGACCCGCATCGCGAACGTGTTCTCGTTGCCCCGATTGGCGACGTAGATGTCGCCATCGTTGCCGAGGCACATGGTCTGCGGGTAATTGAACCCGGTGCCGTTCGCCGCGGCGCGCCCGATCGCGTGGCTCCAATCGTAAGCGCGTCCTTTGATATATGTCTGCAGCGCCATCCCGTCCTCCCGTCGCGCCGGCCCGCTCGCGCAGCGAGCGAGGCACAGCGATCAATTCTCTTAGTTCAGGAAAGCCAATTGCTCGTAGGTGCCGTTGACGATCGGCACCGGGTCGATGTGCAGCCACTTGTCGAGGATGGCCGAGTAGATCCCGCGGAAGTCCATGTTCGGGTTGAGGTCACCCTGCACGAGCTTGCGCGCCTCGAGCGACGGCATGTCCCCATAGTGGCCGCCCCTGACCTTCTCGCCGATCACGAACGTGACGCCGGCGGCGCCGTGATCCGTTCCGGAGCCGTTGTCGCGTACGCGCCGCCCGAACTCCGAAAAGATCAGGATGATCACGTTGTCGGCTTTGTCGTGCGAGCGCAGATCCGCCATGAACGCATCGAGGCCTTTGCTCAACGCCGTCCACAGGCTGGCGTGCAGCGGGTTCTGCCCGGCATGGGTATCGAAGCTGCCGTGATCGCAGTAGAACACCCGCGTTCCCAGGTCGGCGAAGTGCACCTGGGCGATTCCTTTCAATTTGCGGCCAATTGAGCTGTCCGGATACTTGATCTCGGACGAGTACTTGCCGGGCGCCGCCTTGAGGATGTCGGCGCCTTTGAGGGAATCGAGGCCGGTGGTGGCCATGTATTCCATCACGCCGCTGCCCGGGATCGGCTTGTACATGCGGGAGAAACGATCGAGCACCGCCTGGCGCTGCGTCTGCTCCTGGATGCCCGGCAGGAAGCCGTAGGTCTCGAGCGGGCCGGCCACGCAGGCGACCGGAACACCGGGCATGGAGAGCGCGCGGAACAGGCACGGGCCGAAGCTCACCGCGGTGATCACGTTCTCCTTGTTGGGATCGATTTCGCGGATCACCCGTCCCAGCCACCCTTCGGTGCCGACCTTGTCGGCCTCGCAGGTGTGCCAGATGTCCATGGAGCGGAAATGCGAGCGCGGCGAGTCGAGGTAGCCGACGCCATGCATGACGGCGAGCTTGCCTTCGTCCCAGAATTGTTTCATCGGCGCAAGGTACGACGGGACGCCATAGTCCTTGTCCAGCCGCAATATCTGGTTGTCGCCGATGCTGACCACCTTGCGATTGTCGCGGTACAGCGGGTTGTTGTACGGAACGACCGTGTTGAGATAGTCGTTGCCGCCCGTGAGCTGGACAACCACCAGCACCGGGTCCTTTTGCTTCGCCGCCATCGTCTAGTTCTCCGTAGCCGTGGTTC
>DATFQX010000140.1:0-2314 GCA_035263865.1 Xanthobacteraceae bacterium
CCATCAGGTAATAGGCGGGCGACAGCGGATCGCCGGTCTGCGCGATCAGCCACGTCGCCGTAAACGGGGCGAATCCGCCGAAGATCGTCACCGATACGCTGAAGCTGAACGCCACTCCGACGGCGCGCGTCTCGACCGGAAACTGCTCCGACAGCACCGAGGGCAAGACGCCGCTGTAACCCGCCTTGATCAGGTTGAGGAAGCCGACGGCGAATATCGCGGTGGCGAGCGAGGGAAAGGCGACCATCAGCCAGAATGACGGATAGGCGGCGAGCAAAAACAGCCAGGCGGTGATCAGCATCAGCCGCGTGCGCGGCTTGGTCCGGTCCGAATAGTGCCCAGCAATGACCGAGAAGACGGCGAGGATGATGCCCCCGACCAGCGTGGCCGCGAAGGTGGTATAGGCGGGCAGATGCAGCGTCTTGACGCCGTAGGTCGGGATGTAGAGCAGCAGGTAATAGGAGCTGTTCGAGATCACGGCGGCGCCGAGCGCCAGCAGGACCGAAACCGGCTGCCGGCGCAGCAGCTCGCTGATCGGGATGCGCTCCGGCTTTTCGGCATTGAGAAACTCGGGGGTTTCGGCCATGCGCGAGCGGATGTAGAGCCCGGCGGGCCCAACCAGGAGTCCAAACACGTAGGGGACGCGCCAGCCCCAATCGACGAGCTGCTGGTGCGAGAGCTGCGAGGTCAGCACGAGACCGAACAGCGAGGCGATGATCGAGGTCATGCCGATGGTGGCCCATTGCCAGCTCGCGCTGTAGCCGCGGCGCTCGCCGGCATGCTCGACCAGGAAGGTGACCGCGCTGCCGAACTCGCCGCCGACCGAGAAGCCTTGCAGCAGGCGCGCGACGGTGATGATGATCGGCGCGGCGAGCCCGATCGTCGCGTAGCCCGGCGTGACCACCATCAGCGTCGTACCGATCAGCATCAGCCCGATCGATAGGGTGAGCCCCGCCTTACGGCCGGCGCGATCCGTATAAGTGCCGACGACGATCGCCCCCAGCGGCCGCATCAGGTAGGAAAGCCCGAAGGTGCCGAAGGTGATCAGCAGCGAGACCGTCGGGTTGCCCGCCGGAAAGAACACTTCCGCGATCGTCACGGCGAAGAAGCCGTAGACCAGGAAGTCGAACCATTCGAGCACGTTGCCGATCGTGGCGGCGACGATCACGCCGGCGAGCCCCGGCCGCGCCGACGCGGTGCTGCTAATTGCGGCTTCCATGGCCATTGCCCGCTCCTGCCGTTTCCTGCCATCCCATTCGCGACGGAACCCAGATTAGCGCATGTCGCGAAACGGCGGGAGGCGGTTTGGCGAAGGGATGGCGCAAGACCCTAGAATCCAGCGGCTCACCGACGATTTTGCCATCTGCGCGTCTATTATTCTTGCCGAGGAATGGGTGATGCCAGAGCCTGAGGAATGTGCCGCGGCCCGATGAGCTTTGATGCCAGCAAACATAGATCAATACCGTCAATCCGGCAGGCTGGGACGGGCAAAATAGTTTTGCAACACAATCTGCCAGAAGCCGACATTAGCTGGTCATAGGATTCCGCTGCCCATGGTGCATCGTTTCAAAGTCCAGCCTACACTCCGCCATATCGACCGCCACGGAGCCAGTCCATGACCACCCGACGCGCCTCCTGCAGTTGCGGGCAGCTTCATCTTACGATCGAGGGCGAACCATCGCGCATCTCCATGTGCCACTGCCTGGAGTGCCAACGCCGCACTGGCGCCGCGATCAGCAACCAGGCGCGCTTCCGCCGCGAACAGGTCACCTTCGCCGGTAAGTCTACGGCGTGGATGCGGACAGCCGAAAGTGGCAACGCGCTGACCTTTCATTTCTGTCCGACATGCGGCTCCACAGTCTACTGGGAGGGCGAAGGCTTTCCTGGATACGTCGCCGTTGCCATCGGCAACTTCGCCGACCCAAATTTCCCCGCACCGACCATCGCGGTGTGGGAGGAGTCACGCCATCCCTGGGTCTCCTTGCCGCCCGACACGCCGGCCAAGCGCGTGGCGAAGCAGGGGTGAATAACAGCCGGCGGTCTTCTGCGGAGTGTCGGTTTGTCACGGACGACCTGGAAAGTCGCAGAGTGAGATCGAGTCTGCTTCATCACATTCTGGGAGGCCGAAAAATGACCGTGCCGCCTACGCTTCTCGCCCGAGCCGCCGAGATCATCGAATAAGAAATCTGCTGCAATGCAAATATCCGCTTCTGGCACAAAGAGGACTTAGTCATCCTCCCGATCATCTCCGCCGCTGTTGACTCATAGCAGTCAAACGCCGGATCGAAATCCCGCAGTGCAGCGGCTTCCCGAT
>DATFQX010000141.1:0-4460 GCA_035263865.1 Xanthobacteraceae bacterium
AGATCCGTTTCTGGCACATCCGTGCCATTGGGCGGACAGGTGCCTTGCGGAAGAAAGGCCAATACCTTAAATTTTGCGTCAATTCGACTGGAAACAACAAAAATAGGCGCTCACTCCGCAGTTAATCGGGCCTTTACTCTGCCCGGTTCGCCAGCGGGAAACTTTGTGTCCGCGGTCCAGGCGCATCCCAGACGTCCGCGAGCTCCCCTCTCGGTGGCGTCTTGTTCTTGTCCCACTGATCAAGAATTGGGCCGCCCTGTCCGTCCTGCACGACTTGAATGTATTTGCGTAAGCGATGGTGCCATGCAGCTAGCTTGTAGCAAAATTGGTGGGAGATAAGGGAATGGGAATCGAGAATGACTTTACCGGGCCGACCAAAGTCAATGTCGTCAACGTCTTCGAGCAGGACGGAATCAACGTCGCGATCACGAATACGCCCTCGGGCTACTTCTTCGGCTTCATCTGGAGAGCCGGACAGGAGGCGCGTGCCATCCCGGTGGCCAGCAACAACCTGGAGAGGACGATGGAGCACGCCAAGGAATACGTCGGCCTGCTGGCGCGCACGCGCGTCTGGTGCGACCCGGACACCGGGCACATCTATCAGGTGCTGATGACCGAGGCGCACGGCGGCGAGGCGTACAAGATCGTCAATCTCCTGGCGTCGGGCAAGGGCGGAGCCGACAGTTACTACGAGTGCGGAGAGATCGTGCCCTTCGTGATGGCGGAGGCGCAGTGATGCCCGCCATATCACCCGCCATTCCCCAGCGCTCATGTTCTTCCGACGAGCTTGAATCTATGGCGTCGGCGCCGGCTGATCCCGAGAGCACGCTAGTCTAGTCTAGTTTCTGTCGCAAAACGCTAAATATCCCGCAAAATCGGGCATCAATGGGATTGTCTACGGCAACGGTCTTCACTTGACAGCTACGTGTGTGTCGTTCCACACGGACATATGAATAAGAACGAATCACCCTCCGACATTATTCGCTGGCTTGAGGGTCAGTCGAGTGGTTTTTGGCCGGCCATTCTCGGATCGCTGAGCTTGCGCCGTGCGCCCTGCATCCGCGAGAACTGCTCGGCGTGTCGATCGGGCGAACAACATCAGAGCTGGGTCCTCTACGGCCGCGTCAAGGAGCGGCGTTTCTCCGTTTATGTTCCGGAGGACCTTGTTCCGGAAATACAGCGCTGTTTAGACAATGGCCGGGCTCTGCAGGAGATGCTGTTTGAGGCTGCGCCACGATATGTCCAAGCATTGAAACGCGCCAGGGTGAAATCGTCAAAGAAACGGGGGAAGTGAGAGTGCGGTCGGTGAATCGGCAGGCGAGTTTTGCCGACTTGGAGCTTGAGAAGCAGGGCGTGGCCATGGAGCCTGTACTGCAGACTATCTCCAACTTCCTTGATGATAATCGGGAGATCATCGAGAAAATCGGAGCCGATCTACGGCGTGGACTGAAGAACCCTGATACGGGGCGGAATGGGCTGACGCCGCAACAGGTCTTGCGCTCATTGGTTCTCATGCGCGTCAAGGATTTTGACTATCGCGAACTGCGCGAACGGATCGCAGATGGCTATACGTTGCGCCAGTTCACCGATTTCTATTCTCAGCCGGTTCCCAAGCATGATGCGTTCCAACGCGCTTTCGTGCGGCTGAGCCCGGAGACACTCAACGGCGTCAATGATATGCTGGTGCAGCTTGCGGTTGCTCTGGGTCTGGAAGACGGCAAGAAGCTTCGTGTCGATACCACGGTTGTTGAGACAGACATTCATCATCCAACAGACAATACCTTGATTTGGGATGCGGTGCGCGTCGTCACGCGCCTGATCGGTCGCCTCGCCGAACTGCTCGAACGTCGGCGTATCAAGGGGTTCCGCGACCGCACTCGCTCGGCACGGCGCCGGATGTATGAAATCCAGCGGATGACCACGGCGCAGCGGCGCGACCACCTGATTGGCAAATATCGCGAACTCATCGGCATTGCCCAGGAGGTCGTTGAAGGTGCGCGACTAGCTCTTGAGAAAACTCGCAAGGCGCGCGGAAAAGACATCATCACTGACATAGCTATCGGAGAGTTGCGAAAAGAGATTGAGCACTACTGCGGCTTGGCAGACCGAGTGATCGATCAGGCACGCCGCCGTGTACTCGGGGGCGAGCAAGTTCCCAACGCCGAGAAGGTCTACTCGATTTTCGAACCACATACCGATTTGATCAAGCGCGGCAAGGTCAGAACCCCGGTAGAGTTCGGACACAAAATTTTTCTTGCCGAAAGCGCCGTTGGTTTGATCACACAGTATCACGTGCTCAAAGGAAATCCCAGCGACGAAAGCCATGTGGGGCCATCACTCGAACGCCACAAAGAATCATTCGGCCGAGCCCCAGAACTGTACGGTTCTGATCGCGGCTTTTTCAGCGAAGAGAATGTCACGCTATGTGAACAAAGCGGCGTCAAGACCGTATGCCTCCCACAGCGTGGCGGCGCGAAGACGCCCGAGCGGGAGGCATTCGAGAAAAGTCGGGATTTCAAGAAAGGACAACGCTTTCGCGCCGGCATTGAGGGGCGCATCTCAGTACTATTTCGTGGGCGTGGCATGAAGCGCTGCCGTGCCGAGGGGTTGGAGCGCTTTGAACTGTTTGTCGGGGCGGCAGTGCTCACCAACAACCTGATGAAGATTGCGGATCTGCTCATCAAACGGTCAGCGCGCAAACGCAGAGCTGCGTAACATCTCCGCAGGCTCCCAGCTGACGCTCCCGCGTCGCGACGGCGCGCCCGCGAATGATTGCGGCCGCGGTTACGCCGCTGTCGGCTGAAATTATCTTGTTGCAGTTCGCTCTAGCAACAACTCTCGATGGTATATGCGCACTGATTGCATTGAAGTTTTGTCGTGCGCAGTGCAAAAGTCGGCGTTTTGCGACAGAAACTAGACTAGTTTCTGGTGCAAAACCCAAGATACCGCGTCAAATCGGGATTTCCGAGCGGATTTTTCCCAAAGTTTTCACTTGACATGTACGTGTGCCTATTGGCACACGGCAGATATGAGATCAAACAAATCCGAATCACCTTCCGATGTCGTGTGCTGGCTGCAAAGTGAAGCGGCTGGCGTTTGGCCAGCGATTTTTGGCTCACTTAGCTTGCGCCGTGCTCCTTGCGTGCGCGAGAACTGCGAGGCTTGCCGGTCAGGCGAACAACACTCCAGTTACGTCCTGTACGGTAAGCTGAAGGGGCGGCGCTTCACGGTTTACATTCCCGAAGATCTTGTGCCGGAGGTTCGTCGTTGCTTGGATAATGGGCACGCTCTACAGGAACTGCTGTTTGAGGCCGCGCCGCGTTACATCAAAGCGTTGAAACAGCAGAGATCCAAGTCGTCAAGAAATGCGGAGAGCTGAAACGTGGCAGTTGCCGCCAAGCGACAGTTCAGTTTCGCCGATTGGGAGATGGTTCACCAGAGTATGAGGCTCGTAGGGCGTAGGCTCGCGGAGAGGTAAAGCTGCGCCATCACGACGAGGACGATGATGACCGAAAGACCCTACACGCCGCCGAATGTCTGGACCTGGAAGAAGGATGTGAGCGGCTGGCGATACGCCCACACCAACCGTCCGATCGCCGGGCCGACCCATGAGAAAGAGCTGCCGGTCGGGCGCCATCCGCTGCAGCTATATTCCCTGGCGACGCCCAACGGCGTGAAGATCACCATCATGCTGGAAGAGCTTTTGGCGCTCGGCTATCGCGGCGCCGAATACGACGCCTGGCCGATCAAGATCGGCGCGGGCGACCAATTCGGCAGCGGCTTCGTCGCCGTGAATCCGAACTCCAAGATCCCGGCTCTGCTCGACCGTTCCGAACCCAAGCCGGTGCGCGTGTTCGAATCGGCCGCGATCCTCGTCTATCTCGCCGAGAAGTTCGGTGCCCTGCTGCCGACCGAGCGCGCCGCGCGCGCCGAATGCCTGTCCTGGCTGTTCTGGCAGATGGGCAGCACACCCTACGTGGGCGGCGGCTTCGGCCACTTCTACGCCTATGCGACGAGCAAGATCGAATATGCCATCGACCGCTTCACCATGGAGACGAAGCGCCAGCTCGACGTGCTCGACCGACGCCTGGCGGAAAGCGAATACGTCGCCGGCGACAGCTACACGATCGCCGACATCGCGATCTGGCCGTGGTACGGCGGCTTGGCGCAGCACAATCAATATGGCGGTGCCGAGTTCCTGCAGGTGCAGGATTATAAGAATCTGCAGCGCTGGGTGACGAGGATCGGCCAACGCCCGGCGGTGAAGCGGGGCCGCAAGGTCAACCGGCTCAGCGGCGATCCCGCCGATCAACTCCACGAGCGGCACGACGCCAGCGACTTCGAAACGAAGACGCAAGACAAGCTCACGGCAGCCCCGCACTGAGAGGCGCGCGCAACCTGACATCGCTGCTCTTAATCCGGGTTTAGCCGAGGCGCCGTTGTCGCAGCAGCAACGGCAA
>DATFQX010000142.1:0-27975 GCA_035263865.1 Xanthobacteraceae bacterium
GACCACTTGCGAAAAGATGTCGAGGCGCCAATCGGACCAACCGATTTCTTTTGCCACCGCCTCGACCTTTTGCGCTGGATCGTCGTTTGTGATAATCGCGCCACCCTGCCCGATGATCTCTTCATCCCTCACGACCTTCTCAAACATTGCGGTGTGAAGCCGCGGCCGGCGGAGCCACGCAAGGCGCTCTTGCCAAGCGCGCTCGGCGAAGCGCGTCTCAGCTCTCTTCAATATTCTTTTCCTCTCTCTTGCCGTCCTCGTGCTCGCTCGCTTGATTTTCTTTTGGGCCATAACGTCGGCTCCCGAGTCGTTGTGTCGAAGGCAGGGCCAGTGGTGGCGCGCCGTGCCGGGCGGTTCATTTTCCCTGATTCGTGCAGCCGCCGCGTCAGTGCCGACAGCTCAATTCTCGGCGCGAGACACAAGACGGTTGGGAGCGGCACTCCGATCGGCCTCGAGCGGGAGCCGATGTTGCCATGCTATGCCGTGATCGCTTCGAGGCAAAAAAGCCGACGGTAGTCCAGTCAAGGTTGGCGTTTCGCGCGACCGCCCCGCGGCTCAAGGCCTTGACCGGGTGCAGCCGGTCCGGCGGCGACGACTGCTTCCCGCTTCCTAGCAGCCTTTCTCCGATGCGCCAGCGGCAGGTCCAACTCAATCCGATCATGCGCCCGCGCGGTGCGATCCGCCCACACTCGCCCCGCTCCAGCCGGCAAAGAAACCACTGGCGGAGAATTCCTCAACGAGGTGATCAATATCGTCAAACTCGGGGTGGAGAAGGCCGGCGGCCGTTTCCAAGTGACCAAGGCGGCCTAGCCACAACTCGACCGCGATTTGCGGATCAGCCGGTCTTCAGGAGGCGCACCACCCTGGAGGCCTCGCGACCAGCCGCGATGCCCTGCAAGCGCTCATCCCAGGAGCGTAACACATGGAACTTGCGCTCGATAAAATCTGTGCGGACGTAATGGCGGACCAGTGTTCGGGTTTCCTTGCCCCCCGCCTCATGCCCGACGACTGCGGCCACGAGGTCCAGCGCAATGCCCATTTCCGCCAGCATGGTAGCCACTGTGCGTCGCAGATCATGCGTGGTGAACTTGTCGATTGGTAGCTTCTCGCGGCGCACCAGCAGGTAGTGTCCAATATGGGCCGCAGTCAAAACGGTTCCTGTCTCGGCCGTGAACAGCGGTCCCGCTTGGACGTTGGAAAGTCGCGCTTCGATGATCTGTCTAGCCACCCCGACAAGGGGGGTGACACGCGGCCGTTTGTTTTTCGAGCGCGCGGCGGGCAGCGTCCAAGTCCATTCGTCGCGATCGATTTCCTCGACGCATAGGCCGCTGATCTCACCGCAACGGGCGCCCGTCAAAAGCTCAAGTTTCATGATATCCGCCGGCTCGGATGGAAGCGCACCGGAGTGGAGCCATTTCCAGAGCGCCTCGATTTCCTCCACGGTCAGCACGCGATCACGCGGCGTGCCGGGGTCGTAGGCCTTCAATCCGGCCGTAGCGTCCGTCTCCACGATGTCCTGCGACAAGGCCCAGCGGAACATGGCGCCGACGGTTTGCCGGCGCTTCTCAGCTTCCCGCTCAATGCCGCGGTCAGCAACCGCGTCCAGCAATTCCCGGATATCGCGCCGGCGGATGTCATCGGCGTACCGGTGCAGGATTGGAGAAAGCGCCCGCTTCAAACGGCTCTCGATTTCGTTTGCAGTCCGCAGCCGGCCGGCAACCCTGCGCCGCACGTACAGTTCGATCAGTTTTTCGATGGTGAGCCGCGAAGCCGCGGCAGCCCGGCTTTCCTCCTCCTCGGCGATTAGGTCGCGGCCCGCCCGTGCCGCGCTAGTCAACTCGTTGGCGCGCTCGCGTGCTTTTTCGAGGCTCACATCGGCTACGCGCCCGAGCGACACCCGTCGCACCTTCCCCGAGCCACGAATCCGGAAGGCCAAATCCCACGTCTTGACGCCGCTCGGTGCCACCCGCACGGCTAGTCCGATGCAGCGTTGATCGGATATCCGGTACGGCACCTCCGCCGGCCGGAAAGCCTCGATCGAACGATGCGTGAGTGAAACCGTGGCGCGCGTCAGTCCCGACCCAGAAGCCATTTTCCTACCCCTCGGTTGTTCCGTCCGTCGCAACGCTGTCGCAACAGAATTGGCGGCACTCGGCGAACCGGCCGGAACACGGTGGAATAATAAACCCTTGTTCTGCCAACACAAAATGCACGCCAACGGACAACAGCGAATTGCCGTGAACAGATATACAAGGGCTGGATCAAGACGGAGTTCGAGGGCCAAGGCGCAATGGTGATGCGGGCGGGGAGCGCATGGATCCAGCCGCCGCGCATCGAGCACGTGGTGCTCGACTACTCGGACGATTGCGAAGTGCTCGAAGTCATCCTGCCGGCTGATTTTGCGACGGTGGAACTCGAGGAGCCGGCAGCCCGCACGTAAGCCTTACTCGGCCGCCTTCTCCGTCTCTTCCGCGAACTCCTCGGCGCCGCGGTGATCCTGCTTCTCGCCGATGCGTGCGGCTTTGCCGCGCCGGCCGCGCAGATAGTAGAGCTTGGCGCGGCGCACCTTGCCCCGGCGCACGACTTTGATCGAGTCGATCATCGGCGAATAGAGCGGAAAGACCCGCTCCACGCCTTCGCCGTAGGAAATCTTGCGCACCGTGAAACTCTCATTGAGGCCCGCGCCCGAGCGCGCGATGCAGATGCCTTCATAGGCTTGAATGCGCGTGCGCTCGCCCTCGACCACCTTGACATTGACGAGCACCGTGTCGCCCGGCGCGAAATCCGGGATCTCTTTGCCCGCGGAGAGTTTTGCAATCTGCTCTTTCTCGAGCTCGTGAATCAAATTCATGGGAATTCTCCTGCGGCAGCGCTAATCGCATAAAGCGCCCATTCTTTCGTTTGTACGGATGGGCGAGCTTCTACGACACGGCGGCGCTTTTGTCACCCGTCCCGGCGGGGGGTCTTGCTGCGGCGGGTGCCAGCCTTGTCACGCTTGCCGGCGACCGCCCGCGCCGCCCACAGATCCGGCCGGCGCGCGCGTGTGAGGCGCTCGGCCTCGGCGCGCCGCCACGCTTCGACCTTGGCGTGGTCGCCGCAGGTGAGGACGGCCGGGATGGGGCGGCCCTCCCACAGCTGCGGCCGCGTATATTGCGGATATTCGAGCAGCCCCTGGCTAAAGCTTTCCTCCGCGGTCGAGGCCTCTTTGCCCATGACACCGGGGAGAAGCCGCACGCAGGCATCGAGCAGGACCAAGGCTGCGATCTCCCCGCCCGAGAGCACGTAATCGCCGATCGATACTTCCTCGAAGGCACGGCCTTCGATGAGCCGCTCGTCGATGCCTTCGAAGCGGCCGCAGAGGATGACGGCGCCTCCCCCCTCGGCCAGCGCCGCCACGCGAGCTTGCGTGAGTGGAACTCCGCGCGGGCTCATGACGAGGCGCGGGCGGGAGTCCGTCGCAGCGACCACCGCGTCGACGGCGCGGGCGAGCACGTCCGCGCGCATCACCATGCCGGGCCCGCCGCCCGCGGGCGTGTCGTCAACCGAGCGGTGCTTGTCGCTCGCATGGGCGCGGATATCGACGGCCTCGAGCGTCCAAAGGCCCGCCGCGAGCGCCTTGCCCGCCAGAGTCAAACCGAGCGGCCCCGGAAACATGTCCGGGAAGATGGTGAGAATGGTCGCACGCCACATGTGCTCAATCCAGATCCAGGCAACAGCGGCTATTCATCGGAAGCGCCGCTTCCCGCCGCCTCGTCCGGCGGCGCCACCACGATGCGGCCGCGCGCAAGATCGACGCTGGGCACGAAGGCGGCGGTGAACGGCAGCATGATGGTTGTTGCGCTCCCGCGCGGCGCAAGCTCGAGAATATCGCCGGCGCCAAAATCGTGCACCGCCACCACCGTGCCGATCTCGGTGCCGTCGGCTTTGACCGCGGAGAGCCCGATCAGGTCCGCGTGGTAGAACTCGTCGGCGTGAAGCGGCGGCAAACGCTCGCGTGGCACGAAGAGCCGCACATTGGCGAGCCGCTCGGCCGCGGCGCGGTCCGCAATACCGCGAAAGCGCGCGACGAGATGACCTTTCGCCGGGCGCAGCGCCTCGATCTCAAAACTTGCCGAGCCATCCTCGCTCGTCAGCGCCCCGTAGTCGCTCAGCGCCATGGGATCGGCGGTGAAGGATTTGAGCTTCACCTCGCCGCGAAGGCCATGCGCTGCGCCGATCTGGGCCACGCAGATGCGCTCCGCCACGGCGCCTTATCCGAACGCGTCAGCTCGCTGGCGCGCCGCCGGCGGGGGCCGCGTCAGTGGGAGCGGCGCTAGTGGGGGCTGCGCCGGCAGGAGCAGCGCCAGCGGGGGCCGCGGGCTTGGGCGCCGCCGCGGCCTTGGCGGCTTCCTCGGCTTGCGCTTTGCGCTCTTTGCGCGGGACCGCGCGGACCGGATTGTTGCGCTTCTCGCGTTGCATGATGCCGGCTTGATCGAGGAAGCGCAGCACCCGGTCGGTCGGCCGCGCGCCCTTGGCGAGCCAGGCCTTCACCTTGTCGACATCGAGCTTGAGGCGCTCGGTCTTATCCTTGGGCAACAGCGGATTGAAATAGCCGAGCCGCTCGATGAAGCGGCCATCGCGCGGGAAGCGGCTGTCGGCGATCACGATGTGATAGACCGGCCGCTTCTTGGTTCCGGCGCGGGCGAGACGGATTTTTAGGGACATCTGATTCCTTTCTGATTGTGTTTCATCCATGCATCTGCGGCAAACGCGGTGGGCTCCCTCGCCCCGCGTAGCGCGGCAACGTCTGTAGGGTGGGCTAGGCGCGAAGCGCCGTAGCCCACCGTTTCTCGCGGTCGGCACGATTGGTGGGCTGCGCTTCGCTTAGCCCACCCTACGATCGTATCGCGATCCGATTTCATTTCTTCTTCTTCCCCAAGCCGGGAAATGCGCCGAGGCCAGGCGGCTTGCCGCCGAGGCCGGGAAGGAGCGGGCCCCCCGGCAATTGCGGCGGCAGGCCGGGGATGTTGGGTGGAAGCCCGGGTGCACCCGGCGCGCCGCTCGGCAATCCCGGCAGTCCGCCCGGCATGTTTTGCGCAAGCTTCTGCATGTCTTCCGCGCTCGGCATGCCGCCGCCGAGCCCCAGCATGTTGGCAAGCCCCGCCATCGGTCCGCGCTTGCCCGATCCCATCGCCTTCATCAGGTCGGCCATGCCGCGGTGCATTTTGAGCATACGGTTGACGTTCTCGACTCTTGTGCCGGAGCCCGCGGCGATGCGTTTCTTGCGGCTCGCCTTGAGCAGATCGGGATTTTTCCGCTCCCGCGGCGTCATCGAATCGATGATCGCCACCTGGCGCTTGAGCACGCGCTCGTCGAGGTTCGCGGCGGCGAGCTGATTCTTCATCTTCGCAATGCCCGGCAGCATGCCCATGAGCCCCGTCATGCCGCCCATCTGCTGCATCCCCACGAGCTGCTCGCGCAGATCGGAGAGATCGAACGCGCCCTTGCGCATTTTCTCGGCAACGCGCGCCGCCTTCTCGGCGTCGATCGTCGCAGCCGCCTTCTCGACCAGCGTGATGATGTCGCCCATGCCGAGGATGCGGTCGGCGATGCGCACGGGATGGAAATCCTCGAGCGCATCCATCTTCTCGCCGGTGCCGATGAGCTTGATCGGCTTGCCCGTCACCGCGCGCATGGAGAGCGCGGCGCCGCCGCGCCCGTCGCCGTCGACGCGCGTGAGCACGATGCCGGTCAAGCCCACGCGCTCGTCGAAGGCGCGCGCGAGGTTGACCGCGTCCTGGCCGGTCAGCGCGTCGGCAACGAGCAGCACTTCGTGGGGATTGGCGGCGCGCTTGACCTCGGCGGCTTCCGCCATCATCGCTTCATCGAGGGTGGTGCGGCCGGCGGTGTCGAGGATGACGACGTCGTAGCCGCCGAGTTTTCCCGCCTGCAAGGCGCGTTGCGCAATCTGCGCCGGCGGCTGGCCGGCGACGACCGGCAGCGTCTCGACGCCGGCCTGGCGCCCGAGCACGGCGAGCTGCTCCATGGCTGCGGGGCGCCGCACGTCGAGCGAGGCCATGAGCACCTTGCGCCGCGCCTGCTCGGCAATGCGCTTTGCGAGTTTTGCAGTGGTTGTGGTTTTGCCGGAACCTTGCAGGCCGACCATCATGATCGGCAGCGGCGGCGCCGCATTGAGATCGACCGGCTCGCCCTTTTCGCCGAGCGTGTTGATCAGCTGGTCGTGCACGATTTTCACGACCATTTGCCCCGGCGTCACCGATTTGATGACCTCGACCCCAACGGCGTGGCTCTTGACCTGATCGATGAAGGCGCGCGCCACATCGAGCGCCACGTCGGCTTCGAGCAGTGCGCGGCGCACTTCGCGTAGCGCCGCATCGACGTCGGCCTCGGTGAGCGCGCCGCGCCGCGTCAGGCGATCGAGGATGAGGCCTAGCCGTTCGGAGAGCGAGTCAAACATCGTGCCGTCTTCCTGCGACCTCGTCCTCAGGAGTGTGCGCAGCACGCGTCTCGAAGGACGAGGGCCACACGCCGCCTCATCCTTCGAGACGCGCCCTTCGGGCGCTCCTCAGGATGAGGTTCGAAACACCTATGGCGCCCGAGGGCGCATCGCGCTGTCGGGCGGTGGCCTCCGGCCTCGGGCCGGTCGGCTCGTCTTGGTTTCAGCTCTTGGCGAGAGCGCGCGGAACCTATGGATGGGACTTGGTGAAGTCAAGGATGGCTGGCCTGCACCGCTGCTCCGTGTGTTGCGTGTGTTGTCCCTTTGCCCGGCCACCCGCTCGGTCGACTCCCCTCCTGCTTGTGGGGAGGGGTTGGGGGTGTGGGTCGCAGTTGCAGGACCGAATCGCGTCCACCAACTCCGACCCCCACCCCGGCGCTTCGCGCCAACCCTCCCCACAAGGGGGAGGGTAAAGACTGAGTTTGCTGCGCGTGGTGATCGGACTTCACCTGGATACACTTCCATTCACACACATGCGGCGCGTTTTTTGCGCATGGGTTTTGCTTTTGGCTTCGCGCACCCGAAATGAGGGGTGGCGGAGCGCCGAGATAACGTGCGGGTGCTGCGGCACCCGCGGAGCGTGCCTTGCGGCGCGCCCAGGGCGCGTGTGAGGCGCCCGCGTCTCTCGGGAGACGCTCGCCTCTCGGCGCTCCACCGTGGCGCGATTTTGGGCCGGGCGGGCGCTTTTCCCTCACCGGACTGAACATCCGGATCGGTCCCAGCGCACTCCTCGCACCCCGGTCGTATAGTGGCCGGAGGGCGGGTGCCGAGCCCCAACGGCGAGCGGTTGCGAGCCGACGCCGCGGGACGCCACTCCCCGCTCCATCTGCAGGATCGCCTCCGGAGACGCCCCTCACGAGCGAGGATGCGAATCTATACCCTCAGACGCATTGAGTAGTCAATGATGTAGTTATTTGTAGGCAATATTCTTTTTGTCTCAGGCACTTGCCTTGATGCAGTAGCCGGTCATGCGGGGGCGGAAGCGCGTCGAAGACGCGCTATGCCCGACAATGACAACTGGGGCAGGCCCGCCCCTCATCCCAACCCTCGTCCCCGTTCGCTTCGCGCACGGGGCGAGGGAGCGCCGGGCGAAAACCGGCGCCCCATTGCGGCCGCCCTTACGCCACGGCAGTCGGCCTCATCGCCGCCATATCCGCGACCATTTTCCATGACAAGTTCGCCCTGACGTCGAAACAGGCCCAGCGCCTGCAAGGGTTTTGCTGACGAAATCGCCGCGATTCTCTCGCGGCGGCTTTACGGACGGGACGGGGGGATCGCCATAACTGGGCCGGCTTCCATGATTGGCAGAGCGATCGCCACGGCCCTGCACGGGCTTGCGCGGGCGTTGCCCGCCCTCTTTCTTTGCACTGCGCCGGCGCTGGCGCAGTTCAGTTTTCCGTTCTCCGCTCCTCCCAGCGCTATCCCTCCCAATTCGCCCGCTCCCAATGCGGCGCCTCCGGCCGCGCTGGGCGGACGCAGCCAAGCCTGTCTGCGGCTCGAAAGCCAGCTTGCCGCCATCGATCGCGGCACCGGCATCGATCCCGCCAAAGCAGAGCAGATCAAGCGCTACGAGGAGGCCGCGGCAAAGCAGCAGGCCGAGCTCGATCGCCTGGGCCAGCAGTCGCAGCGGCTCGGTTGCCAGGGCGCCGGCTTCTTCGCCCTCTTCAGCGGCCAATCACCCCAGTGCGGTCCCCTCAACAACCAGATCCAGCAGATGCGGGCGAACCTCGACCGCTCGCTCACCGACATCCAGCGGCTGCAGGGCAACAGCGGTGAGCGGGAGGCGCAGCGCCGCGGGATCCTGGTGGCGCTGGGGCAGAACGATTGCGGACCGCAGTATCGACAATACGTCACCGCCGGCCCGGGCGGCTTTTTCGACAACCTGTTCGGCGGAGTTGCGCCTGCGCCGAACGCTCCGCTCGCGGGCACGTACCGGACGCTGTGCGTGCGCAGCTGCGACGGCTATTACTTCCCGATCTCCTATTCCACGGTGCCCGCCAAATTCGCCGAGGACGAACAGCTTTGCCGACGGCTGTGCCCCGCCGCCGAGGTGAGCCTGTACAGCCATCGCAATCCGGGCGAGGACGTCTCGCGCGCGGTGTCGATCAGCGGCAGGCTGTACACGGAGCTGCCCACGGCGTTCAGCTATCGCAAGCAGCTGAGCCCAACTTGCAACTGCCGCCTCCCTGGCCAGTCATGGGCCGAGGCGCTGCGGCAAGTGAGCGATCAGACGATCGAACGCGGCGATATCGTCG
Organism: Xanthobacteraceae bacterium; assembly: GCA_035263865.1. Lineage (GTDB taxonomy): Bacteria > Pseudomonadota > Alphaproteobacteria > Rhizobiales > Xanthobacteraceae > VAZQ01. The sequence goes on from DATFQX010000142.1 coordinate 8,752, forward strand.
TCACCGAGGAACGGGCGAAGCAGCTGTCGCAGCCGCGCTTCGATGCGCAGGGCAAGCCAGTCAGCCCGAGCCAGACTCCCGCTCGGCCGAAGTCCGCAGACGGAATAAGCAATGCGCCGCTCCCGCCCGCCGGCGTCGAACAAAGCCCCGCGCCCGCTCGGACCGACGAGAAGGTCGAGCAGGCGCCGGGCAAGCGCAAAGTGCGCTCGGTCGGGCCGACCTTCTACCCGGTGCGATGAGGCGCGAACTCAGGGACGGTCGATTACCGACGACGCGGTTTTCCAGCTACAGCTTTTTGATGCCGGCGCGGGCGATGATGTCCGCAAACATCGGGACTTCCCTGGCGATGCGCGCCATGTGCTCCTTGCCCGGCATGGCAGTCACCTCAAATCCGGACTCGGTGAGCTTCGCGCGGATGTCCGGCCGCCGCAGGATCTCGAGCGCGACCTGCTGGAGGCGCGCGACGATGTCCGGCGGCGTCTTCGCCGGCGCCATCAGCGCGGTATAGGTCTCGAATACGAAGTCGGGATATCCCGCTTCCAGCATCGTGGGAATCTCGGGAAGGTCATGCCAGCGCGTGCGACCGGTGAGCGCGAGGCCCTTGATGGTGCCCGCCTTGATATGCGGATGCGCGGGCGCCAGCGTTCCGGAACTGAGTTGTACCGTGCCGCCGAGCAAGGCCTTGAGCGCGTCGCCGCCTCCCGTAAAGACGACGGTTGCCATCCCCTGCAGGCCCTCGCGCAGCTTGAGCACTTCCACTTGGAGTTGCGGCGTGGTGCCAATAGGCGGTGTCGAGACGTTGAACTTGTCGGGATTTGCTTTGGCAAGCGCGACAAACTCCTTCATCGTAGCGGCGCCTAGATCGGGCTTGACCGCAAATACGTGCGGCGTGACGGCGAGCTCACAAATGGCGGTGAAGTCCTTCAACGGATCGTACGGCAGCGTCTGATAGAGGCCGGGATTGACGGCGTAAGCGCTGGTCGACAGCAGGATGGTGTAGCCATCGGGGTCTGCGCGCGCGACCGATCCCATGCCGATATTGCCGCCGGCCCCGCCCTTGTTCTCGACGAATACGCTTGCGCCCATCGGCTCTTGCATGGCGGCGGCCATGATGCGGGCGATGATGTCGGATGGTCCCCCAGGCGTGTTCGCCACCACGATCTTGATCGGACGATCGGGATAGGCCGCCTGCGCCGGGCCTGCCCGCACAAACGCACTGAAGCCAAGCAATCCGGTTGCCGCAACGAAGCGCCGCCGCGTCATCGTTCGCTCTCGCATTATGCGGGTCATTCGATCCTCTTTGTCAGAACGCCGACGAAGGATAGCACGATGCACGCGCTTCAGTCATTCCAGCGGCGCAAGGCAAGGTGTCTGGCTGTCCCGCGGTCATGGAACGCAAGCCGTCAACACCTGCGTTTCTTCTGGATAGGTGACCCCATCGCCGTCAGCATAGCGCTGCAGCTCTTTCGTGACGCTCGCCGCGATTTCCGCGCGGGCGTCAGGATCCGCCGCAGCGATGACCTGCGCGACCGGCGTTCCGGCGAGATGCTCCAGCGTGAATTCAGCGATGTGCGGCATGTAGATATCGAGTCGATTCACTCGCACCTCCACGTCGCAAAAACCCGCCTGCGTCGCGAGGCGCTGCAGGTCCTCTTTGGTTGGGACTTGCCGCGACGCGCAGAAGCGGATGGCCGCGTCGGTCGAGATGGCCTGCTGGAGGGCGGCGACGACGGCAGCATGATAGGGCCCCACACCCGTCCACACGCTCAGCGCAAGACGGCCGCTTTGGCCTAGCACGCGGCGCATCTCCCGCAGCGCGAGGGCTTTGTCGGGAAAGAACTGGAGGCCCTGCTGACACAGAACTACATCGAAGCTCGCATCGTCGAACCCAAGATCAAGCGCGCTGCGCTCGAGCCATTCGATCGGTGCCCCAACGGGGGCAGGGAGCGATCGTGCGACGCGGATCATTCCCGGGTTGAGATCGACACCAACGACGCGTCCGGCGGGACCGACACGCTGCGCCGCGATACGGGTGACGACGCCGGTCCCACAAGCTACATCCAAGACGCGCTCGCCCGCCGCCGGGGACGCGGCGTCGACCAGCAGCGGCGCCCACGGGCCGAGGATATAGCGAGCTGGGCAGCGCTCGTAGCGTTCGGCAGCCCCGTCGCTCAGTTGGAATTGCTCGTTCGCAGCCAAATCTTTTCGCCCCGCTCGCCCTAGGCCTTGGCCACCGTGAGCGAGTAGCGCTGGTCAGCAGCGAGGCATTCCGCTTCCGGCAGTCCCAGTTCCTTGCGCACGATATTCGTGCCGAGCACCATCGAGACCATCTTATAGCCGGCATGCCGGCGGCCCATACCCTCGCGCCCCATGCCGCAGTCGGAGGAAATGATCAGCCGCTCCGGCGGAATGTGCTTGAGCGCCTCGCGGATGAGCGCGGCGATCTGGTCTGGCCGCTCGACCTGCAGCGTGTGATGGTCGATCACGCCGATGACCACCTTCTTGTCCTTGATCGCTTCGCCGATCGCCTTGAGATCGCCGGTGCCGGACGAGCGCGTCTCGAACGTGAGCGCGTCGGCGTCCACCTGGTTGAGGGCCTTGAGCGTGGGCTGGTAGCTCTGCACGTCGGCGAAAATGCGCTGCTGGGACGGATTGCCCCAGCAGGTGTGGCACCACACTTCGGTCTTGGCGCGCAGCCCCTTCACGGTGTTGTTAAAAACCTTCACCAGGTCGCCGGTGTCGAGCTTGCCGAAGGTCTTGCCGCGCGCCGGCACCATGTGGATCTGCGGCTCCTCCAGCTGGATGACGGGACAGTCGGCATCGGCCAGCTCGTTGAGCTCTTCGTTGAGCGCGTTGCTGATCGCCCACGTCCGCTCGACCGGGTCCTTGTAACAGTCGTCCTCGACGGAAGCCGCGATCAGCTCGGGCAGGATCGTGCCGAACTTGATCGGCTTCTTGGTCATGCGCTGCGCCGTCTTCCACATCGCCGTGTACTGCAACCTGCCGCGCCCTACCGGCCCGACGATTCTGGGGAACACGCGCGCCTCAAGAAAGTCGTGCAGAATATGCCCGCGCGGATAGGCGACGGCGCCGATCTTGTAGGCGGTGGGCTGCGGCACTTCGGCAAAGCCGTCCATGTGGGTGAGCGGATAGCTTTGCCAGCTCATGCCGCCGACCTCCTCGTCGTAGTGCGCGTCGCCGTCGGTAAGGATGTCGAGACCCGCGATTTCTTGCGCCCGCAGAAAGCACGAGACCGCGTCCTCGTACTGCTCGCGGTAGCGGGAATTGACCATCGCTTCGAGGAAGCTCTTGCGTCCCAGCACGGCGGTGTACCAGGCCGGCCGCGGCAGCGAGCCGATGATCGAGGTTGGCAGAGCGACACCCACCGATGCTTTGTACATCGTTTCCTCTCTTGTGCTCTCGCCCGGCTCACAGATCGTAAGCTTCGCTCTTCAGGACTGCGTTTTTCGCGAGCTCGCGGTCAGGCTCCGGCAGCGGCGCACCGGAATCGCGGAAGCGGTTGACGATCGGGTAGCGGCGGTCGCGGCCGAAATTCTTCAGCGTCACCTTGACGCCGGGCGCCGCTTGCCGGCGCTTGTACTCGGCAAGATGCAGCATGCGCTCGACCTTCATGACTGTCTCGCGGTCGAAGCCTTCCGCCACGATCTTGGCGATCGGCTCCTCGCGCTCGACCAGACGTTCGAGGATTTGATCGAGCACATCGTAAGGCGGCAGCGTGTCCTGGTCGGTCTGGTTCTCGCGCAGCTCCGCGCTGGGCGCACGCGCGAGAATGCTGTCGGGGATCACCGTGCCGTCGGGACCTCGCGCGCCATAGGGCTTCCAGGCGTTGCGCAGCCGCGCGAGCCGATAGACCTCGGTCTTGTAGAGATCCTTGATCGGATTGAAACCGCCGTTCATGTCGCCATAGAGCGTGGCGTAGCCGACCGACATTTCCGATTTATTGCCGGTTGTCACCACGATCAGTCCAAGCTTGTTAGACAGGGCCATCAGAATGGTGCCGCGCGTGCGCGATTGCAGGTTCTCCTCGGTGACGTCGCGCGGCTTGCCGGCGAAGACTGGCGCAAGCGCTTTTTCCAACCCCAGCACCGCGCTTTCGATCGGCACCACGTCGTATCGAGTGCCGAGCGCGTTCGCGACCTGCGCCGCATCATCCAGCGACTGCTGCGCCGTGTAACGATAAGGCAGCATGACGCAATGCACGCGGTTGGCTCCCAGCGCGTCGACCGCCAAGGTCGCGACCAGAGATGAATCGATGCCGCCCGAAAGCCCGAGCACCACGCCCTTGCACCCGATCTTGTCGATATAGTCGCGCAGTCCCAGCATGCAGGCAAAATAGTCTGCCTTGTCGCCTTCTTCGGCCGTGACGATGCGCCCATCGACGCAGCGCCAGCCATTGCCGCTGCGCTCCCATCGCATCGTCTCGACGATTTCGCGAAAGGTCGGGAGCTGGAAGGCGAGCCCGCGATCGGCGTGGAGCGCAAACGAGGCGCCGTCGAACACGAGCTCGTCCTGGCCGCCGATCTGGTTGACATAGATGAGCGGCACGCCGCTCTCGGTCACGCGGGCCACCGCGATGTTGAGACGCAGCTCGTCCTTGTCACGCGAGTAAGGCGATCCGTTTGGTACGATTATCAGCTCGGCGCCGGTCTCGGCCAGGCATTCGACCACGTTTTCGTAGTCGCCCCATTCCGTCCAGATGTCCTCGCAGATGGGCAGGCCGATGCGAACGCCGCGGAAATTGACGGGACCGGGCGGCGGCCCAGATGCGAACAGGCGCCGCTCGTCGAACACGCCGTAATTCGGAAGGTTCACCTTCAGCCGCACGGCGGCAATGACGCCGCGGTCGAGCAGGCAATAGGCGTTGTAGAGCTTGCCTTGATCCAGCCAGGGCGTGCCGATCAGCAGCGCGGGACCGCCTGCGGCAGTTTCGCGCGCAAGCTCTTCGACTTTGGCGCGGCATGCCGCCTGAAAGGCAGGCTTGAGCACGAGGTCCTCGGGCGGATAGCCCGAGAGAAAAAGTTCCGGCAGTGCCACAATATCGGCACCCGCACGGGCAGCTTCGGCGCGCGCGCGGCGCGCTTTCTCGGCATTGCCGGCGATGTCGCCGACGATCGGATTGAGTTGGCCGATGGCGATGGCCAGACGGTCGCTGGGCCGCGCATTCATGGCCTAGGTCTAGCGCGTCGCGCCCTCGCGCGGCAATCGCCGCAGGCGGTCAGATCAACCCGAGCCGCTCGGCAAGCGCGAGCAGCCAGGCAACCGCAGCAATGAGCAGCACAAGGCCGACCGCGGCTGAGCCCATGTCCTTGACCCGACCGATCTGCGGGTCGATCGCAAGATTGACGCGGTCGGCGAGCTTTTCGATCGCGGTGTTCAACAACTCAACGACGAGCACGAGAGCCACGACGGCGATGAGCGCGAGGCGCTTCCAAGCTTGCTCGGCAACAAGGAAGGCGACCGGTACCGCCAGGACGATCGCAATCAGCTCCAGGCGAAACGCTTCTTCGCTGCGTGCGGCGGCGCGCAGGCCGTGCCAGGTATTGATGGTGGCGCGCAGCAACCGCTCCATGGAGCGAGTTTAGCGGCGATTTAGCGAAATGGAATCAGCGCGAGAAACGAGCTTACGAAATTTTGCTGTCGTCCCGGCCTCAGCGAAGCAGAGAGAGCCGGGACCCACGATCACGGACCCGTCGATGGGCCTGTGGTTATGGGTCCCCGCAACGGGGTCGCCGCGACGCAAGCGTCGCGGGGTGTCCCGCGCGGGGACGACGGGGCGAGAGAAGCGTCGCGGTTTGTGTAGTGCGACGCTGCTACGGCTCCGCGGTCCGGATGGCGGCAGGACCGCCACTGACCTTGATCGATCCGGCCGGCTTGAGTTCCTTGCCGTCGAAGTTGAACACCATGATCTCTTTCTCGACCATGCACTGAGCCAAGAGGGTGCGGCCGTCCTTGCTCCAGGCGAGGCCCTGACACCAGTGGCCGACCTTGGCCTCGGTCAGCGGGACCAATTCGTTGCCTTTGACGCTCAGCACCTTCACCAAACCGTAGTCGTTAAAGAACGGACTGTTTTTCGGCTTGTTGGATCCGTTCCCCACGTTCAAAACGACAAAAGCGCCGTCGGGAGACAACGCGATTCCTTCCGGCGTTTGACCGACGGTGACGGTATGAACGACGCGCGCGGGCTTGGCCTCGATGTCAATGAGACTCACCGTATCAGCGTCGCCGCTGCTGGTTCCGATATTGGCGACGACCGCGACCTTGCCGTTCGGGTGGATGGCGAGCCCGTAGGGCCGCAGCCCCGCTGAGATCTCGCGCTTGGTGTCCTCGACCTTGGTGCCGTCGATCGAAAGCACGGAAATCTTGTTGTCGCCGTCGCGGGTGACCAGCGCGGTTTTGCCGTCTGGCGTAATGGCGACATGGCTTGGACCCGATTTGTCATCGCCCAGATTGATTTTCCCGACTGGCGTGAGCGCATGCCCCGCAACGGAAAAGACTGAAACCGTTCCTTCCGAGCGGTTAGCAACCAGCGCGAGCGTCCCGGCGCGATTGATCGATACCCCCGCCGCGCCCTTGCCTGCCTGCAGCTGCGCCGAGATTTTGGGCGGCGAGGCCTTGAGATCGATGACCGTGAGCTTATCGTCGGGGACGGTTTTCTTCGGGTCGCTCGGATCGACCTTGGTTGCGCTGGTCACCAACGCGAAACTCTCGTCGCGCGCGAGCGCTACGCTCAAGGGCGGCCCAACGACGCTCGCCGGTGCCTGAAGCTCGGCGACCACCTTAGGTGGCGTCGCACCGAGGTCGATGACGGTCACCGTATCCGGCGGCGGGTTGGCCGGCACCGAATTCACGCCGTCGACGAGGACGGCCTTGCCGTCATTCGCGGAAAGAGCAAGCTGCCCGCTCGCGCCCGACGATACCGAGATCAGCGCGGCGAGCGACAGCGCGCCGAGCCCAACCACATGGCAATGCATGCGAACCTCCCACTGGGCGGGATTGTCAGGATATTGCGAACGCGCGCGGCACCCGCCCGCATTCCATCATAACAAATGAGGGGACAATAAAAGTCCACCCGTTCGGCCGAGGGTGGGCGAGACAAATCGTCGTCGTTCCGATCAAAGCCCGGCAACGGCCGGCAACGGTCGCGCCCGAGCGGTGCGCTCCGCTTTGAGGAGGTCGGCGAGGAGAAATGCAAGATCGATCGATTGCTCGGCATTGAGCCGCGGGTCGCAGACCGTGTGATAGCGATCCTTGAAATCCGCGTCCGTGATCATGCGCGCTCCGCCGGTGCACTCGGCGACATTCTGGCCGGTCATCTCCAGATGCACGCCGCCGCCATGCGTCCCCTCGGCCCGGTGAACCGCAAAGAAGGTCTTCACTTCCGAAAGGATGCGGTCAAACGGCCGGGTCTTGTAGCCGGTTTCCGAGGTGATGGTATTGCCGTGCATGGGATCGCACGACCACACCACGATCTTTCCTTCGCGCTGAACCGCGCGGATCATGGCCGGTAGCTGATCCCCAACCTTATCCGCCCCCAGCCGCGTGATCAGCGTGAGCCGGCCCGGCTCGTTTTCCGGATTGAGAATGTCAATCAAGCGCAGCAGCTCGTCCACCTTGCTCGAGGGGCCGCACTTGAGACCAAGCGGATTCATGATGCCCCGGCAAAACTCGACGTGCGCGTGATCCGGCTGGCGGGTGCGGTCGCCGACCCAAAGCATGTGGGCCGAGGTACAACAGAAAGTGCCGGGATGGGTCGAATCCTCGCGCGTCATCGCCTGTTCGTAGCCGAGCAAGAGCGCCTCATGGCTGGTGTAGAACTCGGTGCTCTTGAGCTCAGGGTGGCTTTCGAGATCGAGGCCGCAAGCTTGCATGAAGCCGAGGGCCTCGCTGATGCGGTCGGCGAGCTCCTCATAGTGATACGACTGCGGCGAGTCCTTGACGAATCCGAGCGTCCACTGCCGGACATTGGCGAGGTTGGCGTAGCCACCGTGCACAAACGCGCGCAATAGGTTGAGAGTGGCGGCCGAATGCCGGTAAGCCTCGATCTGGCGCTCCGGATCCGGCCGACGCGAAACGTCATCAAACTCGACGCTGTTGATGATGTCGCCACGGTAGCTCGGCAGTTCCTTTCCTTCGCGCTTCTCCATCGGCGACGTGCGTGGCTTTGCGAACTGCCCGGCAATACGGCCGACTTTCACCACCGGCACGGCGGCGGCATAGGTGAGCACCACCGCCATCTGCAGGAATACGCGCAGGAAGTCGCGGATATTGTTGGCGCTGACGTTGTTGGCGCTGTGCTCGGTGAAAGCTTCGGCGCAATCGCCACCCTGCAGGAGGAATCCCTCTCCCGCCGCGACGCGCCCGAGCGCCTTTTTCAGGCTGCGGGCTTCACCCGCAAACACGAGCGGCGGAAATGTCGCAAGGCGGTGTTCCACGGAGGCGAGCGCCTGTTGATCCGGATACTCGGGAACCTGCGCTATGGGCTTTTGCCGCCAACTCTCGCGCGTCCAACGCTCGGGCATGATCGCCCTCCACAACACTTAAGCCCTGGTGCGGGCGAGATTTTCCACCTCGGGCGAGCTTATACACGACGGCCGGCGTGCCAAGCCACATGGAATCGCGATTCCTGCCGCGCACCGCCCGAGCGACAAGATCCTATTCGGCCGCCTCCCGGCGGCGGGTCAGCGCCTTCTCCCGCAGCGTCACGAGCTCTTCGGCAACGGTCGGGTGCACCGCCATCACGGCGTCGACATCGGCTTTTGTGGCCTTCATCTTCACCGCGATTCCGACGAGCTGGATCATCTCGCCGGCCTCGGGTCCGACAATGTGGCAGCCAACGACCCGGTCGGTGGTGGCATCGACCACAAGCTTAAAGAAGGCGCGGGCGTCGCGGGCCGCGAGCGTCATCTTCAACGGACGAAATGAAGCTTTGTACACATCGACTTTCGTCAGCCGCTCGCAGGCCTGCGCCTCGGTCAGGCCGATAGCGCCCACCTCAGGTTCGGAGAACACGGCGGTCGGCACATCGGTGTGATCGACCGCGGTCGGCTTGCCGCCGAACACCGTGTCGGCGAAGGCGTGGCCTTCGCGGATGGCGACCGGCGTCAGGTTCACGCGGTTCGTGACATCGCCGATCGCGTAGATGTGCGGTACGGAGGTCTGCGAGTACTTGTCAACGGCGATGCCGCGCTTCTCGCTCAACCTCACCCCCGTCGCCTCCACACCGAAACCGGAAACATTAGGCCAGCGGCCAACCGCGAACATCACCTTGTCGACTTCGACCGAGCTGTCGTCGGAAAGCGTCGCGGTGAAGGTGGCTTGCGTCCGGCGCACCGCGCGTACCGTCGTGCCGCAAAGAATCCTCACGCCCCGCTTGGTCATCTCCGAATTGAGGTGGGCGCGCAGGTCGTCGTCGAAGCCGCGCAAGATGTTTTCGCCGCGGTAGATCAGCGTAACCTCGGACCCGAGCCCATTGAAAATGGCGGCGAACTCGACGGCGATATAGCCGCCGCCCTGAATCAGGATGCGCGGCGGCAATTCTTCCAGATGAAACGCCTCATTCGAGGAGATGACGTGTTCGAGGCCCGGGATCGCCGGCCCCATCCATGGCGCAGCGCCGGTTGCGATCAGAATATGGCCCGTCCGGATTTGTTCTCCGGTCGCGACGAGACGCACCGTATGTGCGTCTTCCAGTACGGCACGGCTCTTGACGACTTTAACGCCGGCACGCTCGAGCGTCGTGGTATAGGCCAGTTCAAGCCGCGCAATCTCCCGGTCCTTGTTGGCGATAAGGCTCCGCCAGTCGAACACGGGTTCGCTGAGGGTCCATCCGTAGCCTGCCGCGTCTTCGAAATCGTCGGCAAAGCGCGAGGCGTAGACGAGCAGTTTTTTCGGGACGCAGCCGCGAATGACGCAGGTGCCGCCGACGCGATACTCCTCGGCGACCAATACGCGTGCTCCGTAACCAGCAGCGATCCGCGCGGCGCGCACACCGCCCGAGCCTGCTCCGATCACGAGCAGATCGAGGTCACGGTCGGCCATGCGGTCGGTTCCAAACCGTCGGGTCGCGCTGCATCAGATGCTATCCGGATGCATCAGCTCCGGCCTTCAGTTCCGGGCGATCCATCCTTCCTGGCAGATAGTTTTGGCAAACGAAGGATTGCTCCTTCCAAGCCCAGCAAGACCTCAGAGCTATGCAAGGGTTGAACCATTCAACCCGCAATGCCTTAGATGTTGTGACCTCGCTTTTTCATTTCGCCACGCATCTTGGCGATAACCTCTTGCGACAGAGCTTCGGCCCAGGTCTGCGCAGTCTTCATGCTCTGATCGAGGATAGCGGGCTCCTCGGTCAATAACTTGCGGCCGAGCGGCGACTTATAGAAGGAAAGCGTGTCGTTGAGCTCCTGCTCGGTGAAGCGGGAGGCGTAGAGTTTGGCTACCTCGTTGAGAATCTCCGCGCGACGTGGGGCATATTCCGCGTGCAGTTTGGCCGCGACCTCATTCAAATCCTTGCTCAGCATCGGGTTCGTTTGCAGCAAGACGGTCTTGGTCCGCTCGATCACCCCCGAGACCAAGGGGCTGTAGAGTGTGTCCGCACCCTTAGCTGTGATGACTTCCTTGGCCGTCGCAACCGCGGCCGCCGACGGTTGTTGTGCGGCGGCGGCGCCCACGCCCAGGATGAAAGCTAGCCCGAGCGCAAGCAACCAGTTACAGGCCGCCCTGGCGGCTGGAGAAGTAAACATCAAACCCTCCTCTTGCGGTGACACCGGCTCAGCCCCGCTCGACCACACGCACGCCGCTCGAGCCGGCGATTATGGCCGCACCTGCGAGCCCGATGAACAGACCATGCTCGACCACCCCGGCAATCCCGTCGAGACGCTCGGCGAGCGATCTTGGATCGGGGATCCGCCCGAATGCGGCGTCCAGGATCCAGTGCCCTCCGTCCGTGACGAAAGCATGGCCGTCCTTGGCGCGGCGCAGCAACGCGGGGCCTGCGCAACCGGCGGCCGCGGCCGCGGCTTCGACCGCTCGCCGCGTCGCGGCCAATCCGAATGGCACCACCTCGACCGGCAGCGGGAAATGGCCAAGCGAGGATACCCACTTCGATTCGTCGGCAATGACGATCATTCGCGCGGAGGCCGAGGCGACGATCTTTTCGCGCAGCAGCGCGCCTCCCCCGCCCTTAATCAGACTCAGATCGGGCGCGATCTCGTCGGCACCATCGACGGTGAGGTCAAGTTGCGGCGTCTCGTCGAGGCTGGTGAGCGCAATCCCTAGCCGCTCGGCATCACTGCGAGTTGCCTCCGATGTGGGCACTGCAATCACGTCGAGCCCGGCACACACTCGCTGCGCCAGAAGCTCGACAAAATGCTTGGCAGTCGAGCCGGTGCCAAGCCCAAGCCGAATCCCAGGATGCACGAATTCGAGGGCACGGGCCGCGGCTGCGCGTTTTTGGGCCTCCAGGTCCATCGTGATCATCGCAGCGAAAACGGCTTATCTAACGCCCCTCGATGGGGCAGCATAGCCCGTTTCGCCGGCGAAATACGCACCAAGCCAAGCCTTACTATTGCGCGATTCGGCGGCTAGCTATCTTCGGTGATGGGGGCTCCGACAGTTGTCTTCGATCTCGACGGCACACTGGTTGACAGTGCGCCCGATCTTGTCGCCACGCTCAATACCGTGTTCGCCCAGGAAGGCCTGCCGCCGGTGCCTTACTATACCGCGCGGAACTTGGTGGGCGGCGGCGCGCGATCGATGATCGAACGCTCTCTCAGAGCCGAAGGGCGTCGACTCGCGACAGCCGAAATCGATCGGCTCGTGAAGGAATTTATCGAGTATTACGCATCGCATATCGCCGATCGCTCCCGGCCCTTCCCAAGCCTCGAAGACGCGCTCGACGCGCTCGGCGCCGCCGGTTGTCGGCTTGCGGTGTGCACCAACAAGCTCGAATGGCTATCCGTCCGACTGCTCGGCGCGCTCGGGTTATCGAACCGCTTCGTCGCCGTTTGTGGCGCGGATACCTTCGGCTTGCGAAAGCCCAATCCAGACTTCTTGCGGCGGACCATCGCGCGTGCCCGCGGTGAGCTTGCCCATGCAGTCATGGTCGGGGATTCGATCAGCGACATCGCGACTGCGCGGGCGGCGCGAGTTCCAATCGTCGCGGTCGACTATGGCTATACGGAAACGCCGGTCGCCGAACTGGGACCCGACCGGGTGATTAGCGTGCTGACCGAACTGCCGAGCGCCGTGTTCGACCTCTTGCACGCCGGCAGTCCCACCCCGGCAGAACAATGTTAATGGTATTTTACCTTATCCGCGCCACACTTTAGGGCGCTTTAGGGCGCTAACCCTAGGCGACCAGAAGGGCCCTCTAGCGGCCGTCGCGTTCCTATGGTCGGGTTCCCGGGGAGAGGCGGCCGTTGCCGCCGAGGGGTGGGATCATGAGGCGAGTTATTGTCCTCACGGCGTGTGGCCTGATGCTGGCCGCGTGTTCTGCAGCAATGCCGAGCCTGGATTTCCTCAAATCCGCTCCGCGGTCGGAGACGCTGGCCATTGAATCGGTACCGCCAGGGGCAGAAGCGAAAACCTCTCTGGGTCAGAGCTGCCGCACGCCGTGCCAGCTCGCGGTCCAGCCCGGCAGCGAGTTCTCGGTGACCTTTGCATTGAGCGGCTACCAGACGCAGACCGTGTCCGTGCGACCCGAGGCGGACGGCGCAAGTGCTACTCCGCAGCTCTCCCCCAATCCGGTTCACGTCGCTCTGCAGCGGTCGGCGCCGCCGAAGACGCCGGTGGCAAAGAAAAAGGCGCCCGTTGCCACCGCCTCGCGCCCGGCAGCACCGCCCCCGATGGCCTCCGCCGCGCCGCCGAGCGCACCATCGGCCGCGCCCGCGCTTGCCCCGGCGGCCTCGGCACCAGCGGAATCGGCACCCTCCGCAACTGACTATCCGTGGGCATCGCGCTAGCTGCAGTGGCGCTGCACTGCCGCCGGATTTACGTCCGGTCACAACGCTAGACGCTCTGGCCGATATCCGTCAGAATTCCCATATGAAACGGCGAAACGCCGTCCATTGGCGCTGCCCAGACAGTCGGCATGGGCTCGCCATTGACGCTGGCGCAGCGTAGGACCATTGCCCCATCCAATGAGCCGCGAAGTGCAAAGTCTGCCCTTCGACCGTGGAGCAGAACCGCTCCAGACGCTGGTCGACCCCTTCGGACGAGCGATCACGTATCTGCGCGTCTCCGTGACGGATCGCTGCGACTTTCGGTGCGTCTACTGCATGTCGGAGCACATGACATTCCTACCCAAGGCCGACCTGCTCTCGCTCGAAGAACTCGACCGGCTGTGCAGCGCGTTTATCGCGCGCGGCGTCAAGAAACTAAGGCTCACCGGCGGCGAACCGCTGGTGCGACGCGGCATCATGGCGCTCTTCGCTTCGCTCTCGCGCCATCTATCGAGCGGAGCACTCGACGAGCTCACGCTCACCACCAACGGCTCGCAGCTTCCGAAATATGCGAGCGAACTCGCCGGGCACGGCGTGCGGCGTATCAACGTCTCGCTCGACACCCTCGATGCCGACAAGTTCCGCGCCATCACCCGCTGGGGTGAGCTCGATAAGGTCTTGGCCGGAATCGACGCAGCGCAGGCCGCCGGGCTCAAAGTCAAGATCAACGCGGTTGCTTTGAAGGGCGTGAACGATGACGAGTTCCCGGCGCTGCTGCAATGGGCGCACGGGCGCGGTATGGAACTCACCCTCATCGAGGTGATGCCGCTTGGCGACGTCGGTGCCGGGCGCCTCGACCAATACCTTCCACTGTCGATCGTGCGCGCACGCTTGGCCGAACGCTTCACGTTCGAAGATATTGACTATCGCAGCGGCGGGCCTGCGCGCTACGTCAAGGTCGCCGAGACCGGCGGGCGGCTCGGTTTCATCACGCCCTTGACGCACAACTTTTGCGAATCGTGCAATCGGGTGCGAGTGACCTGTACGGGCACGCTCTATATGTGTCTCGGCCAGGAAGATGCCGCCGATCTGCGCACGCCCCTGCGCGCATCCGAGGGCAATGATCTCCTCGACGCGGCGATCGCCGAGGCGATCTCGCGCAAGCCCAAGGGGCACGATTTCATCATCGACCGGCGCCATCAACGGCCGGCGCTCGCCCGACACATGAGCGTCACTGGCGGATAACCGCATCCCTTGGCGAAGACCGCAGCGACCTCCCTCGCCTCCTTCTCATCCGTTTTACCGATTGACGTGCGCGCGAGGCTTTAGGAAGGTTCCCCTGCTTCGCCGCTCCAGCGCGGCCGGGCCAAAGCTAAGCGGTCCCCTGGCTTCCGTGGGATCATGACAACGGGGACGGTCGCGTGGAGGGTTTGCTCAAGCTGAGCCGGGGTATCGACTACATCAACGACCGGTTTGGCGAGGCCGCCAACTGGCTCGTGCTCTTTGCCTGCCTGATCAGCGCCGGCAACGCAGCGTCCCGCTATCTGTTCAGTGCAAGCTCCAACGCCTGGCTTGAAGTGCAATGGTACATGTTCGCGGGCATGGTGCTGCTGGGCGGCCCCTACACGCTCAAACTGAACGAACACGTACGAGTCGATCTCCTGTATTCGGCCCTCTCCGAACAAGCGCGCATCTGGATCGATATCATTGGCGCTCTGCTCTTTCTTCTGCCGATCTGCGTGATCCTTATCTACTTCACATGGCCGTGGTTTTTGGACTCCTGGCACATCGGTGAAATGTCGTCGAACGCCGGTGGCCTGATCCGCTGGCCCGTCAAGCTCATCCTTCCGGTCGGCTTCGCACTGATGGCGCTGCAGGGCATCTCCGAACTGATCAAGCGCATCGAGGCGCTCATTCATCATCACCGGCTGCAGTTCGAGTACGAGAAGCCGGTCCAATGATTCATTTCGCGCGGGAGAACATGGCGCCCCTGATGTTCGGGGGCATGGTGCTCTTCATGCTGATCGGCTATCCGGCAGCATTCTCGCTCGCCGCGACCGGCCTCTTCTTCGGTTTCATCGGCATCGAGCTTGGTCTCATCAGCCCGGATTTCCTCGGCAATCTCACGTACCAACTGTTTGGCATCGTCTCCAACGATTTGCTGCTCGCGATTCCGTTCTTCACCTTCATGGGTGCGATCTTGGAGCGGTGCGGCCTAGCCGAGGATCTGCTCGATTCGATCGGCCAGTTGTTCGGCCCGGTGCGCGGCGGCTTGTCCTATGCAGTGATCTTCGTCGGCGCCATCCTCGGCGCCATTACCGGCACGGTCGCGGCCTCGGTCATCGCCATGGGCGTCATCTCGATGACGCCGATGTTGAAGTACGGCTATTCGACGCGACACACCATGGGCGTCATCGCGGCATCAGGCACGATAACCCAGCTCATTCCGCCCTCGCTCGTGCTGGTGGTGCTCGCGGATCAACTCGGCCGCTCCGTGGGCGACATGTATGCCGGCGCCATCGGTCCGAGCATCATCCAGCTCGCGCTGTTTTGCGCCTGGGTCTTTATCGTCAGCGTATTGTGGCCAAAGCACGTACCGGCTCTGCCGATCGAGGCGCGCACGCTGCACGGCTGGGCGCTCTGGAAAAAGTGCCTGCGCGGCATAGTCCCCTCGCTCGGACTGATCTTCCTGGTTCTGGGGACTATTTTCATGGGACTGGCCACGCCGACCGAAGCCGGAGCGTTGGGCGTGGTGGGCGCAATCGCGCTTGCCGCCTCTTACGGCACGCTGACCTGGTCGCTCCTTTATCAGGGAATGTCGACCACCATGCGCATCACCGCCATGGTGGTCTACATCCTGATCGGGGCGCGCACCTTCAGTCTTGTGTTCCAAGGCGTGGGTGGAAAGGTGTGGATCGAGGATCTGTTGACGTCACTCCCGGGTGGACAGATCGGATTCCTGATCTTCGTCAATGCCTTCGTATTCGTGATCGCCTTCTTCCTCGATTTCTTCGAAATCGCATTCATCATCATTCCGCTCTTGGCGCCTGTCGCCGACAGGCTCGGCATCGATCTTGTCTGGTTCGGCGTGTTGATCTGCGCCAATATTCAAACGAGCTTCATGCATCCGCCATTCGGATTCGCCTTGTTTTATCTACGCGGCATCGCACCACGGTCGATCAAAACCTCGGAGATTTATTGGGGCGCCATTCCCTGGGTGTTCTTGCAAGTCATTCTGGTGATCATCGTCATATTTTGGCCGGGCTCCGTGAGCTACTGGATCGACCGCAGCTCCCGGATCGATCCCTCCAAGATCAAAATCGAAATTCCCCAACTCGATCTGCCCCCGCCTCTCGATTTTGGTCCGCCGCCCCAGCCGCAATAAGCCGGTCATCAAAACTCTCGCCCACCGTTGGCACTGAGCGGGCGTATCGAGGTGAAATCACGCATGTCCGGTTTGGGAGGCAAAGCGGACATTGGCTAGCTCGGGGTTAATGTCCGCTCCTAACCCCAAAGGTGACATAGGCGGGCCAATTTTGCTGTGACGCACAACGCCGCCCTTTGGTAGGCTTTGCCCTCGACGGGCATTGCATGAGACGCGCAACTTCATCGCACTCCTCGGCAGCGCGGCGGCGTGGCCGGGACCGCAGCCACACCACCTTTCACCGAACAAAAATTTCCGCGTGGTCGACGGCAATCACCTCGCGCAATCGGTTTGAAGTCTCGCAGGAGGGCGCGTTGCTATCCCAACTCAACCCACCGTTCCGGGCCGAACACATCGGCAGCTTGCTTCGTCCGAAGTCCTTGCTTGACCAGCGTGGCAGGTTCGCTCGCGGCGAAATCAGCCGCGAGGCGCTTGCCGCCGCCGAAGACGCCGCGATCAAGGAGGTGCTGGCGCTGCAGGAGCGTGTCGGGCTGAAGTTCGCGACCGACGGCGAATTCCGCCGCCGCTCCTATCACAGCTTCTTCTATCGCCAGCTCGGCGATCTCAGCATCGACACCGTTCGCGGCGAAGACGCCAAGGGCGGCACCGAGACCGGCACCATCGGCAAGCGTGGCAGCCAACCGGTCGCGCTGATTAGGAGCCGCGTGCAGTGGACCAGCCCAATCAACGTGTCGGACTTCAAGTTCATTACTGGCAACACCCGGCTCATTCCCAAGATCACCATCCCCGGCCCCTGCGCGCTGCATTTCCGCGGCGGCAACTCCGCCGTTCTCGCCACCGCCTACACGGACCTCGACCAATTCTGGGACGACACCGTGCAAGCGTTCGGCCGCGAGTTGAAGGCGCTCGCCGAAGCGGGCTGCCGTTACGTACAGATCGACGAGACCGCCTTCGCCAAGTTCGGCGACCCCCAGGTGCAGGCCGCGTTGAAGTCGCGCGGAGACGACTGGAGCGCGCTGATCGACAAGTATGTCGCCATCACCAACCGTGTGCTCAAGGATGCACCGCAGGGCATGCGGATCGGCATGCATCTTTGCCGCGGCAACCGCGGCGGCCAGTGGCACTCGGAAGGGAGTTATGACGACGTGGCCGAGCGGTTATTTAACGCGCTCAACATCCAATTCTACTTCCTCGAATACGACACGCCGCGCGCCGGCACGTTCACGCCGCTGCGCCTCGTGCCGCCCCACAAGACCGTGGTGCTCGGCATTGTCTCGACCAAGACGCCGGACATGGAAAGCAAGGATGCGCTGACGAAGCACATCGAGGACGCGGCCCGGCAGCTCGATCTCAACTGCCTCGGGGTCAGCCCGCAATGCGGCTTCGCCAGCATCGACACCGGCAATCCGATCACGCCGGACGTGCAAGAGAAAAAGCTCCGCCTCGTGGTCGAGCTCGCACGCGACATTTGGGGCGACGCTTGAGCATCATGACCATGCAACGAACGTCTGCGGTTCTGACGGCGCTGCTGGCAATGCTCTCGCCCGCGGCGATGGCCCAGGATGACGCATGGCCAACCCAGACCGTGCGGCTGATCGCGCCCTCGGGCCCCGGCGGCAATCCGGACGTGTTCGCCCGCTTGCTTGCGGAGAAATTCAGCAGCAGGTTCGCCAAGCCGTTCATTGTCGAGAACATGCCGGGCGCCGGTGGCATCCTCGCCGCCAACATGGTGGCCAAGGCGTCGCCCGACGGGCACGTGCTGATGTTCGGCGATTCCGGCAATATGGCGATCAACCCGGCGCTCAATCCAAATCTCGGCTATGACCCGATCAAGGATTTCGCACCGGTTACGGCGCTGGTCAGTCTGCCGACCATCATGTCCGCCAATCCCAACGTGCCGGCCAGCACGCTCGACGAGTTCATCGCGCTGGCCAAGACGCGGCCGGGCAAAATGAGCTACGGCTCGGCGGGCGCTGGCTCGATCCATCACCTCACCATGGCGATCTTTGCCGAGCAAACCGGCATCGAACTCCTGCACGTGCCCTATCGCGGCGGCTCAGCGATGGTGAACGGACTCCTGACCGGCGAGATCCAGGTCGGATGGTCCGGCATACCCAACGTCATTGAGCTCATCGCGTCCGGCAAGCTGCGGGGCTATTGCGTTAGCGTGCTGCAGCGCTCGCCCTCCACCCCCGCGATGCTGACCTGCGACGAGTTAGGTCAGAAGGGCTTCGACGTTGCGACCGTGATGGGGCTGCACGCACCCTCGGGTACTCCGCCGAAGGTTATCGCGCGCTTGCAGGCAGAGGTCGCGACGGCCATGCGAGAGCCTGCCATGGCTACGCGGATGCATCAGCTCGGCATGGTGATGGAGGAGAACGGGACGGCGAACTACGTGGCGTTCATGAAGCGGGACATGGAGCGCTACGCGCAAGTGGTGAAGAAGCTGGGCCTTGAGCAAGCCAAGTGAGCGCGAATTGAGACAGTACCAGAGACGGGCCTCCCCAGATTAAGGGCTACGAAGTCATACCTTCCGCCGCAATATGATCAGCTGACCCCCGAGCACCGCGTTCTCTGCCTCAAGTCGGCTGTTCGACTTGAACGGCGAGGCAAACAGCATCAGGAAGAATGAGAGCAGCGCGATCATCGCCGATGACGCTTTAGGCGATTTGGTCACGCAATCAATACGGATGGTTTTCGATACATACAGGAGGAGAGCGCGTGCTTTACATCATCTATCAGGAAGACCGAGATGACGGCGCCGAGATCCGCGCTTCCAACAAGGACGAGCATTTCGCCTATCTCGACAGGCACCAGGACATCCTGTTGCTGGGCGGAGCGTTGCTCGGCGACGACGGGGTCAAGCGCACTGGAAGCTGT
>DATFQX010000143.1:0-6843 GCA_035263865.1 Xanthobacteraceae bacterium
CAAAGGTTCACACCCGGCGAAACGCTCGAGGCGATCGCGAGAGATCGCCCGACACTCGCAGTTTTGGTTCCAAGCACGATCCAGGCGATCATCGAGCATCCCGACTGGCACGCGACCGATGTCTCGAGCCTGCGCGCTGTCACCACCGGGTCGACACAAGTGCCCCAGCCGCTCATCGCGGCCGTCGAAGCGCGCGGAATTCCAGTCCTACAAATCTACGGCGCCACCGAAACTTGCCCGATCGCCATCTACACCCGTCTTGGCGGGGACCTCACACGAAAAGGCTCAACCGGTCTGCCCGGCCTCATGTGCGAGGCACGCGTCGTTGACGACAGCGGCCGCGAAGTGTCCGCCGGAACCGCCGGGGAGGTCCTGGTGCGCGGCCCCAATGTGTTTTGCGAATATTGGGGTAACAAAGCCGCGACCACCGAGGCTTTGGGCGACGGTTGGTATCATAGCGGTGACATCGGCACCCGCGACCGCGACGGCTATTTCTTCATCCACGACCGCAAGAACAACTTAATCATCTCTGGCGGCGAGAACATCTATCCGGCCGAAGTCGAGCGGGTCCTCATCGACCATCCATCGGTGGCCGAGGCTGCCGTGATCGGCCGCCCTGACGCCAAATGGCAGGAGGTGCCGATCGCGTTCGTTGTGCGCCGGGCGGGCGTCTCAATCGGTGGCGCGGCGCTCCAGCACCACGTCGGCCAACATCTCGCCCGCTTCAAGATCCCCCGTGATGTCATTTTTGTTGATGACCTCCCGCGCAACGCGCTCGGCAAAGTACAGCATTTTCGTCTGCGCGAGCAGGCGTCGACGACGACCGGACGCGACACTGATCGCTGATGCGTCGCTCGGGTCGCCTCGCGCGTTCCCGCGGTGGCTTGCCCTCACCCAAACACATCCTGCAATATGCCGGCGCGGACCACGGTGGTATCGTCCACCTGGATCGTTGTACGCATCACCGGAATGTCGAAGTGCCCTGCCGTGTAGCGGCCGGCGAACTCGTTTGCGCCCGTGGAGAATAGAAAGTTGCCCGATACCGCACGGATCTCGGTGCCGTTGGTATCGCGTTGGTCGTACATCGCGAGCGCCTCATGGCGCGCACGCGGATTCATGCCGAAGCCCACGTGAGCCACCGCGTAGGCTTCGCGCTCGCCCCAGGCAGAAAGATACGTTCGCATCATCTCCGCGTCCGTCCCTTCGCCATCAATGTCGGTGATGAAATCGCTTTCAAGCTTGAGACGGATTGGCGCCTCGAGATAACGCTTGAACGTGAGATTGACGTCGCCGCGATCGAGCACCAGCACTCCATTGACCGTATTGGCTTTGGGAAAGCTGACGACGATCCCGCCGGGCCAGTGGGCCAATGTTCCCGGACGGCTGGTCCAGCCCCACACGCCAACGGTCGAAGCACCTCGCAGGTCGACCTCGAGCGCCGTGCCGGCCGCTGACGTCACGCGCATGCGCTGGGCGGCGCGCAGCATCCTGGTGGCGTTGCGCACCCGCGTCTCGAGCGCTGGGTCTGGCACCATGCGTTCGAGCGCCTCCGGGTGCTCGTTGGAGATCACCAATATGCGTGCGCCGGCCTTGAGGATCTTGGGCGTCTCCGGCGCATGCATCAGGCCCTCGAGCGTGCAGTCGACCACGAACCCCGCTTGGCCGAGCGCCGAGACCACGGGTTCAAGGCCGCCGATGGCTTCGCTGGCACCGGTCGAGCGCAGCGGAATGGGGTGCCGATTGCGCGGCGTCGGCACCACGAGGTGGAATGGCCGGGCACCCATCTGCAGCAGTGCGAGTTCGGCGAGATGCACGGTGAGGGGGCGCGACTGGGTTTCGGAAAGGATCGCCGCGGTGTCGCCGCGCTTGACGGCGCACTTTTCGAAGATCTCGCAAAACGCCGCAATCCACTTCGCTTCGATCCTATCGGCAAACATCCTGTGCTCCATCTGACGCCGCATGCATGCGCGCCATCGTGCCCCCAAGCAAGGTCATTCGACAACATCGCCGAACGCGCCTTGGGCCCCTCCCGAGGTTCACCGCGGCCGCTCGGGCGAGGCCCTGGTCCTCGCGCTCCGGATCGAGCGCGCGGCCGCCCTCCTTCGTGGGGTCAGAAGAGATCTAGCGGGATCAATCCGAAAAATTTGCCTCAACGGAAGAAGGAGCGGCGCGCGCGATACGCGCGCGCCTCGATAACCGTTGGGTTTCAAGTTGGCTTGCGAAGCGATCGGAACGCTGCGCGCATCTCGGCGGTGAAAAATTCCGGCTGCTCCCAGGCCGCGAAGTGTCCGCCCTTCGGCAGTTTGTTGTAGTGGATGAGCTTGGGATATGCCTTTTCCGCCCAACTGCGCGGGGCCTGATAGAGTTCGTCAGGAAAGGCGCTCACGGCCACCGGGATCTTGATGCCCCTCACGTCGAAGAAGCCTCCCGTCGGAGGGTGCACGTTGTCCCAGTAAAGGCGCGCCGACGAGATCGCGGTGTTCGTCAGCCAATAGAGCGTGACGTTGTCGAGAACATCGTCCCGCGACAGGCCCTCCGTCTTCCCGTCGAAGACGCGGGCAATCATCTCCTGGCTGCGCGCATCATGATCGATCATCCAGGCTGCTAGGCCTACTGGCGAATCGACGATCCCGTAGAGCGTCTGTGGGCGGTTGTTCATCTCGATCGCATAACCCAGGCCCTCCTTGAAAAAGAAGGCGAGTTGATCCCACGCGTGCTTTTCTTCGGGCGAGAGGTCGGCCGGCGGCGGGCCGCCGACTGCAAGCGCCTTAGAAACCTCAGCCGGAACCGTGGCCGGCATGTTGGTGTGTATGCCGAGCAATCCGGGCGGTTCCTGCAGGGCCATGTTCTCGGTGACGGCATTACCCCAGTCGCCACCCTGAGCGACGTACTGTGTGTAGTTGAGGCGTTGCATCAGCGTTGCCCACGCCCGCGCGATGCGAGGGGGGTTCCATCCAGGCACCGTCGGCTTCCCGGAGAAGCCGTAGCCCGGCAGCGACGGGATGACGAGGTGGAAAGCGTCCGCCGCGCTCGCACCATGCGCCGTGGGATTGGTCAGCGGATCGATGATCTTGAGTTGCTCGATGACCGAGCCGGGCCATCCATGAGTGACGATCATCGGCAACGCATTTTCATGTTTGGAACGAACGTGAATGAAATGGATGTCGAGGCCGTCGATCTCAGTGATGAACTGCGGCAAGGCGTTGAGCCGCCCCTCGACCTTGCGCCAGTCGTGGCTAGCCTGCCAGTAGCGCGCGAGCTGCTGGACGGTCGCCAGCCGCACGCCTTGGGACTCATCGGCAACCTGCTCCTTGTCGGGCCAACGCGTCGCCGCAATGCGTCGGCGGAGGTCGGCGAGCTGTTCCTCCGTAGCCTCGAAGCGGAACGAGCGCATGGCGTCGCTCGAGGCCGCGGAGGTCGATTGAGATGGCAGCAGGCTTGCGGCACCTGCAGCCGCAACGCCCATCGTGGCCGTCCCCAAAAACCGGCGGCGGTCCTCATCGATTGCTTCGGTAACCTTGCTGGTATTCATACAACTCTCCTGGTTCGATGCATTGTTCTCCGCTGCGCTTGCGTCTGCCCTCGAAGCACGCGACCGACGCCAGCGATTAACTCCGACCCCAGCGGAGCGGTTGTTCTCGGCCGGGGTGCATGGGACTACACTAACGCCCACCCAAACGCGGACCTTCCCGTCAAGTGTCCTGGGCCGCACAAGATTTCGCCGCTATGGGGAGCAGCACGTACCGGTTGGCGGCAAGTGACCGGGCCTGCTCGCGCGGTGGCGACGACGGCAGAAAATCGCCTGAACCGGTACCGCTGCACGCATCTTTGTGCGGTGCGCGAGTCAGCTTCGTGGCACATCCCCGCCATTGTCGGCGGGACCTTGGATGGGCGAGCAGTAATGCGTTCATTCATTGCGGATCCCTGATTGCCATTGCGGCCGCTTTGGGCCTTTAGCCCCTCAGTCGTAGCCGAGTATTGCGCGACATTGCTCGACGGTATGCTTGCGGCGGCATAGAAACTGATCGCGGCAGCTAATGTTGAACTCGATAACCCTGTCAGCGATTGCTCTGTTCTCTTTCCAGCGCGTCGAATTTGCAGAAGTTCCCTGACGATCGCCATCCCCCAGGCGCTCCCCCATTGCCCCTAACGGACGTTTCTTGCGGCATCCGCAACCGAGTGTAGCGCAAGACAAGTGGGATTGTTTCCAGACGCTAATGCGCCGCGCCACGATGATTGCCGCCGTCAGGGCCTCCCAATTTGCATGGCGTAGTGCTGTGACCCAGGTCACAGCAGAACCGTCGTGGAGTGCGCTACCAAAAGTCGGATTTCGAAGGACGACTTCCCATGGCTATGTTTTGGGTCAGCATCGCTCTCAGCTTTCTTGGCTTTGCCGCGCTTATGTTCGCGATTCAATAATGCCCAGTTACCGAGCAAATGGGCGATTTGCTCTCTGTGGAGACGTTTGCGTCGAGGCCGGTGGCGGGACTATCCTTGGGACGAGGGTCAATTAAAAAGTCCGACCGGCGTCTTTCGAGAGCCAGTGGCACAGCAGCTTATCAAGCTCTTGCGAGGCGTTAAGCTCGCCGATATCCCGATCGAGCAACCGACAAAGTTCGAGCTAGTGATCAACGTCAAGACCACCAAAGCGATTGGCGTTACGGTGCCCGCGACATTAGTGGCACGCGCCGACAAGGTGATCGAGCAACGAGTCATTCTTGTGCGGTGCATGAGTCTCAAAGTGATGCCCTTCCTAACCAGGGCTCACTGAAACCGGATGGGCTCCCTAGACGCTAATCCAGGTTTGGGCAAATTTTGACCCACTCCGGACGTGGCTGCTCGAACGGCAGGCGGCTACAACCTCGTGGTTAGAACTGGTAAGCTGAGGCTCCGCCGGTTGCTGGTAAATCGGCACGGGGTCGCCCATGCGGCACATTGCGGAATGGCTGGCGAAGATTGGCTTGGAGCGATACACGCCGGCGTTCATCGACAACGATATTGATGTCGAGGTGCTCCGCTATTTGACGGATGCGGATCTTGAGAAGATTGGCGTCTCGTTGGGGCACCGACGAAAGTTGTTGGCGGCGATTGCCGAGTTTGGCGGCGGCCCAGCGACACCAGCCCAGCCTCCCAGCGAACCAAATAAACAAGAAGCGACTGCCATGAGGCCACCTCCGCCTTCGGCATCAGCCGAGGCCGCCGGCGAACGCCGCTACCTCACGGTTATGTTCTGCGACCTAGCCTGGATTTACACGGAACCCGAATCAGCTAACGCGCCGCCGTGCTAAGGGATTCTTGCGACTCAACAATTTGACGCAGAATGTTATCCGAAATAGTGCGCTGATATCGGTATTATGCATTGTCTATTTATCTGTTTATCCAAGTCACAGACCTATCCGAGTGTCAGTAAGTGTGCTCGGAAATGCCCATTAAATAAGGACTTTCCCATCGCTGCTGCATTTTGTGGCGCAGAGGGTGCTTGACACAAAGTCTAGTGGATGACATTGTCAACTGATGAGTATCGGCGCACCAATTGACATAACAGAATGCCGCCGTTTTTTCGCGGAGCCAGCAACCGCGCGCCAGCGTCAGTACGAAGCCTTGCGGGCTTTTTTCCTGGATGGGCTAACTTCCAAGGAGGTCGCACGCCAGTTCGGCTATTCACATGGTGCGTTTCGGGTGCTCTGCCACGACTTTCGACGCGGGTTATTAGGTGATTTCTTCGCGACGACACGGCCTGGGCCACGTGAACAGCCTAAGAAGAACAAGGCCCGCGATCAGGTGTTGGCGCTGCGCAAGCGCAACTACTCAATTTACGACATCAGCCGAGTACTCAAGGAGCAGGGAATCTTGCTGAGTGCCACTGCGGTACGAGAGATCTTGGCCGCGGAGGGCTTTGCTCCCTTGCCACGGCGGCTCGATGAAGAACGCCCAGTGCTGGTTGGGCCGACCACAGAGGCCGTTGCCGACGTCCGCAGCTTCGTGCTCGCTCCACGGGAGTTCACCACGAGAGTCGGGGGGTTATTTCTGTTCGTGCCCGATCTGATCCGATTGGATGGCGAGGCCCTGGCGCGGAATACCAAATTGCCCGGTTCTCGCATGATCCCGGCTGAACACGCGCTCCGCGCCGCGTTGGCTCTCAAGCTATGGTCCATTGAGCGCAAGAACCATGTTATGGCCCTGGTCGCCGACCAGGGACTCGCGCTCTTCTGCGGCCTCAACACCATGCCTAAAAAGAGCTTTCTGGGCGAATATTCCTCCCGAATCACCCCGCAGAAAGTCACGCATCTGCTTGCAAGCTGGCATGCTCAGCTCGCTGGAGAGACGATCCTCTCGGGGGAGTCTTTCAATCTCGACTTTCACTCGGTGCCATATTTTGGGGAGCATCCCGTCGTCGAATCCCACTATTTATCAAAGCGAAGTCGCCGGCAGCCCAGTATTCTCACCTTCCTGGCGCAGGATGCCGATAGCCAGGTCTTCTGCTACTCGAACGCCGATATCCGCAAGGGTGAGGAGGCCGAGGAGATCTTCCGCTTCATCAAGTTCTGGAGCCGCCAGCACGGTAGTCCGCCGCAGCACCTGGTCTTCGATTCCAAGCTCACCACCTATGAACAGCTCGATCGACTCGACCAGAAGAAAATCGTTTTCATTACTTTGCGCCGACGCTCACCAACACTGATCGTCGAAATCAACGATCTGCCGCCCTCGGCCTGGCGCAGCATCAACCTTGATGTTCCCAATCGCAAATACCGTACGCCAAAAGTCTTCGAACAGAAGGTGCGCCTACGGAAATGCACGTACCGCCAGCTCTTCATCAAAGATCTTGGCCATGACCTACCGACC
>DATFQX010000144.1:0-3220 GCA_035263865.1 Xanthobacteraceae bacterium
GGCGCCACGCTCTGCAGCATCTCCACCAGCTTGCCGCTCAGGTCGGTGCTGAGGATCGAGACCCCGGTGATGTTGTGCCCCGGTCGGCCGAGGCTTTCGACGAAGCCGCTGCCGACCGGATCATTGGACGCCGCCATGACGATCGGTATCGTGGCGGTAGCTTTCTGCGCAGCGCTGATCACCGGCGTCTCGCCGGCCACGATGACGTCCACCTTGCGCTGCACCACCTCCGCCGCCAGCTCGGCGAGGCGGCCGACCTCGCCGCCCGCGAACCGCCATTCGATCGTGAGGTTACGCCTCTCGATGTAACCGAGCTCGCGCATGCCCAGCGCGAACCCCCCGAAGCGGCTGCCTTCGAGCGGCTCGGGGCGCTCCGGCAGCGCCACGAATCCCACGCGCCAACTGCGCTGCTGCTGCGCGAAGGCGCCCGACCGCGCGCAGACTGTCGCAACTGCGATCGCCGAAATGAGTGTGCGTCGGTCCATCATTCAATCACCTTGTCGGCGCGCAGCACCAGGCCCGCGGGGACCTCGTGACCGATAGCCTGCGCCGCCTTGAGATTGATCACCAGCTCGAAACGGGTCGGTTGCTCGACCGGGAGGTCGGCCGGCTTGGCACCCCGCAGTATCTTCACGACCATCTGCGCTCTTTGCCGATACATCTCGGTGAACCGTGATCCGTAGCCGACGAGGCCGCCTTCTTCCGCCATTTCGGGCCATTGATAGATTGCGGGCAAATGCACCACGGCGGCGCGCTCGAAGGCGATACGGCGGTGGACGATGTTGGCGTCAGCAAGCGCTGCAATGCGGTGCACGCCCGCCACCGCCTCGATGAGTATGTCCTGTCGCTTGCCGTCGAGCTCGGGCGACAGCAAGCTGATTCCGGTGATGTTGCCGCCCGGGCGCGCGAGCGACGCCGCAAAGCCTTCCGCGACCATGTCCTCGGTCATGCCGATGAGCGGGATGGTCCGGGTGAGCGTCTGTAGAGCTCGCAATGGCAGCTCCGGACCGGCAACGATCGCGTCGGGCGCGGCTTTCACCATGGTCTCGGCAACCTCGCCGATGCGTTCGATCGCAACGCCGAAACCACCCGGAATAATGCTGAGATTTCCGCCCTCGACGAAGCCATGGGCACGCAACTCATCGAAGAAGGCGACGATCCCCGGCGTGTTGCGTCCAACCTGGGTCAGAAAGCCGAGACGGTAGGTGCGGCCAGCCTCCTGCCCGCGCGCCGCCAGCGGCCAGGCCGCCGCTGCGCCGAGAAGCGTGACGAACTCGCGGCGTCTCACTCGATCACCTCGTCCGCGAGCGACAGAAGATTATCGGAAATCTTTACACCAAGTGCCTTTGCAGTCTTGAGGTTAATTACGAGCTCAAACCTAGCCACCTGCATCACCGGCAGGTCGGCCGGCTTCTCGCCCTTGAGAATGCGGCCAACGTAAAGGCCCACCAGCCGGTACATTTCGGTAATGCTGGTCCCATAGCTCATCAGCCCGCCGGCCACAGCATATTCGCGAAACTGATAAATCGCAGGCACTCGATGCTGTGATGCCAATGCAACCAGTCGATCGCGCCTAGTGTCGAAAAACGGATCGGAACTGACCAAGAACGCACTAACATGCTGCGGGGCAAGCGCAGCGAAGGCTGCTTCAATTTTCTCATCGGTGCTGCCATCGAGAACGACTAACGTTTGTCCGAGCGAGCGCGCTGCTTCCTCCACGTCCCTGATCTGCACCGGCCCGAGGTAGTAATTTGGGTTTGCGAGCAGCGCTATTACCTGCGCGGCAGGAACGAGATCGCGCAGCAGTCCTAGACGCTTTGCTCCAAGGGCCGCCGTCAGGAACGTGACGCCTGTGATGTTGCCGCCAGGCTTGTTGAGGCTTGCGACCAAACCGTTCGCAACCGGGTCTCCCCCGGTTCCAAAAACGATAGGAATGGTAGTCGTTGCCGATTTTGCTGCAGTGTCTGAACCGCCTAAAGCCGCGACGACGGCGACGGGGCGGTCGACCAATTCCCTTGCCAGCGCGGGCAAGCGGTCAAACTGACCCTCTGCCCAGCGAAAGTCGATTGTCACATTCTGATGCTCGACAAAACCACTCTCGGAAAGTCCTTTGCGGAATGCGGCGACCACGCCAAGAGCCTCGACGGGGGAGCGGCCGCTGAGAAAACCGACCACAGGATTCAACGGCTGCTGCGCGCGCGCCGCGAGCGGCCACGTCGTCGCCACACCGCCGAGCGCGGCTAACAATTCCCGCCGTCCGATAGCCAGTGGCATGGGCCCCTCTCCGTGCGGAGGGTTACCTGTTGAATGATACCACGGCGCGAGCGTGCGGTCTCATGTCGACTGGATCGCGAACAACAAGTGACAGGCAGTGTGAGTGCAGCATTGTCCTCTAGGTTTCTTACTCCGCTTCTTACAATGTGGGCCGACGGCCTGGAGCGTCCTAGCTCATGGCCGAACCTTCGAGGCCAGCAAGATTTAGGCCGCGTGATTCAACACGAACGGTTCAAACGCCTTACCTGCCGAGGTCTGCGAGAGGATTAGAAACAAGATGGAGGACCGGTCT
The DNA here is from genome assembly GCA_035263865.1 of Xanthobacteraceae bacterium. Taxonomy (GTDB): domain Bacteria; phylum Pseudomonadota; class Alphaproteobacteria; order Rhizobiales; family Xanthobacteraceae; genus VAZQ01. The sequence goes on from DATFQX010000144.1 coordinate 2,567, forward strand.
TCCCGGCGCATGCGAACACTGGTGACCCGAATGGCCCCATTGAGGCCTATCCGCTAATGAGCTCGCACGCGCGCTGATATCCATGATGGCTCGGAGCACAAACCGCTCCGATCGAAGCCGGATACATTGATGCAAGACCGCACATCCCCCCAACTTTCGGAGAAGTCTTCTTGCAACGCACGGCCGGACCATACATTCGGGTCATGAGCGCCAGATCGACAGGCTCGCAACGTGGGCTGCATTTCCGCTTCGCCCCCGAAAGCGACGGTTGGCCTTCAAGATGCAAATCCGTCGCTCGGTGCCAGAAGCGGCTCTGAGCAGTTGCAGCACAAGTTATCCCAGCGTTCTATCTTCCTGGCTCCAGCAGCAGTCATTAGGTCCATTCGAACTTCCTTAGGGCTCCGCGGTCCGCAGGCCCGCCGGTCCGCCCTTGACCTTGATCTCGCCCGTGACCCCCAGAGTCTTACCGTCGAAGCTCAGGATCGAGAGCGCGTTCTCGGCCATGTTCTGCGCAAGCAAGGTCTTGCCATCACGGCTCCAGACCACACCCTGATTCCATTTTCCAACCCTGGCTTCGGCGACTTTAGTGAGGTTCGTTCCATTCACGCTGAAGACGACAACGAGGCCGTTGTCGTTGTAGAAGGGGTGGCTTGG
>DATFQX010000145.1:0-2923 GCA_035263865.1 Xanthobacteraceae bacterium
GGCGTCGACACCCGCGCGCTGCAGCACTACCTCGGCCACCGCAACATCACGCACACGGTGCGATATACCGAGCTACGCTCCGACCGCTTCGATGGGTTCTGGAAGGATTGACCTACCGAGGACCTTACACGAGGCGTGCGCTTCGGACGCCCTACGCCAGGAACAGCGCGTTGCCCGCCCTGTCGACGACGCCGAGCACGCAAGCGTCGCCGCCGGGGCATAGGCACATAGGACTATGGCAAGGCAGGCTGGTGGGCTCGGCCAGGCAGGGTCCCCCCCCGGTGGGGAGGACGCGCGAGATTCGAAAATTCATCCAAGCGCCATCCCCGGAAATCTGGTCTGAAATGATTTCCGGTGGTGAGGCGGCGGAAGTGGGGGGCCTGTTTTTGGGCTACCTCCTTGAAAAAAATATCGGCGGCGTGATCGCGCTCATCTCGTTCCGCCCAGGAGGATGGATGCAGCAGTCTCCTGCCGTCCGGAGGCGTGCTATTCTTCCGGTCGGAAGCACGGGAGGCATCGGGCAGTGAAACGCCGCGAGTTCATAACGTTGCTTGGCTCAGCGGCGGCGTGGCCACCCGAAGACGCCGCCTCGTGGGCGATAGCTGGAACAACGAACACCACATGAGGAGGGAATGCATGCGCTGCCAATCATCATTCGCCTTCATCCCGTTGATGATCTTGCCTCTGGTGACGATTGCCAAGGCACATGATGCATCGAGGTATCCCAACTTGCACGGCCAGTGGACTGTCATCATCACACCGGGTTTAGAAGGGCAGGCAGTAAAATTCGATCCGACCAAGCCCTGGGGACGCGGGCAGCAAGCCCCGCTGACGGCGGAGTATCAAAAAGTCCACGAGGACAGCATGGCTGACCAGGCCAAGGGCGGACTGGGCAATTACCCGACTGCGACGTGTCACCCGGGCGGCATGCCGCGCATGATGTCAGTCGGGGAATACGAATATATAATCGAGCCGGAAACCACCTATATCCTCATCGGTGGCGAGGACCACTACCGTCGTATCTTCACCGATGGACGCCCCTGGCCGACCGATATCCAGCCGACCTACGCCGGCTACTCGATCGGAAAATGGATCGACGAGGACGGCAGCGGCCGCTTCAATTTGCTGGAAGTGGAAACGCGGGGCCCATTCCAGGGGCCGCGCGCCTACGACGCAACCGGGCTACCCCTGCATTTCGACAATCAGTCGATCTTCAAAGAGCGCTTCTATCTCGACAAGACGGACCCGAACATTCTTCATGACATGATCACCGTGATCGACGATGCGTTGACACGGCCTTGGACGGTCGACAAAACATATCGGCGCAATACGAATCCGCGCCCCACGTGGCGCGAGTTCTATTGCGTCGAGGGCAACGTCCATATCGTCATCGGCAAGGAAAACTACTACCTGGGCGCGGACGGACTTCTGATGCCCACCAAGAAGGATCAGGCGCCGCCCGATTTGAGGTATTTCAAGCAAACCCGCAAATGACGGCTGCGTCGGCTTGATGTGGTCGCGCAGAATCTGATTGACCTCGCAGACAAGCTGAGCGGGAGACGAGGATAGGCCGGGCTTTCTTCTCGCACTTGGCCGTTCGCTACTCGCCAGCATTGCCGAGATGATCGAACAAAGATCTTGTTTTGCCGCGTGCATATGGCAGCAAATTGGTACCAAGCCGACGGTCGCGGCACGTCTGCTCTGATGTCCGCTTCCGGCGGGAAGAGCAGAAGTCTTATGTTCGCGCGGAGCTTTTCCGGTTATGACCCTGGCTGTGTGATGGCGCAGCTGGGAGACTACGCTACCGTCGGGCGCAACGTGATCTCGATCGTCGCCGATTCGAGGTTCAAAATGAAACTTCCCCGCCGACAATTTCTGCATCTGGCAGCGGGCGCTGCCGCGCTGCCGGTAGTTTCACGCATCGCGTGGGCGCAAGCCTATCCGTCGCGGCCGGTGAAGATTATCGTATCGTTTGCGGCTGGTGGCCCGACTGACATCCTTGCGCGTCTGACCGCGCAATGGCTATCCGAGCGATTGGGCCAGCAATTTGTCGTGGAGAACCGGCCGGGCGGCGGTGGCAATATCGGCGCCGAGGCGGTCGTGCGCGCGCCCGCAGACGGCTACACACTTCTCTTGGTCGGTGGTAACAACGCGATCAACGCCACGCTCTACGACAAGCTCAATTTCAACTTCATCCGCGACATCGCGCCGGTCGCGACCATCATCCGCGCACCCCAAATCTTGGTAGTGAATCCATCGGTCCCTGCCAAGACGATTCCCGAGTTCATCGCCTACGCCAAGGCCCATCCGCGCAAGCTCAACATGGCATCGGGCGGTACCGGGACCCCACCCCATCTAGCCGGCGAACTGTTCAAGATGATGGCGGGCGTCGACTTGATTCACGTGCCTTATCGCGGCAACGGGCCCGCGTTTAATGACCTCATCGGCGGGCAAGTGCAGGTCATGTTCCCCAGTCCCGTCGGGTTGCTCGAATACATCCGGGCCGGCAAGCTGCGCGCGCTTGCGGTGACGACGGCGATGCGGTCGGAGGCGTTGGCTGACCTCCCGACCGTAGGTGATTTTGTGCCGGGCTACGAGGCGAGCGGTTGGTTCGGCGTCGGCGCGCCCAGGAACACGCCTTCTGAGATCATCGACAAGCTCAATAAGGAAATCAATGCGGCCCTGGCCGACCCCAAGCTGAAGACGCGGCTTGCCGATCTCGGTAGCGACGTGCTCGCGCTCTCGCCCGGGGAGTTCGGCAAGCTCATCGCCGACGAAACCGAAAAGTGGGGCAAAGTCATCCGCGCGGCCAACATCAAGCCGGAGTGATCCGCGCGCCACAGCCAAATATTCCATAACGTCTCGTATTGCGAATCACAGAGGTGATGTCCGCCATCAGGCACTTTTAATTAGATTGATCTCT
>DATFQX010000146.1:0-6899 GCA_035263865.1 Xanthobacteraceae bacterium
CGACCCTTTGGCGCCAAGCCGGTCGGATGCTGTACGCGCTTGAAAAACTGGACCGCCGCAAACCGCAGGAGCGGGCGCGCCGTGTGTCCGGCGATATTCTCGATTATTGAGAGTTCCGATAATGTGCACAAAGCGGACATCGGCTCGTTGATTTTGCTGTAGCGCACAACGGCTTTAAATAGCTCTGGACATCGGCTTGAGACTCCGCGTAACTGGGGCGCGTGACTGAAACTGCGACTTCAATACTTGCCCCGCGATCGCCGCGTACCCTTCACAGGCTGACTCCGTATCTGTACCTCCTTCCAGCGCTGGCCGCCCTTGCGCTGTGGAATTATTATCCGCTGCTATTCCTCGTTGACCTGTCGTTCCATCGGCTCGATGCGAGTTCACCGCTGCCGAGCTGGGTCGGACTAGCAAACTATCGCGAGCTATTCGCGGATGCGTTGTTTTGGCGCGTACTCCGCAATACGGCGATCTACACATTCCTCACAGTGCCGCTTAGTATCGCCCTCGGTTTGGCACTCGCAGTTGCGCTCAACCAGCGCCTCCACGGCGTAGGGTTATTACGCACGATATTCTATACGCCGGTGGTCCTGCCGACTGTGGCGGCAGCTACTGTCGCGTTGTGGATCTTCAATACCAACTATGGGCTTGCCAACTATCTATTGGAACTGATTGGCCGTTCGCCAGTCGCTTGGCTTACCGATTCTGATTACGCGCTGTGGACCATCATAGCCATCGGGGTGTGGAAGACATTTGGCTATTTCATGCTGGTGTATCTCGCCGCGCTGCAGGCGCTGCCGCAGACGGTGCTGGAGGCCGCGCGACTTGACGGCGCGCGGCCGTGGGATCGGTTCTGGTCGATCACTTGGCCACTGTTGCGACCCACGACTTGGTTCGCCACAGTCATCGCCTTAATCCTGTCTTTTCAGGCGTTCGATTTTATCAACATCATGACGCAGGGCGGACCGAGCAATTCCACCAACCTGTTGGTGTTCTACATTTATCAGCACGGATTCGAATATTTTCGACTGGGATTCGCCGCATCGAATGCGGTCGTGATGTTCGGATTAGTTTATGGGCTTTCTGCCCTCATCGGCGTTTGGTTTAATCGATGAAGAGGGCTTTGCTCCGCACCAGCCTTTACGTGGCCTTGCTCGCTACGGCGACGATCGTCGCTATGCCGATGTACTGGCTTGTGGTCAGCGCATTCAAGGCGAGCGATGAAATCTTTACGCCGATCCCACGCTGGCTGCCCTCCGGGCTGGAGTGGCGCAACTTCGTGCTCGCTTGGCAGGGCGCCGCCTTTGGCCGCTATTTTGTCAACAGCGTCGTGGTCACGGTAGCAATCCTCCTGTTGCAACTAACGACTTCGAGTCTTGCGGCTTTCGCACTCGCCCGCCGACGCTTTCCCGGGCGAGGCATTATTCTCCTCATCGTCATCGGCGCGCTGATCATCCCGATCCAGGTGACGTTTTTGGCCAATTTCGTTACGTTGCAACACTTTGGCTGGCTGGACAGTTACTGGGCCTTGATCGCGCCCTTTACGGCTAGCGCGTTCGGCACGTTCCTACTCCGCCAGGCTTTTCTCGCGGTGCCGGAAGCGTTGGAGGACGCTGCCCGGCTCGATGGCTGCACCGGGCTGGCATTTCTGTGGCACTTCCTGCTGCCGCTCTCGCGACCGACCGTGCTCGCTTTCGCCCTCGTTGCCCTGGTTGCACATTGGAACGATTATTTTTGGCCGCTGATCGTCACCAATCGCGACGCGATCCGAACACTGCCCATCGGCCTTGCCATGTTCGTGACCCAGGAGGTGACAACCGACTGGAATCTGCTGATGGCTGCGACGTTGTTCGTGGCGGCGCCTATGTTGGTCATCTTCTTTGTATTTCAGCGGTATTTCATCCGCAGCCACATGCACGCTGGACTGAAGCGCTAGGCATTTTTAATGGTCTGGACTCAACTCCGGTGTGATCAGTACGCTTGTCTCCGATATTGCGTAATCCAAGACGCGAGCCCAAAAGCCACAAAATGGGGGAGGACAGTTAATGAAAATGCCACGCATATTTGCCGGCCTGCTCATGGCTGCGACTACCGTTTTCGCAGCGAGCGCCGTGGCTGCCGAGCCAGTACAGCTGAACTTCTGGTATCCCGTTGATCTTGGCGGCGGGCTTGCCAAAGTCATTGACGGCTTGGTCGGCGACTTCAACAAGACGCATCCCGACATCCAGGTCACTGCGACCTACACGGGAAATTACGACGTCACGCTGCAGAAGATTCAGGCGTCAAAGCTTGCCGGGACACTGCCTGATGTCGCGGTCACTGAGATCAGTTCGGTGCCGGTGCTGGCCGCGCTTGGCGCCGCGCAGCCGATCGACGAGCTCATCGCCTCATCGGGCGACAAAAAGCTCCTCGACCGATTCTGGCCCTCGATGCTGCTCAACTGCACGTATGGCGGCAAGGTCTACGGCGTGCCGTTTCAGCGTTCAACGCCGGTGATGTATTACAACAAGGACGCCTTTAGCGAAGCTGGACTTGACCCCGAGAGGCCGCCGGTTACTTGGGACGAGCTGATAAGCGTCGCGCAAAAACTCACCACGCGCGAGGGGGAACGCACCACGCGATGGGGCATTGAATTGCCGCTCGAGGCATTCAACTGGTTCTACTACGCACTCACCTACGCCAATGGCGGCGAAACACTGAGCACAGATGGCACCAAGGTGCTATGGGACGAGCCAAAAAATATTGAAGCACTGCAGTTCTGGCACGACCTCGTTAACAAGTACAAGGTAACGCCCGCCTATACACCCTGGAACGACGGACCGCAGGAGTTTGCCGCCGGCAAGACAGCGATGGTGTGGCACTCGACCGGATCGCAGGCATTCATGCGCCAGAACGTGAAATTCCACTGGGGTCTCGGACGCATTCCCAGGAATATCCAGTTTGGCCCGCCGTCAGGCGGCGGCAATATGCTGATGTACGCCACCGATCCCGCTCGGAAAAAGGCCGCGTGGACCTTCATCACGTGGATGAGTGAGGCGGCGCAGGCGGCGCGGTGGAGCATCGCGTCGGGTTATCTCGCGACCAATATCGCGTCTTGGGAACTGCCGGAAATGCAGGCCCTCATCAAGGAGCACCCTGAAGTGCTCGTGACTAAGGCGCAGCTTGCCGATGCGAAAGCCGAGCCGGCCTCGGCGAAATACGCGCCGGCGCGCGACATACTGAACGCGCTGATCAAGGACGTGCTCGCAAAGAAAGCATCACTAGTGCCGGCAACCAAGCAGGCGGCCGAGGAAGCCAACGCGGCTATGGCCCGGTAAATGGGGCGCGTCGCACTGGCACTGTCGGGAGTGACGAAGGCGCATGACGAGATACCCGTTCTGCGTGGCCTCGACATTGAAGTGCTGGAAGGGGAACTCTTTGTCCTAGTTGGACCGTCCGGTTGCGGTAAGACGACATTGTTGCGAGCCGTAGCCGGCCTCGCTGAACTCGACGCCGGTCGCATCCTGCTCCGCAATACCGACATCACCACGGTGCCCGCTGAAGCACGCAACATCGCGATGGTGTTTCAGGACTATGCGCTCTATCCGCACATGACGGTGCGGAACAATCTCGCCTTTGGACTAAAGCGCCACGGTGTGCCACGCCACGAAATTTCGCAACGTATCGAGCGTGTGGGGCGGATGCTCGGCATCGAAGCGCTCCTCGAACGCAAGCCGCACCAGCTTTCCGGAGGGCAACAGCAGCGGGTTGCGCTCGGACGCGCCATTGTCCGCGAGCCGGCCCTCTTCTTGATGGATGAGCCGCTATCCAATCTCGACGCGCAGATCCGCGCCACTACTCGCGCCGAGCTTAAGGAGCTGCAACGCCGCCTGCGCGTGACGATGCTCTATGTGACCCATGACCAAGTCGAAGCAATGACGATTGCCGACCGCCTCGCTGTCATGAATCAAGGGAAACTCGAGCAAGTAGGGCGTCCGCTCGACGTCTACCGGGAGCCAGCCACTCTTTTCGTGGCGCAATTCCTCTCAAGTCCGCGTCTCAACATACTTGACGGCGAGATCGTTACAATCGCCGATGGCGCTTCGGTGCGCACACCGGTGGCGCTGTTTCCGCTAGCTGATATCGCTGCCCCTGGCCGACCGATCCGCATCGGTATCCGTCCAGAGTGGCTGCGATTATCGACCCAGCCGCTGCCTGAAGCGAAGGCACTGGAAGTTACACTAGTCGAACCCCTCGGTGCCGAAATCTTAGTCCATGCCCGGTGGCCGAGTGGGGAGTTGGTTGCCCGAGCGCCGGCGGCTTTTGCGGCACCCGAGCATGGGCACGTGTGGATCGACGCGCAGGCGTCTCAGGTGGATCTGTTTGATAGCGATGGCCGCAGGGTCAATACTAGTAGGCGCTGAAGCGCTGCCAGCGCTACAAGGTAGGTCAGATCAATAGGGCGCCCGCGAGCCATGTGAGTAGCGCGTCAGATTTCTGCGCAATGTACCGAGGCCAGTCCTGGACACCCTCGCCTGGCAAGACGATGATGCGGTCGCACTGAGTCTGGGTCGAGGTCATGGACATTGTGGTCTGGCTGCGGAGCCTTGGCCTCGAACAGTATGAGGCGGCTTTCCGCGACAACGAGATAGACGAGACAGTTCTTCCGAACCTCACAGCGGAGGACCTAAAGGACCTCGGTGTGTCTGTCGTCGGCCACCGTCGCAAACTCCTCGATGCTATCGCTGCTTTGCGAACAGAGGCGGACACCAAGGCTCCATCTCCTGATGCAGCGAACACTTCCAGCGCGCCGACCATCTCTTTTGAAGACCACGCCGAGCGCCGTCAGATCACGGTGATGTTTTCGGACCTCGTTGGTTCGACCGCACTCTCCGCTCGGATGGATCCTGAAGACCTGCGAGAACTCATCTCGGCCTATCATAAATGCGTCGCTGAAACCGTGCGCCGTTTCGACGGCTTCGTGGGGCAGTATCTGGGCGACGGCGTGCTGGTCTACTTTGGCTACCCCGAGGCCCATGAGGACGATGCCGAGCGGGCGGTGCGCGCCGGGCTGGAGTTGATCGAGGCGATGACCGCACTTAAGACACCGGCTTCGTTGCAAACCCGTGTTGGCATCGCCACTGGGCTGGTCGTTGTGGGCGATCTGATGACTGGATCGGGCGAAGCGCACGAACGCCGCATCGTCGGCGAGACACCGAACCTTGCAGCGCGTCTTCAGGGGATTGCCGAGCCAAACACGGTGGTCATTGCCGAAGCGACGCGCAGGCTTCTTGGCAATCTCTTCGAGTTAAGAGACCTCGGTGGCACAGATCTTAAGGGCGTCGCCGAGCCACTTCGCGCTTGGGTGGCGCTGCGGGCGAGCGCCGTCGAAAGCCGCTTCGAGGCCCTGCATCCGAGCGGTCTGACTGCTCTCGTCGGGCGCGAGGAAGAAACCGAGCTGCTGTTGCGGCGCTGGTCGCGGGCGAAGAACGGCGAGGGACAGGTAGTGCTGATTTCCGGCGAAGCGGGCATCGGCAAATCGCGGCTCACAGCCGCCCTCCTAGAAAACCTTGCTCCAGAACCGCATGGACGTTTGCGCTATTTCTGCTCGCCCCAACACATCGATAGCGCGTTTTCTCCGATCATCGGTCAGATGGAACGTGCGGCGGGATTGCTACACGACGATGCTCCCCAGCAGAAACTCGACAAGCTCGACGCTCTGTTCGCGCAGACTTCGACCTCGATCCACGATGCCGCGCTGATTGCCGAGATGCTCTCGCTGCCGAACGATGGTCGGTATCCTGCCCTCGAACTGACACCGCAGCAGCGCCGGCAAAAAACGCTGGAGGCGCTTACTGCGCAAATGAAGACGCTGTCGCGGCAAAAGCCTGTGCTGATGATCTTCGAGGATGCGCAATGGGCCGACCCAACCAGCTTGGAAGCGTTCAGTCGAGTCGTAGACCAAATTCAGACGCTCAGGGTGCTGTTGCTAGTGACGTTCCGGCCGGAATTCGACGCGCCGTGGGTTGGGCGGCCTTACGTCACCGCCCGCATCATCAATCGACTGGCAGAGCACGAAGCCAGCGCCATGATCGACCGCATCGTCGGCAACAGGCCGGTATCGGCGAGCATTCGGCAGGACATCATCGAGCGTACCGACGGTATCCCCTTGTTTGTGGAGGAGATGACCAAGGCGGTCCTGGAAGCAGGGAGCGAGACTGCCGCCGCACGCGCGATTGCCGCGGTTCCGTCTCCAACACTGGCGGTTCCCGCGACCCTGTATGCCTCGCTCATGGCGCGGCTCGACCGGCTCGGCGGCCCGGCCAAGGAGCTGGCCGAGATCGCGGCGGCAATCGGCCGCGAGTTTTCCCATGCTTTGCTCGCCTCAGTGGTGCGCCAACCGGAGACGGCGCTGAGATCAACGTTGGACCGCCTCATCGCGGCCGGTTTGCTGTTCCAACAGGGCATGCCCCCGCATGCAACCTACGTGTTCAAGCATGCGCTTGTGCAGGATGCCGCTTACGGGACGCTGCTACGCCGCTCGCGCCAGGAGCTGCATGCCCGTATCGCAGATGCCCTTGAGCGGCAATTGCCGGAAACGCTGGAGTCGCAGCCCGAGCTGTGCGCCTATCACCTGACTCGCGCGGGACTGGTCGCGAAGGCGGTGCACTACTGGTTAAAAGCCGGCGAGCGTGCGGCCGCCAGGTCTGCCAACAAGGAAGCGATCGCCCACCTGAGAGCCGGCATCAATTGCCTGGCGGAGATTGCCGATTCGCCTGAGAAGCTGCGCACGGAGATCGACCTGAACAGCGCCATGGTCGCCGTGCTCCAGGTGACGATGGGCTATGGCGCTGACCTCGTCGTCAATACCTTGAACCACGTCCTGGAGCTGTGCCGTCAAACTGGCGATGCCAATC
>DATFQX010000147.1:0-2008 GCA_035263865.1 Xanthobacteraceae bacterium
CTGATCGCTCCTCATATCCGAGACCGGTGACACCGGAGATCGGCGTCTTGCGACCCGCGAAGCCGTTTTCTTCAGGGTGCCTCGAAGCCCTTTGCCTTCATCATCAACTGGGCGGCGGGCGAGGAGATGAAGCGAATCAGCGCCTTGCCGGCGTCCTGCTGCTCACTGCCCGCAACTATACCAGCCGCAAACAGCGTGAAGCTCTGGATCTCGGCTGGCAAGAGGTCGACGAGTTCGACGCGAGGTTCAGCCAGTATCTCGCTGCGCTGCCCCAATCCGATTTCGACGTCGCCCTTGGCGACGGCGTCGTACATTGCTGCGACGGCCGTGATGGACCTGGACTTTGGCTTCAATTCTGCAGCGACACCGAGGCGCTCCAGCAGGCTGACGAAATAAATTCCGACGGCCGCACCGGTCGCTGGATCCGGATACGCGATAGATTTTGCAGCCAGCAGCGAACGCTTGAAGGCCTCGACCGAGCTGATGTCGGGCTTCACAGCTCCTTTGCGCACAAAGACGCCGATTCCGACCTTTGCGAGTTCGACCGTGCTGCCTGACATGAACCGGCTCTGCTTCTGGAGCTCCTCGCTCTGCGGCCCCGTTACGATCGCCACATCGACCGCTTCGCCCCTTTGAACGCGCGTCATAATGGCACCCGCGGTGCCGAATTCAGCGAGAACCCTGTGGCCCGACGAGGCCTCGAAGCGAGGAATGAGCTCGTCCACCGCGCGCCTTATCGCCGTGCTCTGAAGAAGCTTGACTTCGGCGGCGCTTGCGAAGCTGCCAGCAGCCAGGGCGACCAGCAAGCATGAAACTGACGCGGCGACGCCGCCACCCGCAAATGAGGCTCCAAGGCCAGGACCGCTCTTCGTCATGGTTCCGATCCAATCTTTCGATGTGTCGCCTCACGCGCGTTGCGGTAGACTCAGCATCGCGCCAGAGCCGATCTCAAGCGTCTGAATATGACCGGAAGCGCTATTATATAGGGTCTGGAAGTGCATATGGATCGCCGAATCCATCGGGGTAAAAATCCCACGATGAGAAAATGAATGAAATCCAACGATGATCGCATCAGTCCGCTTCAATTCAAAAGACACCTGTATCTTTTTGTGTATCTCGGCGTTATGTGGCTCATTGCCAATCCGGTTAAGAATATGAAAATCAATCAGATCCTCGCGACCGCTGACCAGGAAAGGGAACGGCCGTTGCGGATCGAGACCGGCTGCCGCGGCCGCGCGGGGAACGAACGCCTCCAAATCGGTGAACGCGCGCACATCCGGCGGAACCGGTGCCGTGCGCCACGCCGGAACTTCCGCCCAGACCAAGAACGGCGCCCCCGTCTTGAAACTCTCGGTCACCTGCACAGTGCCGTCCGGCCCCACGCGGGAGAGCGACGGCCGGCTGTCGATGATCGTCACCTCGCCACGCAATTGCTCGATGGGACCAATTCCGTAGAGATGCGGCGTCGTTGCCAGCATGCGCAGGTCAAGCGCGGCGGCAAGCTTTCCGTTCATGACTGTATCACGCTGCGCGCCGATAAAGCGGAGGTCGTACCCCGGCCCCTGAATGTGTGCAGGCTGGTCCGCGCGGGCCGGGCCAACGAAAGTTGAGACCTCGGCCCCGCATGCGGCGCAACCGCACACGCCCAAGCTCGCTTTCAAAAGTGCGCGTCTAGCGAGCATCGTCGTCCTCCATCGGTGTATCGCTCAAGGCGTTGGCCGAAAAACCCAAATGGCAGCGGGCTCTTCGGACGTCGTTCGGACAGCAACGAAGAGGCGATCGAGCTCTGGAACGTAAAGCGAGGTTCGTGCACCGCGGACCGTCGCAATGCGCGCAAGGCGCTGGTAGGCGCCAGCTTGGGCGTCAAATACGTCGAGGAAACCGTCACCACAACTCACATAAACGCGGTTGCGTTTCGCGTCGACGAACATATCGTCGGCATCCGAACACGTGTCCACGTTTGTAACGGGGGCACCATTCGGCATCGCGAACACGCCGAGCTTCGCGG
>DATFQX010000148.1:0-38663 GCA_035263865.1 Xanthobacteraceae bacterium
CTGCTCATCCGTCATCGCCTTAACGCCGCCGGATTGCTCGACTTGCATCTCGCGCGGAACCAATAAGACCAGCAATTTCAAGAACACCGCTGGATTGTTCTTCATTACCTTGTCAATGGCTTTCGCCCCGCCACGGCGGAAAGCCTTGTGCAGCTCCGCAATGGTCTCGGCGTTGAGCGCCTTGCGGGCGCGATCCGGACTACCGCCAGGGTTTCCAGAATACCCCGGCGCGAACCTGCCGTTGATGCGGCCATTGATGACCTTGGGAGTGGTGTTTGGCTCAGTGTTCGCGTTCATCGTCTTCGCCTGGTTCTGAGGGATGACGTATATCTGATTCTGGGGCGACTCTGGACGGCGGCGCTGGCGGTGGTTTGACACTGCGCCGGAAAGCCTTTGTGGGTCAAAGCTGTCGCCGATATCGGTTTGACAACCTATATGTTTGAACCGACTACAAGATGTCGCTACTCTCGGGACCGCCAAGATTTCCCACGCTGGCGGCGGTTCAAAGCGCGGCCCGCAAGCTGGCGACCGTATGGGATCTCGATCTGCGCATGTGAGGATGGCCATGTCGGATAATACTGAATCGAATGATGAGCGGCCGTGTCTACATTGTCTGATTGGCGACGTGATCGACGACTTTTATGCGGAATACGGTTCGCTGACGGGCGAAAAAGACGCCATCGATGTGGATGAAATCATCACCGCGCTCGCCAAAACGGTCGCAGAGCTGACTTATGGATCGGACGCCGCGCTGCGTCAGCGCATTTTGGATGATTTGATGCGGGAAGTTTCCGAGTTCGAGGCGGAGTTTGCAAACGCACCGGCAAGTGACATGCGACACTGAGCCGGTGAGAGGCCCCTATGGGAATGCCTGTCAAAGATCGGCGTCGATGGCGTAAAGGCACACGCCCCGTCGGCAGCGGCTGACGGGGCAGCGCTCTATGCGGCGTCTGCGCGAACTCGACTAGACCGCCATTTTCAAGTGCTTGGCCGGGCGGAATGCGACCTTTTTGCTGGCTTTAATTTTGATGGCTTCGCCCGTTGCCGGATTTCGGCCCATGCGGGCTGCACGTGTCCTGACCTGCAGAATGCCAAAACCGGCAATGCGGACGCGTTCGCCTTTTTTGAGATGCTTGGTGATAAGGCTCACGAGGTCGCCGAGAATGGCCTCGCCCGCACGTTTCGTGAGTTCGTGATCGGCCGCCAACCTTGCCGCCAAATGTTTGAGCGTAACGGGACGGCCAGACTTGGCACTTGTCATCGCTTTGCCCGCCATGATGGATGCCCTCCTCAGAGGCGCGAAATGCGCTTGTGCTGCTAACAGATATGATTCGAGACCGGAAGGAAAGCGGCTTTCCACATGCATAACTGAGATCGCGCGGTCCTCTGGAGGTGCGCTGAAACGAGACCTTCCGGCGCTAATCAGCGCATCTGCGGACATTTCGGAATCGATCCGGGAACGAAGCAGAATCGCAACGAGAACATCGTTCCTGTCCTGCGGGCGAGAGCCCGCGCCTGCCGGTTCAGCAGCCGGATGCGAGACCTGTTCGTCGGACCGACGGTTGCGTTAACCCAGCGCTTACGTCATCGGCGGCATGGTTTGCGGAAACACCGCAAAGGTCGCCCCGCCGTCGAAGCGTGTTCGCTGAAATTGACCGCCATGCCACGTCAACTAGCACGGCCCGCGAAACGTGAAACGTCCCTGTACGTCCCGGTGAAGCGCTTCCTCGAGACTCTTGGCTTCGACGTCAAAGGCGAAATCTGCGGCTGCGATCTCGTCGCCGTTCGCGGCGAAGAACCGCCGCTCGTCGTTATTGGTGAGTTGAAGCTCGGCTTCAACCTCGAACTCGTGTTGCAAGGCATCAATCGCAGTGCGGCCTGCGATCAGGTCTGGCTTGCCGTGCGCGTCTCGGGCCGCCACGGCCGCGCGCGTGATCCGCGCGTGCGCAAGCTTTGCCGGCTCTTGGGTTTCGGACTTCTTGGCGTCGCGGCGGCCGGCCGTGTCGAGGTGCTGGTTGAGCCTGGCCCATGGCGGCCTCGCCGCGATGCGGGTCGCCGATCTCGCCTGCTCGACGAGCACCGCCGGCGTCTGGGCGATCCGGTCCTCGGCGGAACCTGCAGGGCGCCGATCATGACAGCCTACCGCCAGCAAGCGCTCGCTTGCGCGGCTTCGCTGTCTCGCGGCCCGCGGCGCACGTCCGAGATCAAAAGCGCGATCCCGGATGCACCCAAGATTCTGCTGCGCAACGTCTATGGTTGGTTCTTCCGTGTCGAGCGCGGCACATATGCTCTCACGCCGGCCGGCACAGCGGCCCTGGCGCGCTGGCCGCAGGCAGACGCATACTTAATTTGAACGGTGAATAGCGAGCGATTCTCCGGCGAGAATTTTCCGGCAACTCACGCTCACATAGCCCGGGCCAAAGAAAAAGCCCCGACGAGCGGGGCTTGAGTAAAGGAGGAAACGCCCATGATTAGGCGTCGGAAAGGTTACCCGATTTGCTCGCTCTGCCAACGCACATATTAAGCCGCGACTCGAGATTTGAAAGGCATGTGACTTTTTCGTCACAGCCGAAGTCGAAAGCCCGACAACGACGAACTCTGGCGAGGCGTTCGCGGCTCTGCTCGCGCCTCGCGATCGACTGCCTGTCCCGGCCGCATGATCGACGCTGTTTGCGCGCGGATGGCGGCCATCCGATGTGCACGCTAATAAGAACACGCCCCGGGGGTTGGTCACCTCGGAGCGCGCGCGCTCCGCATTGGGGCAGCCGCCGCAAGCCAGCCAGATCACCATGGACAACGCAAATCGTCGGCGCAATCTCGGCTTTTTCTTCGATGCCTCCGTTGCGCGGCTGCCGGATAAAGTTGCGATCATCGATCTGTTCGGTGGAAACGAGCGGCGGGCGACCTATCGGCAGCTCGACGACCGGATGAATGCGGTCGCGAGCATGCTGGCCCGCCTCGGCGTAGCGCCCGGCGAGCGCGTCGCCATGGTGATCGGAAACCGCACGGAATTCATCGAATTCTTCTTCGGGTCGATGCGCGCCGGTGCGATCCCGCTACCGCTCAATACCCGCCTTGCGGCCGACACGCTGGAACGAACCATCGCGGAGTCGGCCTGCGCGCTCGCGGTCGTGGACCCGTCGAGTCATCGCGACGCCCTCGCGATCGCGCGCCGTTCGCCGCTGCGCCAACGGCTCATCCTCGATCGGCGCCACGAGAACTTTCTGTCCTTCGAGGAGGAAATGGTGAAACCCGCTGCGGCCGTTGATCCACCTGTCATCCCAGACGGTGCGCAAGCCTTTCAACCCTACACGTCGGGGTCAACGGGTCGCCCGAAAGGCGCGATCATGACGCATGAGGGCATGCTGTGGTACGTGGCCTACAGCCAGCGCTATTGGCCGTGCGCGGAGAGCGACCGCGGCCTCGTCGCCCTCCCGCTATTCCACAAGAATGCATTGCGTGGAACCGTGAAGCCGATGCTCTATGCCGGCGGCTCCTTTGTGCTGATGCCGAGGTACGAGCCTCGCGCCTATCTCGATGCTTTGGCGAAGTACAGATGCACCTATTCGCGCGGGGTGGCGGCGGTGTTCACGATGTTTCTCCAGCATCGTGACTATCTGCGCACGCTCGACCTCAGCGCGTTGTGCGAGCTGACCATCGGCTCCGCGGTGGTGACGCCGGAGCTGATCGAGGCAGTCGAACGCGCGCTTCCCCATGTCAGGGTATCGGAGAGTTACGGATTGACCGAGGGCGGAAGCCCGCTGCGAGCGCCGATGGACGGCCGTGTCGTGCCGCGCGGCAGCCCTGGCGTCGCCGCCCCCGAGATCGAGCTCAGGCTCGTTGACGCGAAGGGCAACGATGCCGAAGAAGGCGAGCTCCTGGTCCGATCCCCTTATGTCTGCCGCGGCTATTACAACGAGCCGGAGATCACGCGTGCCAAGCTGACGGACGGCTGGCTGCACACGGGAGATACATTCTGCAGGGACAAGGACGGGTTCTTCTATTTCCGCAGCCGCGTCGACGACATGTTCAGTTGCGGCGGGGAGAACGTATATCCGAAGGAGGTCGAGAACCTGCTGTTCGGCCATCCCGAGGTCGTCAATGCCGTGGTGGCGCCCGTGCCGCACCCGGTGAAGGGCTTGGTCCCAGCCGCGATGGTGGTTGCGCGCGCGGGTTCGAGGGTCACTTCCGACGATCTCAAGAACTATTGCCTTGCCAAGGGCGCAGCCTATTCGCATCCGCGTTTTATCGACATCGTCGCCGCGTTGCCGCTCAATGGCGCCGGCAAGATCGATCGCCGCGCGGCCGCGGCGAAACTCGAGGCTGCCTATGGGGCAAAAGGCGACGTATGAAACTCCATCGGAATCCGCGCTAGACTGGCCATCAGCACGATGGGAGGAACCATGCTGTCCGAGGCCGACCGCAAGAAAGCCGCCGACATCCTTATGGGCGCGGAGAAAGAGCGCAAACAGGCGATCCAACTCTCCAAGACTTGGCCCGACATCGGCATCGAGGACGCCTACGCCATCTCCACGGAAGTGGCCAAGCGCAAGATCGCGGGCGGAGCGAAGCTGATCGGCCACAAGGTCGGCCTGACGTCGAAGGCTATGCAGCGCTCCTCGCAGATCGACGAGCCGGATTACGGGCACCTCTTCGACTATATGATGATCGCGGACGGCGCCAAGATTCCGCACGAGAACTATTGCCGGCCGCGGGTCGAGATCGAGCTCGCCTTCATCATGGGCAAGCCGCTGAAGGGTCCCGGCGTCGGACTACCCGAGGTGCTGCGCGCCACCGAATACGTCGTTCCCGCGATCGAGATCGTCGACGCTCGCCTGCAGGACCCGCGCAGAATTTTCGACACGGTGGCCGACAATGGAGCGGCGGCTGGCATCGTCGTGGGCGGCCGGCCGGTCAAGCCGCTCGACGTCGATCTGCGCTGGGTCGGCGGCATCATGTACAAGAATTCCGAGATCGAGGAGACCGGCGTTGCGGCCGGCGTGCTTGGTCACCCCGCGCTCGGGGTGGCCTGGCTTGCCAATAAGCTCGCCAGCCATGGGGTTGCACTCGAGGCCGGTCATCTCGTGCTGGCGGGCTCGTTCACGCGCGTGGTGCTCGCGAATAAGGGCGACACGCTGCACGCTGACTTCGGCACACTCGGCGGCATAGCGGTGCAATTCGTATAGCGGACGCGGTTCGATGCCGTATCGCTCAACCGCGCGCTCACTCGCCGATCCTCCCGTCGGATATACAAGCGCACCTCCCGCATCGGAGTTCCTCGTATGAATACAGGCGACCGATCGACTGCCGGCCTTGCCCGCAATGTCCGCCGTTTGGGGCATCTCGACCTCGCCGGCGGTGGGCAGGTCACGATCCACGGTTCGCATGCGTTTGTCGGCCACATTCCCAATCCGGATCATCTGGGAACGTCGATCATCGATATCGCCGATCCGCGGCAGCCGCGCGTTGTGGCCACCATCACGCTCGACGATCACGAATCGCACAGCCACAAGGTGCGCGCTGTGGGCGACATCATGATCGTCAATCACGAGCGCAATATGAGCAAGCTCGGTCGCCGCGCCGAGCAATTGCCTGCCGCGCGGCGGGCCTTGACCGAGGAGCTTGCGCGCGAGCCGACACGAAGCGAAATCGCTGCCAAAATGAGCGTCACCGAAGACGATTTGGCGGCACTGGAAAAATTCGAGCAGCGTCGGTATGCGAACGGCGGCTTCAAGATTTACAACGTCTCCAAACCTTCGCAGCCGCAGCTGATTTGTTACCAGAAGACCGGCGGCATCGGCGTGCATCGTTTCGACATGGACGAGCGGCGTGCCTACATCTCGACCGAAATGGAAGGATACGTCGGGAATATCCTCGTCATTTACGATCTGCGCGATCCGCGCAAACCGCAGGAAGTTTCGCGGTGGTGGATGCCGGGGCAGCACGTCGCGGGCGGCGAGACACCCACCTGGTCGGGACGGCGGCAGCGGCTGCATCATGCGCTGCGCTTTGGCGACGAGATGTGGGCGAGCTGCTGGCACGCGGGCTTCTGGGTTGTGGACGTCTCCGACCTGACGCGGCCGAAAAGCGCCGGCAGCTACAATTATCATCCACTCTTTCCAGAGCCCACGCACACGGTCATGCCGCTGCCGGCCCGCACGGGCGGCCGACGCATCGCGATTGCGATCGACGAGGAGGATCAGGCGTTAAGCGCAAGCGAGGAGGAGGCGCGACGCGGGCGCGCCCATGCCTGCCTCTTGACCTTCGACGTCAGCGATCTCGCCGCCATCAAGCCGCTGGCGCAGTTCCAGGTCAGCGAGCTCGATTCGCCTTTCAGCCGGGTGCGCGGCGCGCGCTTCGGCGCGCATCAGTTCTGCGAGCGCGTGACGGGCAGCATCGTCCATGCCGTCTGGTTCGGCGGCGGGCTGCGGATCATTGACGTCGTCGATCCGCAAAACCCGCGCGAGATTGGCTTTTACATTCCGGAGCCGGTTGCGGGGCGGCCGGCGCCGCAGAGCAACGACGTCGCCCTCGATGACCGCGGTCTAATCTACATGATCGACCGCCGCGTCGGTTTCGAGATTCTGGAATCTCGGGTGTGAGTTGAACGAAAACGCGCGTGCTAGATTCCCGCTGTCGCGCAGACATAGCATTGCTGTGCACCAGCAGTGCGCGCGTGCGATGTGATCACGGAGGAGTCCCATGCGCAAATTCATCATTTGGACCGCGGCCGCGCTGTTTGTGGCTGCCGCTACTACAGTCCCCGCGCTCGCCCAGCCCAAGCCGAGCAACATCTGCGTCAGCAAAAAGCCCGATAAGGACTCGCCAATTCTTTACCGGGCAAGCACGGCTCCGCGAGACACCGCCACCGGGCAGGCCGTTGGCAGACGGGTGCACAAGCCCGTGCGCTGAGCGGGGCAGACGGGCGATCCGGCTATTGCGTCGATTGATAGAGCGCCTTGGCGTCCGCGCTGAACGCTTTGCGCGATTCCGCGTCGGTGTAGAACATGTGACCGCCGCGGTAGAGCCGGAGCTGTGCGCGCGAGGGATCGCCCATCGGCGGCAGATGATCGAGCACGTAACGGCTCGCTGCGTAGGGCGTCACCATGTCGGCGTAGCCGTGCGCGATGAGCAGGCGCAACGAGGGAATGAACGCAAGCAGTTCCCTTAGGTCGTCACTGGCGCTGGCCGAGCCGCGTCCCCGGCCTTCACCCCAATCCCATTTGCCCGCGATGTCGGACGCGAGCAGGATGAAGCTCATGTCGGTCTTGAATCCGAGCTCGTCGCGCGCATAGGCGGCGTAGGCGGCGCCATAGGCCCGGGTGAGGCTGTCGAGTACCGGATCAGCCCCGTGCGCACCTTCCTGTTCCGGGAAGGGATCGGGCACCGCAAAGGTCGCGTCGTAGCGGCTGACGATCTTCCCCTCGGCGGAGCGCAGGTGCTTGACATAGGCATCGCGGATGAATCCGCTCGAGCGGGTGACAACATCCTCGGGAAGTCCAGTGACCTTTGCCACGCGCGCATAGAAATTTTGTGCGGCATCGCCTTGCGGCCGTGGGCCAGCAAGCGTCGTGAGATAATCGGTGAGAGCGAAACGCTCCACCTCCGCCTGCGTCTCCTTGCTGAAAGCGCCTTTGCGCTCGAGCTCCGCCGCCGCCAAGGACGGCAATTGCAAGGCGGCGCTGAGCGCGGAGCGATTGCTGCCGAAGGTCAAGCCGCCCTCGATGACGGGCGATAGCATGATGATGCCGGACATCATGATGCCCTGCTCGTGCTGCAGGACTTGCGCCACCTTGGCAGCGCGATATCCGCCGTAGCTTTCACCGAGAAGATATTTGGACGACGCGCTACGGCCGTTTTTGGCGAGATAGAGGGAGATGACCTTGGCCATCGCCTGCGCATCTTGCCGCACACCATAGAAAGCGCTGCCGCCGTCGGGCTTCGCTGGCCTGCTCCAGCCGGCGCCGACGGGATCGATCATGACCAGATCGGTGAAAGCGAGCCAGGTCGCGGGATTGTCGCGCATGCGCGCGGCGGTCGGATCGTTGCCCGGAAACTCGAGGATGCGCGGACCGAGGAGTCCCAAATTGAGGTAGGCCGAGGCCGCCCCAGGCCCGCCGTTGAAGGCGAAAGTGACGGGGCGGCTCGCCGGGGCGGCATTCTTTGCGACATAGGCGGTGTAATAAATTGCCGCCGAACGCTCGCCCGACTGATCGAACAGCGAGAACGTTCCCGCGGTCGCGGTGTAAGGCAAGCTGCCGCCTGGAATTGCGACGGCATGCTCGGTGACGGAGTCTCCCGGCAATAGCCGCAGCACGCTCTCGCGAGCTTGTTCCCCTTGCCGCGGCTC
The DNA here is from genome assembly GCA_035263865.1 of Xanthobacteraceae bacterium. Classification (GTDB taxonomy): domain Bacteria; phylum Pseudomonadota; class Alphaproteobacteria; order Rhizobiales; family Xanthobacteraceae; genus VAZQ01. The sequence goes on from DATFQX010000148.1 coordinate 8,351, forward strand.
GCTCGCGCGCTGTTCGCTCTGTTGGGCGGGCGGCCGGCGGGGGCGCTCCTGCGCGATCGCGAACGTGGTTGTGCCGACGATCGATAACGCCAACAGCGCTCGGCTGAGCTGCGCTAGGGAGGGGAGGATCAGCGGGGGCGTGGTCATCAAGCAATCCAACCTATCGATGCCGCAGGCGCCCCCGGCTCGATCGACCATAGCGGAGAGGCCTGCTTGCTCAAACCCCCTCCTCGGTGCACAACAGGTGAGAGATCGGGAATGTAGGCTTCCCGGCGCTCCGCCGGGTCAAAGGAAATGCAGCAAGGATGCAGCAAAAAGTCACAGACCGGAGGGTGCCGAAGACCACGCGCTTTCCAAGAGCCTCACGCGCGCTCGAACGCTTCACGGTCCTTGACCTAACCAGGGTCCGCGCCGGCCCCACCTGCGTGCGCCAGCTCGCGGACTGGGGCGCCAACGTCATCAAAATCGAGTTGCCCCCCGAGCCTGGCGGCGGCGATGCGCTCGGCGGCCCGCGCGAAGGCTCCGACTTTCAGAATCTGCATCGCAACAAGCGCAGCATGACGCTCAACCTCAAGGCGCCCGAAGCCTTGGCGGCGTTCAAGCGCATGGTGAAGAAAGCTGACGTCGTAGTCGAGAATTTTCGTCCCGATGTTAAGCGGCGGCTCGGCATCGACTATCCGCAACTGCGCAAGGTCAATCCGAAGCTCATCTATGCGAGCATTTCCGGTTTCGGGCAGACCGGCCCCTATGCCGACCGACCCGGCTTCGACCAGATCGCCCAGGGCATGGGCGGACTGATGTCGATCACCGGTCTGCCGGGACAAGGGCCGGTGCGCGTCGGCATCCCGGTCGCCGATCTGTGCGCCGGATTGTTTTGCGCGCTCGGGATTCTGGTTGCGCTGCTCGAGCGCGAGAAGTCGAAAAAGGGCCAGTACGTCGCAACATCGCTGCTCGAAGCGCAGATCTTCATGCTCGACTTTCAAGCCGCGCGTTGGCTGATCGGCGGCGAGGTGCCTGCGCAGGCCGGTAACAATCATCCGACCAGCATTCCGACCGGCGTGTTCAAGACCGCGGACGGCCACATCAACATCGCCTCGACGGGCTCTAAGATATGGGCGCGGTTCTGCAACGCCGCCGACGCGACCGAACTGATGCAACGTCCGGAATATCAAACTGCCGCCGAGCGCTCGAAGCACCGCGACGCGCTCAATGCCGACATGGAGCGATATACGGTCAAGCGCGCGAGCGCGGAATGGATCGAACTCCTCAACAAGGCGGGCGTCCCCTGCGGGCCGATCTACACCATCGACCAGGTTTACGCCGACCCGCAGGTCGTGCATCTCGGTATTGCGCAGCCGGTGAAGACCAAGAATAAGTCGACATTGCGCATGGCCCGCCAGCCGGTATCCCTGTCGCGTACCCCGAGTCGATTCGCGGCGCCGCCCCCGGAGCTCGGTGAGCACACCGATGCGGTACTCAAGCAATTTGGTTTCAGCGCGAAGCAAATCGCCGCGCTGCGCAAGGCGAATGCCGTTTGACGAGCCTGATCTGGTGCGCGAGGCGCGGAGGACAAGCGATGGATGATGTGACCAAGACCGATAAGATGCTCGCGCGCAAGGACGGGCACGTCGGATACGTAATCTTCAATAATCCCGAGCGTCATAACGCGGTGTCGCTCGATATGTGGGCGTCGACCAGCCGCATACTCGAGGGCTTCGCCGCGGATGATGAGGTGCGCGTGGCGGTGCTCACGGGCGCCGGCGGCAAGGCGTTCGTCTCCGGCGCCGATATCTCGAAATTCGAGAGCGAGCGCGCCACCCTCGAGGCGACCAGGCACTACAATGCAACGGTCGAGAAGGCCTATGCCGGCATCCAGCAGTTTCCCAAGCCGACCATCGCCATGATCCGCGGATACTGCATCGGCGGCGGCGTTGGACTGGCAGTGTGCTGCGATCTTCGTATCTGCTCCGATAATTCGCGCTTCGCAGTTCCGGCGGCAAAGCTCGGGCTGGGCTATTCCTACGCTGGACTGCGCCGGCTCATCGACGTCGTCGGGCCGGCATTTGCGCGCGAGATCTTCTTTACCGCGCGGCAGTTTGATGCCGAGGACGCTCGTTACATGGGGCTGGTCAATCGCGTCGTGCCGCAGGCGGAGCTCGAGGCCTACGTCAAGGATTACGCGCAGACCATCGCTGCCAACGCGCCCCTTACGGTGAAGGCGGTCAAGTACATCGTCGGCGAAGTCATGAAGGACGAGTCGGCGCGCAACACGGCCCGGTGTGCCGAGATGGTGGAGCAGTGCTTCGCCAGCAACGACTTCACCGAAGGCCGCCGCGCCTTCATGGAGAAGCGCAAGCCGGCATTTACCGGCACCTGAGCAAGTGGCGGCAAGCTGTCGCGGATACGAATCCACGGTTTAGTGTTTCAATGATCGAGACGGCGGCGGAACGACCTGCCGGGTGTCGAGGAGAACGGGCGTGGCGTCGGTTGAACTGCGAGGTCTGACCAAGCGCTATGGGGAGGTCCCGGTCGTCGACGACATATCGCTCACCATCGAGCACGGCCGGCTCGTTTGCTTGCTCGGGCCCTCCGGCTGCGGCAAGACGACGACGTTGCGCTTGATCGCGGGGTTCGTCGAGCCGTCCGCCGGCGAGATCAGGGTCGGCGACCGCCTCGTGTCCTCGCCAGCACGGACGCTGCCGCCGGAACGGCGCAACATGTCCATGATCTTCCAGAGCTATGCTCTGTGGCCGCACATGACGGTCGCGGAGAACGTCGCCTATGGACTGAAATTGCGCAGGCTTGACCGCGCGACCATCGAGCGCAAGCTCGCTGCGATCCTGGATACCACCCATCTGCGTCCTCTCGCCGACCGGTATCCCGGCGAACTCTCGGGCGGACAGCAGCAGCGGGTCGCGCTTGCGCGCGCGCTCATTGTCGAGCCAGAGACGCTGCTCCTCGATGAGCCCTTATCCAATCTCGATGCCAATCTGCGCGAAGAGATGCGCTTCGAGGTGCGCCGCCTGCACGACGAATACCGCTACACCACGGTCTACGTAACTCACGACCAATCGGAGGCGATGACCACCGCGGACCTGATCGCGGTGATGAATGCGGGCAAGATCGAACAGGCGGGCTCGCCCGAGGACATCTATGATCGACCGCGCTCGGAATTCGTCGCCCGTTTTATTGGTTCGAGCAATGTGATCAAGGGCCGAGTGCTTGACGACTGTCATCTCTCCTCGTCGGGCTCGACGCTGCGCTGCAGCGGCGGCAAATTTGCCGCGGGAGGCGATGGCGCGGTCGCAATACGCCAGCATGCAGTGCGGCTATCGGCCAAGAAACCCGAAGCAACGGAAAATGTGCTGCCGGGAACCGTCGTGCGCCAGGTGTTCCTGGGCGCAAGCCGTGACTATCTGGTGGAGGTGGGCGATGGCACGCAGCTGCGCGTCGTGGCGCCGGCGGCGGAGAACATTCCCCAGGGCGCTTCGGTGTGGCTGCATCTGCCGCCGGAACGCTGCCGCGTGCTGAGCGGTTGAGCGAACGAGGACAACGACTTTCGGTGAGGAGACGACGATGAAGCGGTTTTCCCGGCGGGACGTGCTCAAGGGTTCGACGGCCATGGCCGCATCGACGACCTTCGCCTCGGTGAGCTCGGCCGCGCCTCCGGCGAGCCCGGTCACGCCGGAGCTGATCGCGGCGGCCAAGAAAGAGGGCAGAGTCGTCTACTATACCTCGGTCGATCTGCCCGTTGCGGAGCGCATCGCCAAGGCGTTCGAGGCGAAATATCCCGGGATCGCCGTGCGCGTGGAGCGCACCGGCGCCGAGCGCGTGTTCCAGCGCATCGGCCAGGAATATGCCAGCCGAATCCATAGCGTCGACGTCGTCAATTCGTCCGACGCCGCCCACTTCGTCGTGTGGAAACGCGAAGGGATGCTCGAGCCCTACCTGCCCGAAGACGTCGCCCAATATTATCCGGTCGAGCACAAAGATCCCGATGGCACCTTCGCGAGCTTCCGCGTTTGGCTCTGTGTGATCGGCTATAACACCACGATGGTCAAAGCCGAGGAGGCGCCCAAGAGCTATGCCGACCTGCTCGATGCGAAATGGACGGGCAAGATCGTCAAGGCGCATCCGAGCTACAGCGGCACTATCATGACCGCCACCTATCAGATGACGCGCGATCTCGGCTGGGATTATTTTGAGAAACTCGCCAAGCAGAGGGTAATGCAGGTGCAGTCCTCGGCCGACCCGCCGAAAAAGCTGGCGCTGGGCGAGCGCGCGGTAATGGCGGACGGCAACGAGTACAACATGTTCATCGAGAAAGAGAAGGGCACGCCGGTCGAGATCGTCTATGCGACCGAAGGCTCACCGCTCATCGTGGGACCCAATGGGCTGTTCAAGAATGCGCCCAATCCGAATGCCGCGCGACTATTTCAGAGTTTCTGCTTTTCTCCGGAGGCGCAACAGCTTTGCATCGATGTCGCAGGGCTGCGGTCGGTGCATCCGCAGACCAAGGAAAAACCTGGACGCAAGCCGTTCGGCGAGATCAAGAAGATGAAGGACGATCCAGAGGCGATAGAAAAGACGAGCGCGGAGGTCAAGGCGCGCTACAGCAAGTTATTTGGGGTGTGAAGCTGATCAGCGGGAAGCGCTGCAAGGCGAACCGGGAGGACCTATGAGCCAGCGTCGGATCTCCAGGCGCGACGTGCTCAAGTCGGCTGCGGTCGCTGGCGGTCTTTTCGCATCTGCCTCCCGGGCGGCAGCGCCCGAACCGACGACGATTACGCCTTCCCTCGTCGAGGCGGCCACAAAAGAAGGACGGCTCTTTTACTACACCTCGATCGACCTGCCGCTGGCAGAGAAGATTGCGAAATCGTTCGAGGCCGCCTTTCCCGGCATCGCTGTGCGTGTTGAGCGTAGCGGCGCCGAGCGCGTGTTCCAGCGCATCGGCCAGGAATACGCGAGTCGCATCTACGGCGTTGACGTGGTCAACTCGTCCGATGCGGCGCATTTCATCGCCTGGAAGCGGGACGGCATTCTCGCCCCCTTCGTTCCGGCAGATGTCGGCATGCATTATCCCGCCGACCACAAGGACCCAGACGGGACGTTCGCAAGCTTCCGCGTGAGCCTGAGTCCGATCGCGTACAATACCGACCTGGTCAAGCACGAGGAGGCGCCCAAGAGCTACGCCGACCTGCTTGATCCCAAATGGATGGGTAAGATCGTCAAGGCGCACCCGAGCTACAGCGGCACGATTCTCACCGCGACATTCCAAATCGTGCGCGAGCTCGGCTGGGGATATCTGGAGAAGCTCGCCCAGCAGAAGGTGATGCAGGTGCAGTCGGCGACTGACCCGCCCAAGAAGCTCGCGCTGGGCGAGCGCGCGGTGATGGCGGATGGCGGCGAGTACAACGTGCTCCAAAGCAAGGAGAGCGGCGGGCCGGTCGAGGTCGCCTATCCGACGGAAGGCACACCGCTCGTCGTCGGTCCGAACGGAATCTTCAAGAATGCCCCCAACCCAAACGCGGCGCGCCTGTTCCAGTGCTATTGCTTCACGCCGCAATGCCAGCAACTGATTGTCGATTTCGGCGCCTTGCGGTCGATGCATCCGCTGGTCAAGGAAAAGCCCGGCCGTACGCCGTTCCGAGACATCAAGACCATGAAAGAAGATCCGGCCGGCGTCGAACAGGCGAGCGAGCAGATCAAGGCGCGCTACAGCAGACTCTTCGGGGTGTGAAGCCGCTGCCCGCCGGCCACAATGGGAGGATCGATGAACAGGCCCCAATTTTCCCGTCGCGAGCTGTTCGGCGCGACCATCGCGGCGCTCGCCGCAGGCGCGCCTGCGCGACTAGTCCGCGCGCAAGCCGGCACTTCCGCTGCCGAGCCGATCACGCCGGCGCTGGTCGAGGCAGCCAAGAAGGAAGGCAAGCTCGCCTTCTACAGCGCCATGGATCTGCCAGTCGCGGAGAAATTCGCCAAGGCGTTCGAGGCCAGGTTTCCGGGCATTACGGTTCGGGTAGAGCGCTCCGGCGCCGAACGCGTGTTTCAGCGCATCGGCCAGGAGATGGAGAGCCGCATCTATGCGGTCGACGTTGTCAACAGTGCTGACGGCGCCCATTTCATCGTTTGGAAGCGCAATCGCTGGCTCGCGCCGTATCTGCCGGAGGAGGTCGCGCGGCACTACCCCGCGCAATATTACGACTCCGACGGCCTGTGGGTGACGACGCGGGTATGGCTCTCCTCGCTCGGATACAACACGAATCTCGTGAAGCCGGAGGAGGCGCCGAAGAGTTTTGCCGATCTGCTCGACCCGAAATGGATGGGCAAGACGGTCAAGGCGCATCCTGCTTACAGCGGTACGATCATGACGGCCACGTTCCAGATCGTGCGCGAGTTCGGTTGGCAATATCTCGAGAAACTGGCCAAGCAGAAGGTGATGCAAGTGCAATCATCGACCGACCCGCCGAAGAAGCTCGCGCTGGGCGAGCGCGCGGTGATGGCGGATGGCAATGATTACAATCTCATCCAGCTCAAGGAGGCGGGTCAGCCAGTCGAGGTCGTTTATCCCACCGAAGGTACGCCACTCGTCACCGGCCCGAGCGCGGTATTCAATTCGGCGCCCCATCCGAATGCCGCGCGCCTGTTCCAAAATTGGCTGCATTCGCTCGAGGCGCAGCAGCTGCTGGTCGACTTTGCCCGCCAGCATTCGGTCCACCCGCTCACTAAAGAGAAGCCGGGGGCGCGTCGGCTCGACGACATCAAACTCTGGAGAGACGATCCCGCTGGGGTCGAGCGAGCGAGCGAGGAGATCAAGGCACGTTACGCGCAGATCTTCAGGGTGTGACGTACCGCTTTCGAAAAATCTCAATGTCCCCCAAGCGAATGATTGCACGTCGTGCATCATATCGGAACCGCAAGTTGGACCTCTTGCCGCAAGCGGGAAAAGGGCGCGTACCGACTTCGAGGCTGCAGGCATGACTATTGCCGCGACGGCGCCCGCCGCTCTCAGCACGTACAAGATCGACGCCTCCTGGCCGGTCCTGATCCTGTGCGCCGCATTGCTATGCGTGCTGATCATTCTGCCGGTGTCTTGGCTCTTCTATTACAGCCTGGTCGACCGCAACGGCGCATTCACCCTCGATAATTTCAAGACTTTGGTGACCGATCCTGTATTCGTCGATCCCTTGACGACGACGGTGATCCTGGCAACGAGCTCGAGCATCATCTGCTGCGCGTTCGCGGCGCCGATGGGCTGGCTCGTCGCACGGACCGATATGCCGCTGCGCCGCACCGTCCGCGCGCTGGTCACGGCATCGTTTGTGACGCCGCCCTTTCTCGGCGCCATCGCCTGGGAGCTATTAGCCGCGCCCAATAGCGGACTCTTAAACAAGATTTTTCGGGCGGTGACCGGCGCACCGCCAGACGAGCACCTGTTCAACATCTATTCGCTAGCGGGGCTCATCTTCGTCATCTCCTCCTATACGTTCCCATATGTCTTTGTGCTGATCGCGAATGCGCTGGACCGCATTCCTGGCGATCTTGAGGACGCCTCCGCGATTCTCGGCGCTCGCACCTGGACGACGGCGCGGCGTGTCACGATCCCGCTTGCATTGCCGGCGCTCCTTGCCGGCGCCATCATCGCGTTCTTGCAGGCCATGACGCTGTTCGGCTCGCCGGCGATTCTCGCAATTCCCGCCGGATTTCACACGATGACCACGAAGATCTGGAGCCTGTTCAACTATCCGCCAAAGCCCGAACTCGCCGCGGCGGCTTCGGTACCGCTGCTCGTGCTCACGGTGGCCTTGTTGCGCGCTGAGCACCTTATACTTGGACGCCGCGGCTATTCGGTCGTCGGCGGCAAGCAGGGCGATCCGAGATTGATCAGGCTTGGTGCGCTCAAATGGACAGCGCTTGGTTTCGTGTTTCTCGTTCTCCTGTGCCCCGTGTTTTTGCCTTATGGAGCGCTGCTCAATGCCACGTTTTCACGCGTGGCCACGTCGTTCGTCACTTTTGACAACTTCACCCTGCACAATATCCATTTCGTGTTCTTCGAATTGTCGGCGACCCAGCTCGCCGTTAAGAACACCTTCCTACTCGGCGTGGCCTCGGCCACTATCGGCACCATCATGGCGCTTGTGATCTCCTACGTCACCACCCGCCGCGCCATCAGGGGGTATCGAGCGCTCGGCTTCCTTGCGACCGCACCGGTCGCCATTCCCGGCATCGTGCTCGGCGTGGGACTCTTCCTGAGCTACGCGCGACCGCCGCTCGTGCTCTACGGCACCCTCTGGATCCTGCTGCTCGCCTTCGTGACCATTGCGCTGCCCGCCGCTTACCAACAGCTGCAGTCGGCCTTCCGCTCGGTGCATACCGATCTCGAGGACGCCAGCCGCATCCTCGGCTCGACGCGGCTGCGCACGTTGCGCGACATCACCGCGCCGCTCTTGCGAACCAGTGTCATCGCAACCTGGTGCTTCATCTTCGTCGGCGTGATCCGGGAACTATCGGCTGCCATCATGCTGTTCACCTCGGAGACCAAGGTGATTTCAGTGCTCATCTTCGACCTCAACGAATCCGGCGACCTCGGCGCAATCTCGGTACTGGGGCTGATCATGCTCGCCATCACTTTCGCGGTCGTTATCTTGGTCAACCGCATTCCAGGCTTTGGCGATGCCCGGCTGCGCAATGCTTGATGGCGATTATCCAGTCGAAGGTCATCGGATTTAAGGATCAAAATACAATGGCCGAGGAGCTCTCAGGACGCGTCGCGATCGTCACTGGCGCGGGGCGCAATATCGGACGCGCCATCGCGCTCGCGTTGGCCGAGGCCGGCGCGGCCATCATGGTCAATGCGCGCTCCAACCTGAAAGAGGCCGAGGCCGTCGCCGACGAGATCGAGCGTGCCGGCGGCAAGGCACTCGCCATCACCGCGGACGTCGTGGATGCCGACGCCGTCGCCAAGATGGTGACATCCACAGCCTCGCGCTTTGGCCGCATCGACATTCTCGTCAACAATGCGGCGGTGCGGGCCGAGCAGCCGCTTGAAACGATGACCCTTGCGGATTGGCGGGCGGTCACCGGCGTTATCCTCGACGGCGCCTTCAACTGCATTAAAGCGTGCCTACCCCATCTCAAGCACAGCGGCGCGGGCGCGGTCGTGAACATTGGCGGGCTCTCCGCCCATACCGGCGCTGCGCATCGAGCGCATGTCGTGGCCGCCAAGGCTGGGCTCGTCGGATTTACGCGCGCGCTGGCGCACGAGCTCGCGCCCGATAAGATCCGGGTTAACACGGTGACGCCTGGCTTGATGGCGACGCCGCGCCCCGCGGGACAGCCGGTGCCGCAGCATCATTCGTTGGTGCGCTCGCTCGTTGGCCGGCGCGGCGAGCCGTCGGATATCGCGGCCGTCGTGCGTTTCCTATGCGGCCCGGGGGCGACCTTCATGACCGGGCAGAACATCCAGGTCAACGGCGGCACGTTTTTGGGCTAGCTCCAGCTTTCGCAGCCACGCCCGTGATGCCCCGGACAATCCAGCAATGTCGCTCGGCCGGAATAACTGCAATGAGCTGACAAGGGGTGAATCCATCCCCGAAAAATGCTAATCCGTTTGCCTCCACCGCGAAAATCACGAGAACAACGAGGACGCCATGTATACCGATCTCGCGCTCTACATCGACGGCAAGTGGATCAACGGCGGCGGTCGCAAGGGCGAGGACGTGCTCAATCCTGCGACCGGCAAGCCGCTGTCGCACCTGCCTCATGCCAGCAAGGCTGACCTCGACGAAGCACTGGAAGCGGCAAAAAAAGGCTTCGCGCTGTGGCGGGCGACCTCGACTTATGACCGCGCCAAGATTATGCGCAAGGCCGCCGACCTCATGCGCGAGCGCCACGATGCGATCTCGAAGGTGCTCGTGCAGGAGCAGGGCAAGGTTTATGTCGAGGCGCGCGCCGAGGTGATCACCTCGGCTGACATCATCGATTGGTACGCCGAGGAGGGCCGCCGCAGCTACGGCCGCATCGTTCCCGGCCGCGTCAAGGGCACGCGGCAGCTCGTGGTGACGGAGCCGGTCGGCGTCGTTGCCGCATTCACGCCGTGGAATTTTCCCGTGCTTACGCCCGCGCGCAAAACCGGAGGGGCGCTGGCCGCAGGCTGCTCGCTCATTCTCAAGGCCTCCGAGGAGACGCCGGGCGCCTGCATCGAGCTGGTGCGCTGCTTTGTAGATGCGGGGCTGCCCGCGGGCGTGCTCAACCTGGTATTCGGAGTGCCCGCAGAGGTCTCCGAGCATCTGTTGGCTAAGGACGCGGTGCGAAAAATATCGTTTACCGGGTCGATTCCGGTCGGCAAGCACCTCGCCGCGCTTGCCGCCAAGGGCATGAAGCGCACCACCATGGAGCTTGGGGGCCATTCTCCAGTGGTCGTATTCGCCGACGCCGACGCGGAGAAGGCCGCCGACACCATCGCCGCGTTCAAGTACCGCAACGCCGGCCAGGTCTGCATCTCGCCCACCCGCTTTTACGTGCAGGAGGATGCCTACAAGAAATTCCTGGCGCGCTTTACCGATTATGCCAAAGGCGTCAAGCTCGGCGATGGGCTCGAAAAGGGCATCACCATGGGGCCTATGGCCAATGCGCGCCGCATTGATGCCATGGAGAGCTTCGTCGCCGACGCGAGCAGCCGCGGGGGCAATGTGGTCACCGGCGGCAAGCGGCATGGCAACCAGGGCTTTTTCTACGAGCCCACGATCGTGACCGAGGTGCCGGACGATTCCAAGGTTATGACCCAGGAGCCGTTCGGGCCCATCGCTCCGATCGTCACGTTCAAGACTTTCGACGAGGTGGTGGAGCGCGCGAACTCTCTACCCTACGGGCTGGCTGCCTACGCCTTTACCAGTTCGAATGCGACCGCGGCCGCCATCGGCGAAGCCATCGAGTCGGGCATGGTGGGCGTCAATTCGGTTGCGGTCTCGACTCCGGAGACGCCGTTCGGCGGCGTCAAAGAATCCGGTCACGGAAGCGAAGGCGGCATTGAGGGGCTCGGCGCCTATCTCAATACCAAATTCATTTCGCAGGGTTAGGGGAAATCGCGCCTACTCCGTAATGCGCGGGCAGAAGCGCGTCGAAGACGCGCGTAAACGCGCTTATGACCCCGCGCATCTCATCTTCTGCGCAAAGAACATGGATTGCCGGATCGAGCATGGCAAATACCGTTAGTTCTTCTGCGCCTGCTGGAACGCTTGCCAAATTTTCTCCGGCGTCGCGGGCATGTCGAGATGCGCGCCGGCGCCGCCAGGGATCGCGTCCGCGATGGCATTCATGAGCGCGGAGATCGCAGCGGTCGTTCCGGCTTCGCCCGCGCCCTTCACACCGAGCGGGTTGGTTCTCGCCGGCACCGCGTGGATCGCATCCTTGAACAGCGGCAGATCGTCGGCGCGCGGCATCGCGTAATCCATGAACGAGCCGGTGATGAGCTGCCCGCCCGATGTATCGAACACCGCCCGCTCCAGCAGGGCCTGCCCGACCCCCTGCGCGATGGCGCCGTGCGTTTGACCCTCGATGATCATGGGGTTGAGCGGCCTGCCGCAGTCATCGACCGCGGTATAGCCGACGAGCGCAAGCGCGCCGGTCGCCTGATCGATCTCCACCTCGGCAATGTGGCAGCCGTTGGGAAAAGTGAGCGGCGTCTCCGCGCTGGTCTTGGTATCCAGATCTTCAGCGATCTCGCTGCGCTTCTTCATCTCCTTGGCACGTTCTGCCAGATCGAACAGCGAGATGGCGCGGTCGGTTCCGACGACGCTGAAGCGTCCGTCGCGGTATTCGATATCCGACTCTGCGGCCTCCAGCACGGTTGCAGCGATCGCCTTGCCTTTCGCGAGCATCGCTTCCACGGTTTTGATCATCGCGTGGCTCACGGTCATGGCGGAGCGGGAGCCGACCGAAGCATAACCCGCGACTTCCATCGCCGAGTCGCCGTGCCGATGCACAATCTGCTCGGGTCTTATTCCGAGTCGCTCCGCGAGCAGCGGGATGAACACGCTGGCATGGCCTTGTCCGGTCGATTGCACGTTCAGCCCGAGGACCAGCCTCTCGCCGCCGGGATAGGTGAGGGCAGTGCCTTCGAGGGGCACGCCGCCGGCATGCTCAAGCATGCAGGAAAGACCAAGTCCACGATATTTGCCACGTTTGGCCGCGGCACGCCGGCGCTGCTTGAAACCGTCGTAATCGGCCAGCGCCAGCGCCTTGTCGAGCACGGCGGCGAACTCACCGTTGTCGATCGTGGTGCCCACCGCCGTCTTGTAGGGCATCCCGGAGGTCTTGATGAAGTTGCGTCGGCGCAGTTTGACCGGATCGATGCCGGTCACGCGCGCTGCCTCGTCGACCACGCGCTCGAGCATGAAATTCGCCTCCGGCCGTCCGGCGCCGCGGTAGGGGGCAGTTGGCGTCGTGTTGGTGAAGACACAGCGCGCGCTGATGTCGATGCGGGGAATGTCGTACATGCCAGGCAGGCACCGCGTGAGGTTCACGGTCTGGATATTGGCGCCCACGGCGCCGATATAGGCGCCCATATTTCCAAGATGACGCACGCGCAGCGCCAGAAATTTGCCCCGCTCATCAAGCGCAAGCTCGACCTCGCTGAAGGCATCGCGTGCGTGATTGTCGCTGAGAAACGCCTCGGCTCGGTTCGACATCCAATGCACCGGCCGACCGATTTTGCGCGCGGCGACCAGGATGGCGAGGTATTCCGGATAGGGTCCCGTCTTCAGTCCGAACGCGCCGCCGACATCTTCGGTGACGACCCGCAGCCGCTGGCTCGGAACACCGAGAATCGGCGCTAGGCCGTCGCGCAACGTGCGCGCGCTTTGGGAACCGCAGCGCAGGAAATAGCTGTCGTTCGCCGGGTCGTAGCTTGCAGTTGCGCCGCGGGGCTCCATCGATTGCACCATGATCCTTTGGTGCACGAGGGCAACCCGAGCCACGTGCTTGGCGGATGCGATGATGCCATCTATATCCTTCGCATTGGCATCCGGATTCGCCGCCAAGCCGGGCCAGTCGACCGCGATATTGCCGGGAGCCTCCGGCCATACTTGCGGGGCGCCCTCGCGTACGGCCTCGCGTACGTCGACCACGGGCGTGCGCTCCTCGTAATCGACGGTGACGAGCTCAGCAGCGTCCTGCGCGGCGGTCAGCGTCTCGGCGATCACCATCGCCACCGCCTCGCCCACGTGGCGCACCGTCTTGCCGGCGAGTGCGGGGCGGTACGGAACGATGAGCTTTTGCCCGCCCCGGCCGACAAGCGGCGGGTGTTGGGAGACATTGCCGATTCCTTCCATGTCGGCTCCAGTCAGCACCGAGATGACGCCGGACGCAGCCTTGGCCGCGCGCGTATCGATCGAACGGATGTCGGCGAAGGCGTGCGGAGACCGCACGAAATAAGCGAGCGCTTGGCCGGACATCGGCGCGTCGGCCGCGTAGCGCCCAAGCCCGCGCACCAAGGGATCGTCCTCCAAGCGCGGCCGATAGAGCGCGCGATGTTCAACGGTCTTTGCTTCCATCTTTGGGTCCAAATTCGGGAGGGTTTGTGCGGGCAGCCCGTTTATAGCGGAAAGCGCGGTCGGCGGGAGTCCGTTTCCTTACCAGTACCGCCCCGTCCCGCGCAGTCCACGTTTCACTTGTTCTCCATCGCCGCACGGACTCGGGCGACGGTGTCGGCGGGCGTGCGCGAGACCTGCTCGACCAGCGCGGCGACCGCCTCCCCTGGTAGCGGTTCGACGTCGATCTTGAGCTTTTCGGCTTCGGCGAGATAGGCCGGATCCTTCATCGTGGCATCGAATGCGCGCCGCAGCGCGTCAACGCGCACTGGCGGCACGTTGGGTGGCAGAAAGAACGGTCGCCCATATTCCAGCCGTGCCAGCATCAGCCGCAGCGCATCGCGCTCCGCGTCGCTTTTGGCGAGATCGAGGAACAGCGGAACGCCGTCGAGCTCGGGACTCTTTTGCAGCGCCCATTGCGCGAGCACGCGAATCTTCTTCTCCGCGATCCAATTCGTATTGATGGCCTTGAGCGTCGACCAGTTGGCGATGGTGCCGTGTACCTCGCCGCTCTCCATCGCCAGGTGGATTTTCGGCGTGCTCTCGTAGCCGGTCACGACTTTGAACTTGAATCCGAACAGATTGTTGGCGAGCACGGGATAATCGAACTGGGTCGAGCCGGGTGCCTGGGCGCCCATCACGATCTGCGTTCCCCGGGTATCCTCGAGCACCTGTGCGGGCGCGGTGTGCCACACATACATGACCTGCGTCTCGCGATTGGTGCTGCCCAACCAATTGATCCTCACCGGATCGAAGCGTACCCCCGTGGGTTGCAACAGCGGCGTCGTCGGCATGCCGTTGAAGGAAGCGCCCATCACCGTGCCGTCGAACGGGCCGGTGTGATAGAGGGCGTTGGTCATGGCGAGGCTGCCGGCGCCCGGCTGATTCTGTACGACGATGGTCGGTTGGCCCGGAATATGCGCGGCCATGTGGCGCGCCAAAAGCCGCGCGTTGATGTCGTAACCCGAACCGACGCCAACGCCGACGATGAGCCGCACCGTCTTGCCGCGGAAGAAGGTGGCGGCTTCCTCCCGCTGCGCAACGGCGGGAGCGGCGGCGAGAACGGCCAACAGGGTGAGCGTGGCCGTTCTCATGCGCATTCTCTGCTGGCGCGATTCCATCATGCCGCGACGCGTTCCTCCCCGGGCTCGAGCGGGAGCTTCACCGGCTGCTTGCGCTTGGCCGATAGATCGAGCGCCTTGGTGAGCATTAGCCGGTTGTGTGCCTCCGCCGCCGTGGCCGCTTGCGTCGGCAACCCGAGTGCGATCCGATTGAGCCAGGAATCGGTTTCATCCCGCATCGGCCCACGCAGCTCGCCGAGCGCAATATCGCCGGGCGGATAACTGCCCATGAAATCGACCAGCCGGCGATCATCCGGCGCATAGCCTTCGTTCTGTGGCGCCGAGACCGCGAGCACCATGTCGCGATGGGTATCGTCGATGGTAAGGACGCCCTCGGTCCCGTTGAGGCCGATCTCGAGGCTGTAAACCGCGCCCGGCCATGTCACCGGCAGCGCCCAGGAAATGTTGAGGTGATACACGCTGCCGTCGGAGAACATGATCATGCCGGCGGTGGCATCGATGCCCTGATACGCAGGCCCGAATACCTTGTCGATCGAGCGCGCATAGCATTCGACCGGGGTTTTGGCCTCCATGCACCACATCACGATGTCGAGCGCGTGGGTGCCCGAGATCACCATGGGCGAGATCGACTTGGGATCCTCAGTGCGCTTGTAGTTGTCGATCGCGACGAGTCTATTCATGAACGCGCGCGAGGTCACCAGCGTCACGTCCCCGAGCGCGCCGGTGCGCACCTTTTCCTTGGCCGCGAGCCATTTGCGGCGAAAGCGCTGGGTGTAGCCGACAACGGCGTCGAGCCTCGCCTCGCTGATCGCCTCGAGCACGCGCGCCGACTGCGCGAGATCGGTGGCGAGCGGTTTCTCGATCAGCATCGGCACGCCGCGCTCGACCGCCGCCATGATTGGCTCGACATGGAGATGCTCGTCGGTGGCAATGATGGCGCAGGTGACTTCGGGGCGCTTGAGCAGCTCGCGATGATCGTGCGTGACGAAGTCGGCGCCGATCTTCTCCGCCACATACAAGCCGCGGTTATGGTTCTTCTCGGCGATCCCGATCCACTGCACGGCGGGATGGCGCGCGGCGACCTCGCCGCGGAACAGGCCGACCCGGCCGGCGCCGATGATGGCGAGCCCGACGCCTTTCGCCTGCCGTCTCATCGCCTGCCTCCCGCCATTTCCGCGACCGCGGAAAGCGCGGCGTTCGACAGCGGCAACTCGACAGGCTCGTTGCGCTCGGCGGAAAGATCGGCGGCGGTGTAGGTCTCCATCACCAGGCGCGCGCTTTCCGGCGTTACCATAACCGGCCGGTCCATAATGCAGGACTCCAGAAAATGGATCGTCTCTGGTCCCATCTGCCCCGCGAACACGTGGTCGACCTGCTCGCCAGGCATGGTCGACATGGGAAAGCGGGTACCTTCCGATACGGTATTGAGCCAAACGTCGCGATGCGTGTCGTCGAGGATGAGCGCGCCTTCCGTGCCGGCAATCTCGACCCAGGTCGAGCAGAAATTGGGATATCCCGGCGGCAGGTTCCAGCCGCCGCCGATCGTGACCATGGTCCCGTTGTCCATCGTGACGATCGACCACATGACATCGTAGGAGCCGTTGATCGGCTGCATGTAACCATAGGCGCCCTGCGAATAGACGCGCACCGGCTTAGCTGGTTCGAGCAGCCAGAAGACGAAGTCGAGATCATGCGTGGATTCCATCACCACCGGCGACAGCTTCACTCGCTTTGCGATCTTCGTGCCGAGCCCCCGGCTGAGGTGCCGGCTGACCATCACCGACACCACCCTGCCGAGCGTGCCGTCGGTGATCTTCTTCTTGGCGTAAGCGAACTTGGGATTGAAGCGCTGCGAATAGCCGATGGTGAATTTGAGCCGGCCGCGCCTGGCTAGCGTGATCAGCTCGTCCGCCTCCCACAATTCCATCGCGATGGGCTTCTCCAACAGCACGTGCTTGCCGGCTTTAAGGCAATCGCGCGTGATCGGGTAATGGTTCTGCTCCGGCGTGGTGCAGATATAGACCACCGAAATGTCCGGATTTTTCACGATGTCGCGGTATTCGAGCGTGGCCGTTGCCGGCTTGGTTAGCGCCTTGACCTCGGCCAGACGATCCGGGCGGATTTCGCAGATGTGTAGCTTGTCGACGAGCGCCGAGCGCGAGAGCGTCTCGGCGCGAATGCCGCCGCACCAGCCGGTGCCGATCACTGCGACTTCGACTCGTTGCACCTTCGTTCCCCGTCTTGCCATCGACCGATAATGTTATGCCCGCGAGCGTAGCATCCAGCAGAGACACTCACTAACTGATGTGGCACGAGCGCGCCACCCCGACCCAGATTCGATCTGCAAGGAATGCGCACGCTAAGCGACCTCTGCAACGCCGAACACGTCCGCTGCGAACCGCCGATAAACCTCGACGAGCTGCGGGGCGACGATGCTGCGCAGGATGCGCAGCGTCTCAGCGGAAGGTGAGGGCGTCACCGGCACCCTCGGAGCATGGTCGAAATCGAAGCCGGTGTTCTCGATGACCTCCGCGACCGTATGGCCCGGATGCACGCTCGCGAGTTCGAAGCGCCGACGGCTTCGGTCGAAGGTGAACAGGCAACGATTCGTGACGAGCGCAACGGGTCCGCCCGGCCGATAAATGTTGCTCGCGCTCGTGCCCGGCGCGCTTATGAAATCGACTTTCTCGACCAGCGTGCGAGGGCTGTGCTCGAGCCGGAACAGGATCACCTTGGGCACGACGTAGTAGAGGTAAGACGAGCCGAACGAGCCGGGAAAGCGCACTGCCGGGCGCGCGTAGTCGCCGATGGCGACCAGGTTGATGTTGCCCTTGCCGTCGATTTGTCCGCCGGAGAGGAAGAACACGTCGATGCGGCCCTGGCCGGCGCAGTCGAAGAGTTCGCGTCCGCCATCGGTGAAGAAACTATGTCGCCGGCTGCCCAACAGCGATACGTAGGGCCGCCCATGGCCACGCTCACGCGCCAGCAGTGCGGCGGCAGCGGGAATTGGCGAGGATGCGCCGATCGCGACGTGACGGGCATCGCCGATGAGGCGAGCAATGACGTCAGCAAGCAACTCTTCGTCGCGAAACGACTGCAAGGCGTCACGCGGCGCGTTGGGCATATACGTGCCGATCGAGATAAGCGGAAAATCCATGGGCGCTCGCGGCCATGTGCGCGTACTCACGAAGATGCGCCGCGTCGGCGCTGTAGTGATCCGCAAGCGCTAGCGGCCAAGCGCCTTTCTGCACAACCGCGATCGCTTCGACGTAGAGGCCGCCGAGGGCGCCGGCCGCGAGCAAATGGTCATCGAACAGAGTTCCCTCGTGAAGCTTCTCCACCGTAACCACGGTCTTCGCGGCGGCGTGCGCCATGGTGGCGAGCTCGCGGTCGCGGCCGATCCAGACATTCCCCTCGCGATCGGCGAGCGGGGCGTGGAACAGTGCGACATCCGGCCTGATCGCCGGAAGCAGCACGATCTGATCGTCATCGTCGTCGAAGGGGTTGCCGATCACTTTCCAGTCCTTGCGATGCGCGAGCACATCGGAGCCGAGCAGCCCGCGCAGCGGCATGAACGGAACGCCCTTCTCCGCCGCCTGGAACGCGGCGTGCAGCGCTGGGCAGGTTGCGTCCTTCACCCGGAGCGCGCCCGATGTGACGGCCGCGGTGAAGCGCGGCGCCGGGCCGAATTCGCCGAGGCTCACCGCGGAGGTCTCGATCGTGTTCACGCAACCCGCGCCGATGAGCAGGTCGGCTTGGAGCCCCGAGGTCGGCAGCGCGATGAGATGCAAGTCTCTGACGCCGCGGCGGATCAACGCGCGCGTCGCCGCCATGGCGACGCCCGACGCCTCGCGCGGCACCGCCAGCACACAACCATCGGCGATGGGTGCCAGAGCTTCCTCGAGTGTTCGGGCGATCATGGGGGAAGTGTAGCACACACCGGGCCGTTAGCTCGGAGCCCTCCCTCTCCCGCTAGCGGGAAAGGGAGCGGGACCGAGCCAGCCTCGACGCCGCCGGCATTACGACAGCGCCTGCTTCACGCGGTCCGGCGAGAACGGCACGCGGCGAATGCGCACGCCGGTGGCATCGAAGATGGCGTTGGCGATGGCGGCCGCCACCGGACGGGTTGACGGCTCGCCGGCGCCGCTCGGTAGCACCTCGGGATGATTGATCAGTACCAAGTCGATCGTCTCCGGCGACTCCGCGATGTCGAGGATCGGATATGTCATCCAATCCACGCTGGTCACGTTATTGGCGTCGAACTTGACCTCCTCCCACAGCGTGCGGCTTGTGCCCTGGACGATGTTGCCCTCGATGGTGTGCGTGAGCCCGTCGGGATTGATGATCTGCCCGCAGTCGTGGGCCACCGTGAATTTGCGCGCCCAGATTTTTCCGCTGGCGCGATCGATGTCGACCTCGGCAACGATGGCGACGCGGGTGCCGCTGCGTTGCGCATAGGCGATGCCGCGGCCGCTGACCGTGTTGCCGGTCTGATCCTTGCGCGGCGAGGGCCGCGCCCGCCAGCCGGCTTTTTCCGCCGCGGCCTTGATCACGGCGACGTCGCGCCCGGCCTTGACGTGGCGCAGGCGGAATTCGATCGGGTCGAGGCCGAGCGCCGCGGCCACTTCATCCATGAACGATTCGCTCGCGAAATGGACCTGGGGTCCGACCGGATCGCGCAGATGCGAGGTGCGCAGCGGCGAGGCACGCCCGAGCAGCGGCGCGATCGTCTCCCATGCAAGCCGCTTGTTGGCGAACTCGTAGGATTCCTCCGGCACCCGAAACGCGTCGCCTGATCTGATGGCGACGCCCATCAATTGCCCGGCCAGCGTATCCGGCGGCCTCCCTTCACGCGAGAACACGTCGAGTCGGGAGAACCCCTTGCTGGTGAACTCGTAGGCGACGACGTTGCCGGACGCATCGATGGCGGCGCGCGCCCGATGGATCGAGGCTGGTCCTTTCGGATCCCAGCCAGTCGCCTGCGCGCGGGTATATTGGACGCGCACGGGCCGGCCCGCGGCCTTTGCCAGGACGGCCGCGTCCATCGCCGCATCCCCGGCATCGTTGCGGCCATAGGAGCCCGGCCCGGGCACCCAGATGGCCCGCACGTTGTCCACCGGCATGTGAAGCATGGCGGCGATACCGTCGCGGGCGTAGTGCGGCTTCTGCGAACCTGTCCACAAGGTCGCCTGTCCGTCCTTGATCTCGACGACAGCAGAGGCGGGGCCCATGCTTGCGTGCGACTGGAATGGCCACTCGTATTCGGCCTCGATGACGCGCGCGGCGGTTTTGAAGGCTTCGTCGACATTGCCGGTTTCCTTGCCGCCGACCTCGCGCTTGCGCACCGCCGCGCTGCGGATGTGGTCGTAGAGCGCGGTTTGGTCCGGGAACGGTGGCTTTGCTTCCGACCATTCCACCTTGAGCTTTTGTGCCGCCTTGATAGCGTCCCACTCCTTGTCGGCGACGACGCCGAGGAACCCTTTCTCCCACACCACCCGCGCGCCGGGGATGTCTCCGATCGAGCTTTCGTCGATCTTCACTGGCACGCTGCCGGCGACGGCGGGCCTGATCATGCGGCCATGCATCATGCCTGGCCGCTTGATGTCGGTGCAGAAGTCTTGTTGCGCATAAACCTTGGGCGCAATGTCCTCGCGCGCGATGGGCTGACCGACGATCTTGTGCTCCCTCCAGTCCTTCGGTTGGGCTTTGCCGGGCGCATAGAGCGCGTTGTCGTACTCTTTGTTCCAGTTGAGCTCGACGTTGAAGTAACGCCCGCCGATGAGCTCAGCGTAGGACGATTTCTTGCTCGCGTCGGCTTTGGCACGCACGACGCCGTCGGTGACGGTGAGCGCGTCGGCGGGTAAGCCGAGTCTTGCCGCCGCCATCTCGACGAGGACGCGGCGCGCCTCGGCGGCGGCCATGCGCAGCTGCCGGCCGCCGCGCTGGATGCCGGTCGAGCCAGAGGCGCCGCCCTGGTTCACGCTGCTGGCGGTATCGCCCATGATGACGGTGATGGCCTTGAACGGCACGTCGAGCTCTTCAGCCACCATCTGGCCGATGGCGACGAATAAGCCTTGTCCCATGTCGGTCTTGCCGAGGAAGGCGGAGATGGTGCCGTCGGCATTGATGGCGATGTAGGAAGAGAGCTGCTCCGGCGTGAGCGGCGGCCTGGCGCCCTGGGCGAATGCCTCGCCAATGCGCAGCACAGTGTCGAACGCGATGGGCATGCCGATCGAGACCACCAGCGCGCCGCCGGCCTTGAGCAGCGAGCGCCGGGAGATGCGGGAGAGGGGCTGGTGCATCTTGGTCATGGCGGCCTCCCTCAACCCATCATGGTGGCGGCGCGCTTGACCGCGCGCAGGATGCCCATATGCGTGCCGCAGCGGCACTTGAGGCCGGACAGCGCCTCCCTGATCTGCGCGTCGCTCGGTTTCTTTGTGCGCTCGAGGAACGCGGCCGCGGTCATGATCCAGCCGTTGAGGCAGTAGCCGCACTGCGGCACCTGTTCCTCGACGAAGGCCTTCTGTACCGGGTGCGGCTTCTCCGGCGTGCCGAGGCCAGCCAAAGTGACGACCTTGCTGTTGCCGACCGCCGAGACCGGCGTCATGCAGGAGCGCACGGCTTGGCCGTCCACGTGCACGGTGCAGGCGCCGCATTGCGCCAACCCGCAGCCAAAGTGCGGATTGTTGAGCGAGAGCTCGTTGCGCAGCGCATAGAGCAACGGCATGTCGGCGTCGGCATCGATCGTGTGGAGCTTGCCGTTCACGTCGAGATCTATTCGGGCCATCAGCGCCTCTCTTCCTTCGGGTGCTGCGAAGGCCGGCCCGCGCGCGATCGCGCATCGGCCGTGTCTCCTTCGCTCGCCATTGCAAATAGTTCTAGGATGTAAAAGCTAGTCCAACGGGTCCGCATTGGAAACACCCCACATCGGGGCGGTTCCATAGTCCTGCGCGACCGGTAGAAGGTAGCAGGAGGAGCACCATGGCAGGGAAATTATCTGGAGGTTGCGCGTGTGGCGCCATTCACTACGAATGCAACGCTGACCCGCTGATCATGCTGAACTGCCACTGCGGGGACTGTCAGCAAGCGAGTGGCAGCGCCTATGCGGCAATCGTCGCTGTGCCGAAGGCTGCGGTTCAGATGCGCGGCGAGCCGCGTTATCACAGGATTGTGGGCAAGGCGGCAAGGCGGTGGAACGGGGTTTTTGCGCGAGTTGCGGCAGCCAGGTGACGGTGAAATTGGAGCGGCTGCCGGATCTCCTTGGATTGCAGGCGGGAAGCCTGGATGATCCCTCGGTCTATCGACCGGCAATGGATGTCTTTGTCGCGAGCGCGCACCCTTGGGATCACATGGACCCGAAAACACAAAAGCATCCGCAGGGACCGCCGCTGTGATCTGAGCAACATGGCAGGTTCGCCCTCACGCTGAGGAGCATCGCAGCGCGAAGCGAGCGCGGAGCCTCCACAGCTTGCGTCTCGAAGCGTGACGGGCAGGGCCCGTCCTCATCCCTCGAGACGCGCGCACGCGCGGTTGCGTTTGCGGGACGTCTTCGGTATGCGCGCTCCTCGGGATGAGGACATCCTGCATAGGTCACCATATTCAAACAGCCTTCCTCGTTCCCGCTGCGCGTTTTGTGCGCCCGGATTTTGTTTTTTGGCTTCTCGCGCACCCCCATGAAGGGGTGGCGGAGCGCCGAGAGACGTACCGGTGCTTGCGAGGCACCCGGCGGGCCTGCACATGACGCGGCAAGCTAGGAGCCGGGCGAGGCGCCTTGCGTCCCATGACGCGGGAGCATGTGATCTATCATCGTAGTCGAATTGTAGTCACATTTTCCTGCGCTGGCTCTCCGTATGCCGGAAGCGTAGTCGCCATTCGGATCGGTTGTCGTTCACGCCCGCGGGCGAGTCTAGTACAGCTTACCCTCGGTGCTCCGCAGCGTCGAAACGCCGCCGGGCGGCTTCGATCGCCGAGCGATTCTGCCGCGCCCACAGCCCGAGACTGCTCACTGGCTCGAGCAGCGAATGTCCCAGCTTGGTCAATTCGTAATCGACGCGGGGCGGAATGGTCGGGAAGACCGTGCGCGTCACCAGCCCGTCGCGTTCGAGGGCGCGCAGCGTCAAAGTCAGCATCCGCTGCGAAATGCTGCCGAGCGCGCGGCGCATTTCGTTGAACCGTTTCGGCCCGCCGCCGAGCGTGCTGACGACCAGCACCGTCCATTTGTCGCCGACGCGCGCGAGCACTTCGCTCACCGCGCGGCAATCCTCGGGCACGTGCAAGTTACTCGGTATCAGCGATGTGCCTTCTTGCCTTCGCCGCCTAGGCATTTATCTAGCCCTGGTATCAAACCATAACCAAGGTAGGTCCGCCATGGCAAAGGTCAAGATCGCGGTGATCGTCGGCACCACACGCGCCGCCCGTTTCGGACATAAACCCGCGCAGTGGATTGCGGACGTCGCCGCGCAACGCGATGACATGATCGTGGAGGTCATCGATCTGCGCGAATACCCGATGCCCTTCTTCGACGAAGTGGCCTCCAATGCCTGGACCCCGTCCCAGAACGAGGTCGCGCAGCGCTGGCAGAAGAAAGTCGCCCAATTCGACGGCTACATTTTTGTCAGCGCGGAATACAATTGCGGCGTTCCGGCCGTCCTGAAGAATGCGCTCGACTATGCCTACCCGGAATGGAACAAAAAGCCCGCTGCCTTCGTCGGTTACGGCTCTGTCGGTGCGGCTCGGGCGATCGAACAACTGCGGCTCATTGCAGTAGAGCTGCAGATGGCGCGGATCCGGACCGGTGTCCATATTCAAGGCGCCGACTTCATGGCGGTTTGGAAAGGCGGAAAGGACATCGCGGAGCTTTCCTATCTGCGGCCGAACGCGACCGATATGCTCGCCCAACTCGCCTGGTGGACGAGTGCGCTCAAGACAGCGCGCGAACAGGCACCTATTTCCGCTGCTGCGTAGGTTCACGCCGTAACCGTGACCGGCCTCGCGTGAAGGAGTCTCCAATGTCAATTCGACCCGTTAAAGCAATTGTCCAATCCAAACCTACGATCGAAGGCGCAGGGGTCAAGTTGCGCCGCGCCTTCGGCTTCGGCGAGACGCGCGAGTTCGATCCGTTCCTGCTGCTCGACGATTTTCGCAACGATCGTCCCGAAGACTATCGGGCGGGATTTCCATGGCATCCGCACCGCGGGATCGAGACGATCACGTATGTGCTGGCGGGGAGCGTCGAACATGGAGACAGCCTCGGAAACCGCGGTGCGCTCGGAGCCGGCGACGTGCAGTGGATGACCGCGGGGAGCGGAATTCTCCACCAGGAAATGCCGCAGGGCGATGCGCAAGGGCGCATGCATGGCTTCCAGCTGTGGGCCAACTTGCCCTCGTCGCTGAAGATGACAGCGCCGCGTTACCAGGACATCAAGGCGGCCGAGATTCCCGAGATCGTGGACGACGACGGGACGCGCGTCCGCGTCATCTGCGGCGAGTTTTGGGGCCGGCGCGGTCCGGTCGAGGGCGTTGCCGCCGATCCGCGCTATGTCGACGTGTGGGTCCCGCCGGGTCGACGCAAAATTTTGCCGGTCGAGACCGGCCGGCACGCCTTCGCCTATATTTTCGAAGGCTCCGGAACCTTCGGGTCGGCCTCGCAACCGTTCGGCGTTCTCACCGAAAAAGCAGGGGGCGGGAACGAGCTCTTGATTCGCGAACGAACGGGAAATCGATCGCTCGTGGTCTTCGACAGCGGCGACGAGGTGACGGTGCAGGCCGGCGAAGAAGGAATCCGGTTCTTGCTGGTCTCCGGCAAACCGATCGAAGAGCCGGTTGCGTGGTATGGGCCCATCGTGATGAACACCGAAGCCGAGCTGCAGCAGGCGTTCACCGAATTGAACAAGGGCACGTTCATCAAACAACGGTGAAGGTCGCGGGAATCTCGGAGCGAATGCGATGGACTCAAATCCGTTCGTCCCCGCGAAAGCGAGGACCCTGGGGCCACTGCCTGGGACCCCTGGATTCCCGCTTGCGCGGGAATGAACGGAGTTCCAATGCCAGCTTCGTTGTGTAACGAACAAAGGACATGGATGCCCGCGACAGGTGCAGGCATGACGGACGGCGGAACGTGAACGGAGGAACGCAATGAGCTGGCTACCATCGGCCGACCCCGTGCTCGGCGACAAACGATCCTGCGATGCGCTTGAGCTCGTCATTGTTCCACGCGTGCGCGACCTCGGTGACGGCTTCTCGGTGCGCCGCGCGCTGCCGCACGGCAAGCGCCAGATGGTGGGTCCCTTCATCTTCTTCGATCAGATGGGACCGGTTCAGTTCATCGCCGGACAAGGACTCGACGTGCGTCCGCACCCGCATATCGGACTGGCCACTGTCACCTACCTTTTCGACGGCCGCGTGATGCATCGCGACAGCGAGGGCAATACGCTCGAGATCACCCCCGGCGCGATGAATCTCATGACCGCCGGGCGGGGCATTGCCCACTCCGAGCGCAGCCCGGCGAGCGCACGGCATGGCATCGAGGGTATGTTCGGCATTCAAAGCTGGATTGCGCTGCCGCAAGCCCACGAGGAAACCGCGCCGTCGTTCCAGCATTTCGACGCTGCAAGCCTGCCGTTGATCGAGGACGGCGGCGTGCGCGCCCGCGTCATTGCCGGGTCTGCCTTCGGCAAGACGTCGCCGGTGGGGATGCTGTCGGAATGGCTTTACGCCGAAGTCGTCCTGGCGCCAGGCGCGTGCGCGCCGCTCGAGCCGGACCAGGAAGAGCGGGCAATCTACGTTGTGGAAGGCGAGGTCGACATCGCGGGCGACACATTTGAAGGCCCGCGGCTGTTGATTTTCCGCCCCGGCGATCGAATCACCGTGCGCGCCCTGCGGCGCGCGCGCCTCATGTTCCTCGGCGGTGCCGCGCTGGAGGGCGCGCGCTACATCTGGTGGAACTTCGTGTCGTCGCGCAAAGAGCGCATCGAGCAAGCGAAAGAAGACTGGAAGACAGGGCGCTTCGCGCCGGTGCCGAACGAGACCGAATTCATCCCGCTTCCGGAAAACTAGCGCTACATGCATTCGCCATGGCCGGGCTCGTCCCGGCCATCCACGTCTTAAGCGTCGAGCCGCAATAAAGACGTGGATGCCCGCGACAAGCGCGGGCATGCCGATGAGCAAAAAATTTAGGAGATTATCGGCTCAGTCGGTCCAAAGGTGCCGGTCAAGTCCCTGTCTTTGCCATTTCGTCCCAGACGAGACCCGTTTCCGCGCGCTTCGCCAGCGTCTCGTAGCGATCGACGATCTCGAGCATGATCCGCTTGGCTTCTGGATCCGTGATTTTGCCCACGTGCGCCCGCGCTTCATTGGCGCGCGTGCGCCATTGTCTCGGATCGCTGAGGGTAGCCGAAGTGAAGCGATGACATGACGACGCCCCCGCCCTTCGTCGAGCAAATCACGTGAAGTGGAAGTCGCCTTGGTGCTGCACGAGCTGCGCGACCGTGACGTTCTTCACCGTGATGCTGTTATTGGCGTCCGGTGCAATGCCCTGGCCATCATCGTGCGCGGCCCGCCAAGAGCGCCTGGAAATCGGCAATGACCGAGTGATCGATGGCGACCACATCGGTGTCGAGTTTGAAATTGGAAATCGTGTCATGACCGAAGTTCGACTGGAATACGAATGTATCGTGGCCCGAGCCAAGCAAGGTCAGGCGCCGTCATAGTTTTTTACTATAGCAAACCGGGCTATTATCGGTGGAAAGCGACCGGGGCACAAAATGATTGTTTTGATGAGGTCAATAAGGGCGCTTTATGGGTCGTCCGCGGTTTCAACCAAAGGTTGAGGCGAGAATTTATCTTTCAGGCGCGCGCTCGCACCTGCGGATTGCCAAGGCGCAAAGGACGGCCTCGCTCATAGGCGACGATCTGCTCGAAAGCCTCGCGGAAATAGAGTTCGAAATTCGTCCATTCCGCCCAGCCGAGATGGGGGGTGCAGAGGACGTTCGGCATGGTCAGGAGCGGATGATCCGCGACCGGCTCGCGTTCGTAGACGTCGACCGCGGCATAGCCGGGCCGTCTATTTTGCAGCGCGGCGAGCAAATCGCCGGGCGCGATCAGTTCCGCCCGCGCGGTGTTGACGATTAGCGCGGTCGGCTTCATGCGGTCGAGATCGTCGGCGCCAACGATGCCGTGCGTGTCGCGGGTGAGCCGCACGTGCAGGGACACGACGTCGGATCGCTCGAAGAGGGCTTGCTTATTAGGGGCGCGGGCATAGCCCGCGGCGGCAGCTTTGGCCAACGAGGAGTCGCGGCCCCAGACCAGAACCTCCATGCCGAGCCCGCGGCCGCCCTCGGCGACTAGCTGCCCGATCGCGCCGAGCCCGAAAATGCCCAGCGTCGATCCGCGCAGCCGATGCGACAGCGTGCAGGGCCATTCGCCGCGCCGCATGCGCTCCGCTTCGAGCGCCACGTTGCGGCGCGAGGCCAGGATCAAGGCAAGCGTGAGCTCGGCCGGCGCAACCGGTGAGTTGCTCTCGCCGGTGGCGACCGCAATGCCGAGCTCGGTGCAGGCGGGAAAATCGATGGTTCTGGAATTGGCGCCGACGAGCGCGATCAGCTTGAGTTTCGGCAAGCGTTCCAGCAGCGCACGGGAAAATTCCACGCGCTCGCGAATCGCGACGACCACGTCGGCCTCGGCTAGGCGCTCGACGAGCGCGTTCATATCGCGCGCCGGCGCGCGATATCGCACGATCTCATGTTGGCGGATCAGCGAGAAACATTCGAGCCGATCGACCATGTCCTGGTAGTCATCGGGAATGACGATTTTCATCGCGCGCTCACCTTCACTCGGATTCACGATTGTCGTCCCCGCGAAAGCGGGGACCCATGACCACCGCCTCTGGAATGTGGGTCCCCAGCATAAGCGCGTTTACGCGCGTCTTCGACGCGCTATGCGCGGGGACGACGGTGTAGTAGCGGGTCAAGAGCCGGTCGCGTAAGCCTCACCCGCCAGGCACTCGCGCAGCAGGATCCCATGCCCGGCGATGCTGTCGCTGCGTTTGAGCAGGCGCAGCCCCGCCCACAGGCTCACGGCGTTGTTGGCCAGCACCGGCTTGCCGAGCTCGCGCTCGAGCCGTTCGACGACGCTCACGGCGGGCCAATTGCCGCCGGGCATGATGACGGCTTCGGCCTCGGGCCGGTCGGCGCGGCGGCCGAGCTCGTAGGCAGCCTGCGGGCCGGCGCGGCCGAGCTCCACCCCCGCCACGTATCCCGCGACCTCGCTATTGACCACCTGGAAGCCGCTCGCTTCCATGAAGGCCACCATCGGCGTGTCCATGGTCTTGCTCCACGGCGCAGCTATCGCGATCTTCTCGACCCCAAGCTGCGTCAACGCGTCGATGAATGCAGTCGCCGCCGTCGTGGCGGGCCGGCCGGAGGCGTCCTGCATGCGTTTGATCAGTTCCCCGTCGTAGCCCTTGCCCTTGGCCAGTGTCGGGGCGGTTGCCGCGAACACGATCACATCTACCTCCGCGTCGGCGAGCTTGCGGCTCTCGCTCTCGAGCTCGAGCACGCAGCGCATCTGTTCTTGCGGGGTGATGTCGCGGTAGGCGACGCGGGCAGTGTGCAGCGAGACCGTTCGTGGCAGAAGCGCGGAAAATTCCGGCTCCTGCACCGTATTCGAGGAGGGCGTCAGCAGGCCGAAGCGATGCTGGCCGCCGGACATCATTGCGAGCCCTCGAGGCCGGCAGCCTTGATGACGGGGTGGAATTTGTCTGCTTCAGCTTTGATATAGCCCTCGAACGCTTGCGGGCTGCCACTGCTGACCGCCTTCGAGCCCTGGCGAAAAATCGCATCCTTGACGTCGGGCATGGCCAGCGCCTTCGCCATGCCATCGTAGATGCGGCTGACGATGGCCGGCGGCACGCCGGCGGGCGCGAACAGGCCGCTCCAGCCTACGACGATGACGCTCGGATAGCCGGACTCGACGACGGTCGACGTCTGCGGAAATTGCTCGTCGCGCGTTTCACCGAAGGTGGCGATGAGATCGAGTTTTTTTGTCTCCACGAGGTCCGCCACTCCGGCCGTGGTCGTGAATGCGAGCGGAATCTGTCCCGCAACCACGTCGGTGACCGCAGGCGTCTGCCCGCGATAAGGCACATGCGTCATCTTGATGTCGGCGGCCAGCGACAGCAGCACACCCATCAGGTGCGTCATATTGCCGATGCCGAACGAGCCGTAGTTGATCCCGCCGGGGTTCGCCTTGGCGCGCGCGACGAGATCCTTGATCGAACTGATGCCGGAGGCGGGATTGACCACGGCGCCTAGCGGGTTGGCCGTGGTCTGTGTGATCGGCACGAAGTCGCGAAACGTGTCGTAGGGGAGCTTCTTGTAGATGAAGGCGTTGGTCGTCACCGCGCTGACCGGCGCGTAGATCAGCGTATAGCCGTCGGGCGCCGATTTGGCGCCCGCATCCATTCCGATGATGGCGTTCGCGCCCGGGCGATTGTCGACGATACCTTGCTGGCCCCACAGCTCGCCCATCTTCTGTGCGAGCACGCGCGCCTGCAGGTCGACGCCGGAGCCGGCGGCCTGCGGCACGATGATGCGGATGGGGCGGTTGGGATATTCGTCGACCGTTTGCGCGCCGCCGGGCGCAGCCATCGCAAGCAGCGCCAGTGTCAGCGCGGCAAACCGCGTGCGTCTGGTCATGCGTGCTCCTCCCCGATGATTTTACCTGCGCGGTCGTGTGCCGCGAATGGATTCACCCTACGAAGGGTTGCCTCGGCGTACCAGAGCGGATTTCGGTCATCCGCGGGTCCATCGTTCTTCGCGATAAGCTTTTTGCGAAGAAGATGGATGGCCGGGTCAAGCCCGGCCATGACGGGGTGCCCGCGCTAACCTCATAACATCGAGGAGCGGCAAACCGGGTTCGCCCGAACGCCGCCCGTTTCACCAGCTGCGCTTGAAGCCAGCCTTGAGGCTCTTCGAGAGGTCGCCGGTTGCGGTCTCGCTCACCGAGCCGGTGACGCTGAACGGGCCGCCGAACAGTTTTTGCTCGGCGCTGAGCGTGCGCAGCCACTTGTCATCGGTGCTGGAAATGTCGGCCCCGAACGACACGCTCGTGTCGGTCGGCAGGATGTTGAATCGCAGCGCCTGACTGCTGGCCCAGCTATGGACTTGGCCGCTCGCGTTTGGCAGCGGCCGGGTCATCGACACGCCGTTCTGCAGCGTCAGCGACACGTTGGCGTCGATCGGCACGGAACGGCTCAATGTGGTTGCTCCTGCGCCGGGTCGACGCGCGTCTCGATCGAAGTCTTGTCCCAGCCCAGCGGGGCCTCGGGCGTGGTGATGGTGGCCCGGGCAACGCCGGTCGATTGATCCGGCACCGCGCCGGCGAGCAACTGCTCCGGCTGGAACATCACCGCTGGAATGGCCGGCTTGCTGTAATCAATTCCAACCTTGCCGGCCCAATCGGATGCGGGCGGTTTCTCCGCAAATGGCGTGGTGGGCGTGAGCTTGCCGGGTTCGAGCTCCGGGGTCGAGAGATCGAGCGGCGCGTCGGCCGGCAGCTCGAGCGGCGCCTCGTCGTTGGCATGGTCCGGCGTCTGCGCCAGTGCCGCGCCCGGTAGCAGCGCCAGCACTAGCGGCAGCGCGCATA